>CAZVAZ010000393.1:0-2583 GCA_964625235.1 uncultured Hyphomicrobiales bacterium
TACCGGGGATTTGCCTGGCCTGGGCGCTTTATCAACTTTACATAGCCTCACCGCTACCGTTTATGTTGACGGAGTATACCGGGGCTAATTTTTTCATTTTCATCTCCAATCTGTCAATTTCGCGTAAAATTCATTTGTTGTTTGCGCTTGTTTTATCAATTCTCGCGTTTCCGATGTTCAAATCCAGCAATCGTTCCACTATCCCCACCTATGACTGGGTCTTGCTGGCTCTGGGCATGAGTGCCATCCTTTATATGATTGTCATGAACTCCAATATCGCCGATCGCGCCGGTGATTTTGCTCATGAAAACATCCAGTATGACATGACCGCAGCCGTTATCGGCATGGCGGTTCTGACACTTGCCGTATACCGCTCACTGGGCCTGCCCCTGGTTATTGTGGCTGCCGTTTTGATGGCTTATGTGTTTGTCGGTGGTGGCAACTGGGGCGGTGCTTCTTTTGTTAAAGGTATCTGGCATTTCTGGATGCAGGAAGAAGGGGTTTTTGGTAAACCGCTTTCGGTCTCTGCCCAGACTATTTTCCTGTTCGTGCTCTTTGGCGCCATTTTGGAAAAAGCCGGTGCCGGGGGATATTTCATTAAAATCGCCTTTGCCCTGCTCGGTCATTTTCGCGGTGGCCCGGCCAAAGCAGCGGTGATTGCCTCCGCACTCAGCGGTCTTTATTCAGGTTCTTCAATTGCCAACGTGGTAACCACAGGTACCTTCACAATTCCCTTGATGAAGCGTACAGGCTTTAGTGCGGAAAAAGCCGGTGCTGTGGAAGTGGCGGCTTCCACCAATGGACAATTGACACCACCGGTCATGGGGGCGGCTGCCTTCCTGATTGCGGAATTCACCGGTGTTGAATACACCACTTTGCTCAAACATGCCTTGCTGCCAGCTTTGGTATCCTACATTGCGCTGGTTTACATTGTTCATCTGGAAGCGTGCAAACTACACCTCAAAGGCCTGCCGAAACTGCCGTCATCAGTGACGTTCAAGCGTAAAGTTATGGGCTTTTTGTTAGGATTTATCCTGATTTCTCTTGGCTTCATTATTGTCTACTACACATTGGGAGCGGTTAAAGCTGCCAATCCCGGTTTGTCGCTTTATGCGGTTATGGCAATTTTCGGTGCTATTTATATCGCGCTTGCCTACGTGGCCTCCACGCGCCCCGATCTTGAAGAGGACGATCCTGAATCGCCGATGACAGAACTGCCTCACGCCGGTGATACAGCGGTGACAGGTCTTTACTACCTGTTGCCGATTATCCTGTTGTTGTGGTCAATCCTGCCAACACCGGAACGCCTGTCGCCGCATCTGTCGGCGTTTTATGCCTGTCTGGCGATGATCTTCATCGCCGTGACACAAAAACCGCTGAAAGCCATGTTCCGTGGCCAGGGTAATTTCATTGGCCGTTTGAAAGAAGGTGTTGAAGATACCATTATCGGCATGATTGCCGGTTCACGCAACATGATCTCGATTGGTATCGCAACGGCTGCTGCCGGTGTCATTGTCGGGTCCATTTCACTGACCGGTGTGCATGGTATTGTCGGACAATTCGTTGAATTCCTGTCCGGCGGCAATCTGCTGATCATGTTGATACTGGTTGCCCTGATGAGCCTGATACTGGGCATGGGGTTGCCGACAACCGCCAACTATCTGGTGGTGGCTGGTCTGATGGCACCGGTAATTGTCGCCCTTGGTGCCAAATCAGGCCTGATTGTGCCGCTGGTGGCGGTGCATCTGTTTGTGTTCTACTTTGGTATTCTGGCTGATGACACACCCCCGGTGGGGCTGGCAGCTTACGCTGCTGCGGCCATATCGAAGGGTGATCCGATCATGACCGGTGTTCAGGGTTTTGCCTATGACATTCGCACAGCCCTGCTGCCGTTCCTGTTCATTTTCAACACCGAATTGCTGCTGATAGATGTGACCTTGTACAAGGCTGTGTTTATATTCATCATCGCAACCATAGCGATGATGCTGTTTGCTGCGGCAACGCAAGGGTGGTTCCTTACCAAAAGCCGGGTGTGGGAAAGTATATCACTGTTGTTGATAGCCTTTACTTTGTTTAGACCGGGTTTCTGGCTCGATCAGATATCACCTCCTTACGAGGAAAAACCCGGTGTCCAGGCCTTGAGCCTGGCGTCCGCAATGCCCGATGATGCCAAAATGCGGGTGAGAATAGTAGGTCCGGATTTTGACAATCCTGATATCAACAACAATACCACAATCCTTCTGGATCTCGGCCCCAAGGCTGATGGCGAAACCCGTTTCACCAAAGCCGGGCTGCAAATTCTAGAAGAGGACGGTAAACTTGTTGTTGATGGCGTGACCTGGGACAGCAAGCACAAGCAAATCGATAAGTTATTTACGATGGGTGAGGTTGATAATCCGGTGATTGTCGAAATTGTGCAATTGGAAAATGAGCGCTTCGCCAAGGAATTTTTCTACATTCCCGCCCTCAGCCTGCTGTTTTTGATCATCTTTCTGCAACGTCGCCGCCACGTGGATTTCGAAGAAGACGAAGTCGTAACCAAGGCTGCTTAAATTCGGATTTGAAAGGACAAAAAATGTATAA
>CAZVAZ010000394.1:0-2578 GCA_964625235.1 uncultured Hyphomicrobiales bacterium
CTGAAGAGCAGGACGTCACCGGCGTCAAACGCGCGGGCGTCATACTCAATCAGATGGCGCCGGGCAGCCGCAGCAAACTGTTCGTGTCCGCACGCTTCTGCCCAATCGGGTGAATAGGGTTGAACCGGTTCAGGTTCGTGGCCGTGAAAAGACCTGTAAACACCGCGTATAAGTCCGAGGCAATCGCACCCCACACCCTTAAGTGCCGCTTGATGGTGGTAGGGTGTGCCGAGCCAGGTTCGCGCCTGTTCGACAATCTGGTTGCGGGTGACGGACATCCTTGCAGGGGTGGTCATCAATTTGAACTCTGCGAATTGCCGTCATTGGTCCCATCGGACTTGTTGGGATAGGAGATGGCGAAATCATTACCCGGCATGGCAGGAAAACCACGAAAGTTTACGCCGTTGTTGAATTTTTCCCGGCAGGTTGAAAATTGTTTGTCGCACCCCGCCGTGATGGTGAATGTATCGTTGAGGGCGATGTCGCTGGTCATCGGCTGCCACAGTTCAATCACGTGTAAACCCTGATTTATGCGATGGACTTTCACCTCCATGGCGCGGTTTAAGTTGACACCAGAAGTCCAGGTGAGCTTGCCGCGTTCAAACCAGTTGGCCACATAAGTTTCAAGACCGCTGACTGTAAAGCGTCGGCGATCTTCAAGGCCGCTTATCTGACCGCTGGCTTGAAACTGCGACGCAGTTAGGTCGACGCTACAGCGCTGATCTCCCACATCGGCATCGCACGGGTATTGAAACAGGCGTCCGAAAGGTTGGTTGAGCTTATGGGCAAGCCCGCGTATTTCGGCTTCAAAGGCCAGTTGGCCGCGCTTGACTTCACCAAGGTTCCCCTGACGTATCAACAGGCGTTGATCAATATCGCTCCAGTTGACAATATAGATTTCAACCTCGGCATCATCAAACAATCCTGCGGCAAGGTCTGCCTCATCCAACCGGGCGGATTGCAGCGCACCTGAGACATCAAGATTATCGACTGAAAGCCCCAGGGACGACGAAACCTCGGTGCCGTGAAAGCCCGCCGTTGCCTCAAACAGTGTGCCATCAAAAGTGAGGTTTTCATCATGATTGGTAAAACCCAGCACCACACCATCATCGCGGGTCAGCCGCCAGCACCAGCACAGGTTTGTTGCACCGGTATCAAGGTGAGCCTGCAAGCCGGAAGGTAAAGTTCTCACAGTCTGATCTCCACAATTGGAATATCGGGAATGGCACCGGCATCAAAATTGGTCAGATTGATTTCGAGGTAATCACTGTCAAACCTTGCGGGCACATCAAACAAGAACCCGGCGGTGATCAAGGCACCGGGGGCGGGAATATTGCCGGGTAAAAACAGGATGACACCGGTGGCTTCATCGATTGAGTAATCGCTGCCAGCGGTTTGCAACACACTGTCAACGGCAACAATCACGGAGCCCGCAACCGGTTTATCAATGCGGCGGAGATAGGGGTTTATGTTTTCGCTGTAATCTTTGGTCAGCAAAAACAAATCTGAAATACCATCGCCCACCCCGATAACCTGATCCTGCGGGCTCGGGGTGCTGCCTGGCGGGCATGATTTATTGTCGACGGGATCGCGCCATCTGAAGCCATGCAGACGGCCGCGACGTTCTTCAAAAAACCCGATGACCTGATGTATCTGGTCGAGCGTTTTAATGCCGTAGCCCGCATTAAACCGCCTGCGTGAATTTGCCCAGCGCGTGTTGCGTTCCTCGCGGCCTGACCCAAGCGTTACAATCTCGGTGCGGCGTTCGGGACCGCCCGTGGCACCAATCGAAATATCGACAGGAAACCGGATTTCATGAAACATCATAATTACAGGTTCCTTGAGCCACGGTTGACAGCCCGCGCCACCATGGCGCTGATCTGACTTTCAGACTGGCGAAAGCTGCCGGCATCGGGCGTTGAAATATTAAAAACGATGCTGGTGTTCTGGCCGGAAGAATTCGAGCGCACGCCCAGCTTGCCATCGGCCCCGCGCGACAGTGGCAATATTGCCTCGCTCCCCGCCTCCCCCATCAGGCCCATACGGTTGTTGTTGAAGGGAAACAACGTTGGCCCGTCGACGACGCCGCCACGGGCGAAGGGGATGATTGATCCGCTGGAGGAGCTGCCCTGGGCACCGGATGAAAACAGCCCTGAAACCGCATTGTTCAACAGGCCGCTCAAAGGAGCAACAGCGCTGTTAAAGGCCTGTTTTGACAGGCTTGAAGCGAAAGATTTAAAAACTTCCGATGCTTTTTTGCCCTGAAAGGCCACGCCTTCAAAGGCGTTTATCAGGGTCGAACCAAAATTGACGCCAAGCGACGTGGCTTCTTTGATATTTTTTCGCAAAGGTGCAACGTCCATATCAAGACGCAAGGTCAGGCCTTCTGCCATATCGGTCATTTCATTTTCTCCTGCTGTGCGCCATCGGGATAGGCTTTCATCAAGTGTGTGAACTCCCTCCTTGTGGGGGCTGCCCACAAGGAGGGCGGGCCAAAGACACCACTTGCGGCTGCTTCAAGTTCACGCAGCGTCATGGCCCAAAAAGTGTCGCTGGAAAGACGCAAAACCCCTAATCC
>CAZVAZ010000395.1:0-2559 GCA_964625235.1 uncultured Hyphomicrobiales bacterium
TATGTTGCCAACCAGATCTGGTCGGATGAATACAATGTTCTTGAAATGATGAACGTGGTTTGGGTCATCTATGTTTCACTGGTCGGGTTTCTCGTCTGGCTGATGCACAGATGGGAGAAATCAATAAGAATACCGGGATTTGGCCAATGACGGGAAATATTAAAGACAGGTTTTTCCTGAATCGGAGCCAAACTGATTTGCCGGTCATAAAGCCATTCACACTGACCAATGGACCCGGCTGGCAGATTGAAAACATGGCTGGTTTGGCGCGCAACCGAAGTATCGGCATGGCATTGATTTTGATACTCTCGTCATGGCTGATGATTGATGCAGCATATGCACAACTTCAAGGTGATGCCACTCAGACTATCTTTCAAACCCTGGTGAAATGGACACCTTTGATGTTCTGGGGGCCGGAAGGAGAGTTTGGCGGGTTTATTCTCAATATTGCTGTCAGCTTTATATCCATGGCACTGGGTACTTTTCTCGGATTGTGGCTTGGCATCGGACAGGTTTCCACCAATCCGATAATCCAGCGTATTTCATGGTTAATAACCCAACTGTTTCGTAATTCACCCTGGCTGGTCCTGTTGTTCTATTTCATGTTGCTGTTGCCATTTTCTGTTAAAATTGGCGGCCAGCAGATTGATATTCCAGGCTGGACAAAAGCAACTTTTGCACTGTCCTTACCAATCATGGCAAATGTGTCTGAAATCGTCCGTGGCGCTATAACGTCCATACCAACCGCACAATGGGAGTCAGCGGAAAGCCTGGCCTTTTCACGCACTCAGACACTGTGGAAAATAATTTTACCGCAATGTATAAAACGAATGATCCCGCCGTGGATGAACTGGTATTGCATTTTGACCATGTCGACACCGTTGATTTCCATCCTTGGTGTCAATGATGGCATGACACTAACCCAGAACGCTCTGGCAGCCGAAGGTCGCAGCGAATTTCTAATTCCCATGTATTTGTGGCTGATGGCATGGTTCTTTGCCTACAGTTACCCCATAGCGTCCCTGACCCGGCGGCTGGAGCAACGCTTTGCTATTGAAACCTAGAAAGAAAATGTCATGAGTTCATCTGAGTGGACCGCTGATCAACCAATGATCAGCATTAAAGAGGTGCATAAATCCTTTGGTGATCTGGAAGTACTTAAAGGCGTCACCTTTGATGTCATGAAGTCAGAGGTGGTTTGCGTCATTGGCCCTTCAGGCTCGGGCAAGTCTACCCTTATCAGATGCATAAATGCCTTGAACGATATCCAGGCGGGCTCTATTACCGTTGAGGGAATTGAGGTAAACGACCCCAATCTCGACAAGCTCGAGTTGCGCAAAAAAGTTGGCATGGTGTTCCAGCAGTATAATCTGTTTCCCCATAAAACCGCGATTGAAAACGTCATGATGGCACCGGTTACGGTGCTCAAGCAGGACAAATCAGAAGTCGAGGCGCGGGCACGCGACCTGATCAAAAAAGTGCGGCTGGAGGGTAAGGAGGAATCTTATCCCGGCGAACTTTCAGGCGGTCAGCAACAGCGCGTGGCGATTGCGCGCTCACTGGCAATGAACCCGGATGTGATGTTGTTTGATGAGGTAACAGCAGCGCTCGATCCCGAAACCGTTAAAGAGGTTCTGGTGGTGATCAAGGAACTCGCGGATGAAGGCATGACGTGCATTCTGGTAACCCACGAAATGGGTTTTGCCCGCGAAGTGGCAGACCATATTTATTTCACCGACAGAGGTGTGATAGTCGAGCACGGGCCACCGGCAACATTTTTTGATGATGCCAAAGATCCTCGTACCAGGGAATTTCTCGGTCAGATCCTGTAGCCTGTTGTTGAAATGATGCATCTTTCAATATATCAATGGCCTTAGAGCGTTTCGCGCTCAACTAACTCTCCTAATTCGTTACCCCCGGGGCAATAAATATGACTAAAACACTGGAAGCAGAACTGCTTGACGGTATTCGTGCGTGGGTCGAAATTGAAAGCCTGACCTCACATGTTGAGGGTGTAAATGCCATGATGGATGTTGTGGAAGCCGGCTACACGACCGCTGGAGCCGAGGTTTCACGCATTGCCGGGACAAATGGCTGTGGTGACCATCTGTCAATCTGCGCACCCTGGGGAGGTGATGGGCCGGGTATTCTGGTGCTGTGTCATCTCGATACGGTTCACCCTACGGGAACGTTAAAGCAACTGCCCTTCAAAATTGAGGGCGACCGTGCTTATGGGCCGGGAATTTATGACATGAAGGGCGGGGCTTACCTGGCATATGCTGCTTTTTGTGCCTTGATGCAGGAGAACAAAACACCGCCACTGCCGTTGCGGCTGCTCTATGTTTCTGACGAAGAGACAGGTTCGGAAACATCGCAAGCACTCATAGAAGCTGCCGGTGAAAACGCCAAATATGTGCTGGTAACCGAACCCGCACGCGATGGTGGCAAGATTGTTGTCGCGCGCAAAGGAGTTTCGCGCTATGTGATTTCGACGGAAGGCCGACCGTCGCATTCAGGCGCTAACCATCATCTCGGGCGCAGTGCGATTAAGGAAATGGC
>CAZVAZ010000396.1:0-2558 GCA_964625235.1 uncultured Hyphomicrobiales bacterium
TCGGTGAAGTTACGCGAAATGCGGTGATTGGCAAAGTTCACCGTCTCGGCCTGTCCGGCAGAGTAACGCCGTCACGCAACTCCCGCCCCCGGGTCAGCAAACCACGCCAACCCAGCCATCCCGGTCGTGTAAATGCCTACAGAAGTGCCGGAGCCACGGCCTTGAAGGCCGAGATGCTGGCGCAAACAGCCCCGCTGCCCGAGCCTGAGCCCGCGCCCATTCGTGAAGTTGAAATTCCACCGGGTGAAAGGGCTACCATTTTAACCTTGAGTGAAAAAACCTGCCGCTGGCCGATTGGTGACCCAAGCGGCGATGATTTTCATTTTTGCGGCCGCAATCCGTCGGCAAAAATGCCCTATTGCCCGGAGCATTGCCAAATCGCCTACCAGCCAATTCAGGAACGACGGCGGCAAAAACGCGTAGCGCGGCAGGCCGGATTGAAATTCGCATCGGGTTGATGGCAATTGTTCATTTCCAATCTCGCTTATAGTTGAGGTTGTTTTGGAGATTGCCTCATGACATCGGTTGGCTCGGGTAAAAAGCTTGTTATCGTCGGCAGCGGTATTATCAGCCTGTGTTGTGCCTTTCACCTGCTGCGGCAAGGCTGGGAAATCACGGTTGTTTCCAGTGATCCTGCCGATGATACCACCGCATGCGGCAGTGCCGGTGCTATTGCCATCGCGCAGGTTTTTCCGGTTTCCGAGCCGGGGCTGTGGCTTAAAGTACCGCGATGGCTTCTGGATCCATTAGGCCCTTTGTCTATCCGCCCCGGCCATATGCCAAAGCTTATGGGTTGGCTGGTGAAATTTCTGGCTGCCGGCACCGGGGCCCGGGTTGAAGCATCGACCAGGGCGTTAGCGTCACTGATGGCACCTGCGCGCGACCATCATTTTGAACTGATAAAAGAAATCAATGCACAACACCTGTTGCGGCAAAATGGCAATCTTTGGCTTTATCACAGTGAACGCTCGCGCAACAAAGATGCAAAACAATGGGCAATGCGCAAGCAGCTTGGAATAGAGTTTTCAGCCATCGACAGAAAACAAATCCTTGAACGCGAACCTGCCCTTGGGCCCGGCGCACATTGCGGCTACTTCATTCCTGACTGGTGCCATTATATTGACCCACAAGCGCTGCTTGTAGCTCTTGCCGGTTATTTGCGCAGCGCCGGCGTGACATTCGTGCGCGACACTGTTGGCGGATTTGAATTTGTTGATGAACGTCCCGTCGCAGCGTCAGGCGAGCACGGTAATAAATTCGCATTCGATGCCTGTCTGATTGCCGCGGGTGCGCATTCGGCACGTTTGAGTGCGCAATTGGGAGACAGCTTTCCGCTTGAATCCGAACGCGGCTACAACACCATGTTGCCCAACACGGGTCTGGATATAAAAACCTATTTGACCTTTGAAGAACATTTTGTGCTCACGCCCATGGCACAGGGATTGCGCATTGGTGGTGCTGCTGAATTTGCCGGACTTGATGCCCCGCCCAATTATGCCCGCTCCAAAGCCCTGCTGAAACTCGCCAGGCGTTATCTGCCGGACCTCAATGATGAAGGCGGCACACAATGGATGGGGCACCGGCCTTCCACCCCCGACAGTCTGCCGGTGATCAGCCGCTCGGCAGGATTTTCGAATATCTATTACGGATTTGGCCACGGCCATATCGGTCTGACGCTGGGACCGACAACCGGCAGGCTTTTGAGCCAGTTGATTGGCGGAGAAAACCAGGACATCCCGCTTTCACCTTTTGCCATTGATCGCTACTCTTAGCCCGGTTCTAAACCTGGTAAAAATCCCGATACCATTCAACCAAGCGGTCAATGCCGTCTTCGATGGGGGTTGAGGGTTTGAAGCCGACGGCGTTGGTTAAATCATCCACATTGGCGAAAGTTTCCAGGACATCACCGGCCTGCATGGGCAGAAAGTTTTTCTTTGCCGTCATGCCGGTGGATTTCTCGATGCACTCAATGAAGTACATCAATTCAACTGAATTGTTATTACCGATGTTGTACACGCGGTACGGGGCGGTGGACGAACCCGGGTCGGGGGTATCGCCGCGCCATTGCGGATTGGCAACAGCGGGCTGGTCTAACGTGCGCACAACGCCTTCAACGATATCATCAATATAGGTGAAATCACGGGCGTGCTTGCCGTGATTAAAAACGTCTATGACCTCGCCCGCCAGTATTTTTTGCGTAAACATGAACGGTGCCATGTCGGGTCGGCCCCAGGGGCCGTAGACGGTGAAAAACCGCAGGCCGGTGACTGGTATGCGATAGAGATGGGCGTAAGCGTGCGCCATTAACTCATTGGATTTTTTTGTCGCACCGTAAAGAGAAACCGGATGGTCGACATGGTGCTGCACATCAAACGGCAGGGCGGTATTGGCGCCATAGACGGAACTTGATGAGGCATAGACCAGATGTTCTGTTTTGTAATTGCGGCAGCCTTCGAGGATGTTCAAAAACCCGACAATATTGGTATCAATGTAGGCGCGGGGATTTTCGATCGAATAACGCACACCGGCCTGAGCGGCGAGATGGATAATGCGCTGGG
>CAZVAZ010000397.1:0-1112 GCA_964625235.1 uncultured Hyphomicrobiales bacterium
TGTCAAATCCGAATTGTTCCAGCATGGTTCGCACCAGAGGCTCAAGCGCAACCGCGCCCAGCCTGCCGCTCAACCAGTGGCCGCGTTCCCAGTTGTCACCATCTGACCAGATCGAGGTGAGAAACGGAAAGGCTGGAAAGGGTCGCGCATCCCACGTCCAGATTGACATGGTGCCAAAATCAACCATCGGTGCGCCATAGACGCTCGATGTCGGATTATTGGTTGTGTTTACGCCACCCTTGCCTGCTCCCCAGTAGTCCAGCATGGCTTCGAGATAGCGGCGCTGGATGAAATCATCGCGGTTGGCAGAAGAAAAATAGGGTGCTGCACTGGAGGATGATTTGGGATCGAAAAACACATTGGGCTGATTGGTGCCGCTGTCTATTGCCGGGCACCCAAATTCGGTAAAGACGAAAGGTTTGGACTGAGGCACCCAGGCCGTAGCCGTTGCATCTTCAGTACCACCAGGGCGATTGTAATGACTGCTCTGCCACCAGTTGATGAGATCCTTATAGCGATATACCCACGGCTTGTTGTAAGTGCCGTCGGTGATGGCTGTGCGCACCTGCTGCGTGCGGTCGCTGTCGCTGGCATAAAACCAGTCATAACCTTCACCACCAGCTATATTGCTTTTGAGGTAGTCACGATCATAGATTGATCTGGCACCATTCTGTCGGTCAATATGATTGTCGCCGTCGCGCCAGTCAGACAGGGGCATGTAGTTATCTATGCCGATAAAATCGATGCTGGAATTTGCCCACAGGTTATCAAGATGAAACAACACATCATTGCTGCCGTCTTGCGGCTGATGGCCAAAATATTCCGACCAGTCGGCAGCGTATGAGACTTTGGTTTGGCCCCCGAGTACCGACTTTACATCGCCAGCCAGAGTTGCGAGCAAATTCACCGCCGGGTAATTGACAGCACTGTCGCGCACCTGCGTCAGGTTGCGCAACTCGCTTGAAATCAGAAATGTATCGACACCGCCGGCCAGCGCACACAGGTTGGCGTAATGCAGGATCATCCGCCGTATGGACCAGTCTACCGGGCCGGAAAAGGTCACAACACCGGAGCTGGTTGAAAAATCGCTGGTCTGAGATGTACCGAAAAAA
>CAZVAZ010000397.1:1137-2555 GCA_964625235.1 uncultured Hyphomicrobiales bacterium
TCTTGTCAACTGTTGCGTTAACACCGGGGGCCGGGTTACAGGTGATTTCTCCGCGCCAGGGATAGACCGGCTGGCCGGGATTACCGGTGTAGGGATCGCTCAGCGCGTTACCTGCCGGGATGTCCATAATCAAAAACGGATAGAGTGTGACTTTCAGGCCGCGCGATTTTAAATCCTGTATGGCTCTGATCACGGAAGCATCTGTCGGGGTGCCGCCAAAGGCTGGTCGATTGTCATAGACGCTGACCAGGTGCGCGTTGCCTCTGGTCTGCCCGGCAACCAGCCAGCTTTCCGGCGCGGTTATTTTTGTCCTGTTTTCAACACCGGGCCTGATGTCACAAGTTGCACACCGCAGATCATTGCCAAACCAGGTCACCACCAGAGATACGGATGTTAAATTTGGACAGGTGGCCACCAACTGATCAATCGCCACCGACCAGTCGGTTTGCTCCTGAGTGGTGTGGCGATTTTCAGCCAGGGTTACACCGGCACCGGCACTGCGGGTAACTTCTGTTGTATCGTAGCCAAATTCGGTGGTACCGGGGATAATGTTGACGGAAGTGATCCGGCTTTCAATATCATCCAGAGATTTGAATATCTCAAATGACAGCTGCGGCAGGCGATTGCCGAAGCGTTCGAGCGGCATGCGGTCAAATACCACATAGGCCAGTCCGCGATAGGCGGGCGTATTGCCTGCACCTTCCTTGGTTTCAATCAGACTGTCGGGGGATTGCGTTTCTGAGCCCTTGTACAGCCTGATGGTCAAAGCACTTTGGTCCAGCAGTTTGCCATCTGCCCAGATGCGGCCGATACGCGTTATCGGCCCTTCACACAGACCGACAGCAAAATTTGCATAATAGGCGTATTCGGTAATTTTGGTTTTCGTGCCGCCTGAAGAACCTTTACCGCCGGATTTTTCTGTGCGGGTTGAGATTTCCTCTTCAAAATTGGTGGCCCAGATGATCTGACCGGCCAGGCGGCCGCGACCAAATATCCTGGGGATGGGTGAGCCTTCGCTTGAGGCCTGCACCTGAAGGTCAGAAACCCGGGGGCCTTCAACCTCTCGGGCTTTGGCACCAAACAGCTGGCCGTCAATCGCCTGTCCGGCAAATGCACCAACGGCGCGACCGATAACGCCGCCCAGCGGGCCGCCCAAAAATGTTCCTACCGATTGTCCGGCAGCTTGTAAAACCAATGTAGCCATTAATCAATCATTCCTGGAAACCTGAAAACATATGCCAGCCGCCGCACCCACCATGGTTGCAGCGATATTTCACACACATCCGCGCCGGATTGCGCGTGAATCATTCGAGTGGTGCCGGTGGCGATGCCGGCGTGTTTTGCCGGCAGATGCGCGCGCCACCTGAAGAGCAGGACGTCACCGGCGTCAAACGCGCGGGCGTCATACTCAATCAGAT
>CAZVAZ010000398.1:0-2544 GCA_964625235.1 uncultured Hyphomicrobiales bacterium
GCTTCATACATGTCTTTGGCAACATATTTACCGCCCGGCTTTAAATCAGCCAGATATGGCGTGCGTTTGAAAATCTCGCAGACTTCAGCCAGGTCAAAATCAATACCGACCTCGCTGGCCATGGCGGGCAGATGCAGACCGGCATTGGTGGACCCGCCGGTGGCGGCAACAACGGTGGCGGCATTTTCCAATGCTTTTCGCGTCACGATATCGCGCGGACGCAGGCCCAGTTTCAGCAGGTTCATTACCGCAACACCACTGGCCTCGGCATATTGATCGCGGCTTTCATAAGGTGCCGGCATGCCCGAAGACAGGGGCAAGGCCAGACCGATGGCTTCAGACACGCATGCCATTGTGTTGGCGGTAAACTGGCCGCCACAGGCCCCGGCACTGGGGCACGCCACACATTCAAGCTCATGCAAATCTTCATCGGACATATTACCGGCGGCATGTTGACCAACGCCTTCAAACACATCGACGACGGTTACATCCTTGCCTTTGAATTTTCCCGGCAAAATAGAGCCGCCATAAAGAAAGACCGCGGGTACATTCAGGCGCAACATCGACATCATGATGCCCGGCAGGGATTTATCACACCCCGCCACACCAACCATGGCGTCATAACTATGTCCGCGCATGGTCAATTCAATCGAATCGGCGATGACATCACGTGAGGCTAACGAGGACTTCATTCCCTGGTGGCCCATGGCAATACCGTCAGTAACCGTAATTGTGCAGAATTCGCGCGGAGTGCCGAAAGCCTGCTTGACCCCTTTTTTGACCGACTGGGCCTGACGCATTAAAGCTATATTACACGGCGCTGCTTCATTCCAGCATGAAACCACACCGACAAATGGCTGATTTATCTCTTCTTCACTCAACCCCATGGCATAATAAAACGCTCTGTGCGGAGCGCGTTCGGGGCCGACGGTGACATGGCGGCTGGGCAATTTTGATTTGTCGAAAGTGTGCGCGTCCATTAAAGTTTTGTGCTCCTGAGGCTAAGCGATAAATCTGTGTCGGAATATTATGGTCTAGTTGCGCCCTAATCCAGAGGGCGGCGCTTCAATTCCTGGACAAAATCTTATCCACCCAGAAAAAATAAACAAAAACAGTAAATAAACACCTCTGTTTAAGGACTCTAACATATTAAAAACATTCACTATCTGAACAATACGGCAATAAGTGGACAAAAAATGTCACAATTGAAATTGTGTAGCGATTGTGTTGTTTATAACACAGGTGTTCTGATCATAATTTCTTGGTCAGCGGCAACAACTGGAAAGAATCCAGCATGAATAGTGACAATCCCAGCCATATGCCGACAAATACCGACTGCGTGGTGATTGGCGGTGGCATTGCCGGTGTCATGACAGCGTACTACTTGGCCAAAAGAGGTATACCGGTTGTTTTATGTGAAAAGGGGCGCATTGCCGGTGAACAATCCTCACGCAACTGGGGCTGGGTACGGGTTCAGGGCAGAGATACACGCGAAGTCCTTCTCGCTGTTCACGCCCAAAGACTGTGGCGCGAAATGGCAGCTCTTGTCGGGGCGGAGGAAATCGGTTTTTCTCAATGTGGCGCAACCTACCTCACTTCCAGTGACAAAACGCTTGCCATCTATGCCAAATGGGCCGCAGACACAGCCAGCATGCGCCCTGAAGGCTTTGAGTGTGACGTAATTGAGGCCACCGCGGCCAACACTATTCTGCGCTCAAACTCATCACCGATGGTTGGTGGCATCACAACACCTTCAGATTGCCGGGCTGAACCGTCACTCGCTGTTGCCGCCTTCGCCAGACAGGCACAACTGGCTGGTGCAAAGGTTTTCACCCAGTGTGCTGTCAGAGGTATTGAGACAAAGGCCGGAAAAATTTCGGCAGTCATTACCGAAAACGGCCCGATTGAGACCTCTTCAGTTGTACTGGCGGGCGGGGCATGGTCAAGCCTGTTTTGCCGCTCGCTGGGCATTCGCCTGCCACAGCTGCGCGTGCTTGCCACTGTGTGCCGTACAGCGCCTGCACCCCTGGTTACGGAAAATTGTGTATTCACTGAAACAGGCGCTTTCCGGCGCAGGCTCGATGGCGGCTATACACTCACCGCTGCTGGTTCTGACCGCTTTCCCATAGTGCCGGACGCTTTCAGGTTTTTGTCAGATTTCTGGCCGCTGGTTAAATCAGAAGTTTTCGGCGGACGCATGCGTCCTCATCTCGACAGTCGTTTTTTTCAGGAACTGGCCCATTTGCGAACATGGAAACTCGATGAAATCAGCCCGTTCGAAAAAACCAGAGTGCTTGACCCAAAACCGGATGCGCGTCATGTGTGCAAATCGCTGGAAGCGATACAGGCCCTGTCACCTGCCTTCGGCAAATTGACCCTGGCAGAAAGCTGGGCGGGAATGATTGACGTCACCCCCGACGTACTTCCCGTTCTCGATCGAATAGCCCCCCTGCCCGGCCTCTATATGGCCACCGGTTTTTCCGGCCACGGTTTTGGCCTCGGCCCGGCAACCGGCCACGTCATGGCTGATCTTGTCTGTGGTGA
>CAZVAZ010000399.1:0-2531 GCA_964625235.1 uncultured Hyphomicrobiales bacterium
GGCCCACTCACCGCTTATCCTGATTCAGGATATTTCAAAATGCCCAACTGGCAGTTTGAAAAAGTTATCCCTGCCGATGAATTTCTGCGATTTGCCACCCAGTGGGTTGACAGTGGCGTGCAGGTAATCGGCGGCTGCTGCGGCTTATCGCCCCAACACATAGCCGCGCTCAAGCCACTCAAACAGTCCGGTTCAATCTGACAGGATTGACGAGCGCATATAGGCAAACAGATACATAACCGCAATCCGCGCCGAAACCGTGGTGGCAGATGCAATGGCAACTCCGGTCAATCCCATGGACCTTACAAGAACAATGCTCAGGATAAGGTTCAAAACAAAAAAGGCAACAATAACCAGAGAAACCGCCTTTTGATGACCGCTGACAATCAAGGCCTCCTGAATAGGTCCGCCGGCCGCCTGAGCGACAACACCGGCAATCAGAATTGTAACAATGACAACGCCAGAGGTAAATTCCGGGCCAAACATAGAGAGTAAGAATGGGGCTGCCAAAATCAGAAAACCCGCGCCTGCAAGCGTTGGTATAATCATCCAGATGCGTCCCTTGCGCAGCTGTTGTCTAAACCCCGGTAAATCATCATGCGCCCAGGCTTCAGAGAGCCTGCGGGTAATGCCCGAAGCCACCGCTACATGGATGAATGACAACAGCGCCACCATTTTTACTGAGGCAAAATAGATACCCAGCGCTTCGGGCTGAACATAGAAAGACAGAATGATAATATCGGTACTGGTGGTAAGGACAAAAAAGCCCTGGGCCAGAAACAACGGCAATGACACCTTGAGCCAATGGGCTGGTTCAACGATTTTTTCTCCCTCTCCAAGTTCTTTTTCGAGCGGCTTTTTCAAAAACCACCACTGGATCACCGCCACCGCGTAGCTGGCCAGTAACAGGCCGATAACAGCCACCTTGGTGGTGTTATTATGCAGAATAATCGCAACCAGAGCGGTAAATAAGGTCAAAACCAGAGGCCGGAAAATATACGTGGGAAACAACCCGGAAAAAATCAGCGAACGGCTGACCGCAATCGATTCTTTCAAATGCGTGAAGGTCAAAGCAGGAACGCAAAACAGCGCCAGTACCACGGGTACGAAATAAATCTCAGGAAAAAGCGGTTGCATAAGCACGGCTGCCGCCACCAGAACGATCGCAACAGCCACTGACACACAGCTTGTGAAGAGCATGGCGAAATGAACAAACCCCCGGGCGCGGGCAAAATCTTTAGTCGCGAGGTATCCGGGTAAAAACCGGCCCATTGTGTCATTAAACCCGCTACTGCAGATCTGCCCCAGCGTTGTTGCTATAATCCAGGCCAGGGCAAAAACGCCATAGTTGGCGGCACCGAGAAAAAACGCAACGGCCAGCTGAACCAGATAGGCCATCCCGGCACCACCAACTTTCAGCGCATAAATTTTACCAATTGCATAGGATATCTGCCGGTCGGAAATTCTGTCCGCAACTGCATTAAGCAGTTTTCTGACATATTCCCCGCTCACAGTTGCCTGTCTGTCAAAATCCAGCCCGTTGCCGTTTTTGCATTTTGAATCAATAAATCTGTTAAACCCACGATGCCCTCCCAATATCAACCAGATAGGGTTGATTCGTGGCGAGAGAATGGCATAAAGCCAGCCTTTCCCCAACTCGGATGTGTATACTTTATGGGGGTCAGCTGGTACAGCGGCTTAAGTGGTCAAAATCAATAGCGGACTTATCCTTCAGGGTAATAAAAATTACATACCTGACATTAACGTGAACTATAAACAGGTGATCAGAATTCTTTTTCGGCTGTGGCTGTGTTTTTTCGTGCAATGAGCGCAGACCACCTTATATTAGCGAGATGTCGTCCCAAGGATTTTCAACACCAGATCAGCCCATAGCTGATGCACCGCGCGGTCCCCGGCCTGGTGCCGGAGCTACCTCAGGCATTTCTGCGGACGCCACCGCCGATTTGCGCCCGCCCGAACCCGGCCTGTCAGAAGCTGGCGGGCAGCCTTTTGTGCCGCATCGCCCGGTCATGCCGGAAAAAATGGAAGGCGGCATCGCCTTTAAAACAGTCTCGGAGTTTGAACCTGCCGGTGATCAGCCTGAAGCCATCAAAGAACTGGTCAAAGGCGTTCAGAGCCACGAAAGAGATCAGGTGCTGCTCGGCGTTACCGGCTCAGGCAAAACCTACACCATGGCCAAGGTCATCGAAGCAACCCAGCGCCCGGCGCTAATCCTCGCCCCCAACAAGACCCTGGCAGCCCAGCTTTATGGCGAATTTAAAAACTTCTTCCCCGGCAACGCGGTGGAGTATTTCGTCTCTTATTACGACTATTACATGCCCGAAGCCTACGTGCCACGCACCGATACCTATATCGAAAAAGAATCGTCAATCAACGAACAGATTGACCGCATGCGCCATTCCGCCACCCGCGCCCTGCTGGAGCGTGATGATGTTATCATTGTCGCTTCAGTGTCGTGCATCTATGGCATCGGCTCGGTTGAAACCTATACCGCCATGACTTTCAAGATT
>CAZVAZ010000400.1:0-2521 GCA_964625235.1 uncultured Hyphomicrobiales bacterium
CCCATGGCAATACCCACATCAGCGCGCGCGAGCGCCGGGGCATCATTGATACCATCACCCACCATGGCGATATTGCCACGCGCCTTTAATCTTTCTATCTCATCAAGTTTGTCCTGCGGCATTAACTCCGCCTTGACTTCGATGCCCAGTTGAGCCGCCAGGGCTGAGCCGGTGCGCTTGTTGTCGCCGGTGAGCATAATGGCCGAAACGCCAATGTCGCTGAGTTCCTTCATGGCACTTATTGCATCTTCGCGCAGCTCATCACGCAGGGCAATTATCCCCAGTAGCGTTTCATCCGCCAACACCACGGCAATGGTTTTACCTTTATCTTCCAGCGCCTGGATAATGCTTTCCTGTTGCGGCGAAAAGGCTGAAATCTCATTGGCAAAACGCGGCGATGCAATCGTCACCCGTTTTCCTGCAACGGTGGCCTGTACGCCACGACCACTCAGATTTTGCGAATCACTTGTTTTCTTCAGTTTTATCCCGCGTGCTTCCACCTCTTCAACAATGGCCAGCGCCAGGGGATGGGAAGAACCCGCTTCCACCGCACCGGCAAGTGCGAGCATATTTTCCTCATTACCTGAAAACACCTTGATATCGGTGACCTTTGGCTGGCCTTTCGTCAGTGTGCCGGTTTTGTCGAAGGCTATCTGCGTAACCGAGCCGATGGCTTCAAGTATGGCACCGCCTTTAATCAGCAGGCCGTGCTTGGCACCGGCTGAAATGCCCGAGGTGATGGCCGCAGGAGTTGACAAAACAAGCGCACAGGGGCAGCCAATCAACAGAATTGCCAGTCCCTTGTAAATCCATGTTGTCAGATCACCGTCGAAAAATAACGGCGGGATAAAGGCAATCAATGCTGAAAAAACAATAACGCCCGGAGTGTAATAGAGACTGAAGCGGTCGATAAAACGCGCCGTTGGCGCCTTGCTCGCTTCGGCCTCTTCCACCATCTGCAGAATACGGGCAATCATGTTGTTTTCAGGCCCTTTTTCAACCTTGAGGCGGATCAGGCCATCCACATTGATCGACCCGGCAAAAACACTGTCGCCAACCTGTTTCCTTTTTGGCATCGATTCGCCGGTCACCGCTGCTTCATCAATAGAAGTCTGGCCTTCAGAAATAATTGCGTCAGCCGGAATGCGCCCGCCTGGGCGCACCTCGATGATATCGCCAATTGAAAGCGTATCTGCCCCAACTTCCATGGTGCCGGTTTCAGTCACCAGAAAGGCAGATTTCGGCACCAGATCAGCCAGCGCCTGAACCGAGCGCCGCGCCTTGGCAGCTGCCATCATCTCGAGTAATTCGCCAATCAGAAACAGGAAAACCACCACAGCAGCTTCCGCTGATTCATCAATGAAAATCGCCCCGATGACAGCGATTGTAACCAGCATCTCAATGGTAAAGGGTTGTCCGGCCACCGCGCTTAAAATCGCCTTGCGCGCCAGTGGCACCAAAGCTAAAAGCCCGGCCAGGGCAAAGACATAACCGGCATATTCGGGCAATTGATAGGAAAGTATCGCAGCCAGCGCTAAAAGCGCGCCTGAGGCAATAACCAGACGACCCTTGCCGGTTTGCCACCAGGAAAGGTCAGGCGCTTTGGCTTTTTGGCCGGGTTCGTTGACCTTGTAGCCCAGTTTTTCAACCGCTTTTACAACCAGACCGGCATCGCTGGATTTTTCATCAAAGTCAAATTTAAGCTTCTGGTTGGTGTAGTTGAGTTTGACGTTGTCAACACCGGGGATTTTACAGACGATGCCTTCAATTTTAGCGGTGCAACTGGGGCAATCCATGCCGTCAATAAGCAGTGTTTTAGTGGTGGTCATGCGGGTCCATCCTGATCGCGAACAATATGTTGCCTCCTACATAAGACCTCTAGCTACTATAGGTTCAAGGAAAATTTTCAGATTTTCCAGCCCTGCAAATTCAGCCTGGTCCGGGGAGTTTCAGGTTTCCACCGCTGTACCCAAAACGGCAATAGCGAGACCGAGGATGGCCAGCAGGGCAAATCCCAGCGCTTTTGAATGATTGCCACCTGATCTTAGGCAAAGAACCGCAGCGATGGCTGATTGCAGCCCATAATAGAGTGCAAAAGCGCGTGAGGCGTAACTGACAATTTCAAAAATGTTTACAGACCAGGTCAAAACCAGGCCGGTGAAGACAAGAAGCGCGTAGGCCTGATGAGTTTTTATCCGGCCTTTGGTAAGTTCGGTAATAAGTCCGCCGGACCCGCCGGTGTCGGCTACTGCCGCACTGAATTGTGCGCTTAATGCTGCGATAATGAGCAGGATCGGCAACACTGGTGCCACCACCTCCATCATGTCAATAATCGCTGTCTCGTTTAAACTGAATTCATCGGGACGAAACAGATAGGCAATCAGGACGATGTAAACCACATAGATGAGCGATGAGAGAAATTGGGCAAAACGCATCGAGAAAATGCGGGTTGTGGCGTTATACTCCTGCCCCAGATAGCGCGATGTCTCAAACCCCTGTACCGTCACGATAAGGCCAAAAG
>CAZVAZ010000401.1:0-2521 GCA_964625235.1 uncultured Hyphomicrobiales bacterium
ACCGCTTGAGAAAAAATCCAGCTTGTGCCCAGTTTGGTTTTATCTCTTGGTCTTTTTGTTGAGCCGTTTTCAGACATTTAACAGCACTCCCAGGGTAATTTTTTAAAGAATGATCTTTTTTTCATGCGGTTCAAGATTGTCGTAGTTCCACAATTGCTTGCCCGCGACAATTTTGGTGAAATGATCAACGCCCTTGTCCGGCAGCATTTCGTACAGGGAAAGTTTGCGCACTAGCCAGGCTTTATCCATATCATTGAGCGCTTCCGGCACTGCATCGACACCAAGATTCTTGATCTCACCGCCGACATAAATGGTGCCGTCATACATGCTGTCACCAAGGTTTTTGCCGGCATTGCCGCAAATCACCATGCGCCCGCGCTGCATCATAAAGCCGGTGAACGCTCCGGTATCTCCGCCGACCAGAATGCTGCCGCCCTTCTGATCAATGCCGGTGCGTGATCCAACCGAGCCACGGCAGACTAGATCGCCACCGCGAATAGCGGCACCAAAAGTCGAGCCCGCATTTTTTTCAACGATAGCCACGCCGGCCATCATGTTTTCGGCAAACGACCAGCCCACCCGGCCGGAAATACGTACGTTAGGCCCGTCATTGAGACCGCAGCCGAAATAACCCAATGAGCCTTCAATAATCAGGTTCAACCGATTGAGAATGCCTACACACAAGGAGTGCTTGGCACCAGGGTTTTTGAGCACGATGGTGCCGTATCCCTGTTTCATCAATGCGCGTATCTGACCGTTGACTTGCGTTGCCTCGATCTCGGCCACATCAATTTCGGTACGCTTGTTAAAATCCACGTCCTGAGCATAAGGGTAGGCAAAAGTCCCCTCCTCGCTCAGCGAGAACATGGTCTTGATATCGCGGCCTTTGAGGGTTTGCGTGTGCATTCCCATCTCGTGCGATGTTGTTTCCTGGTTCATACCTGCCATACCCGAACCTCCTCGTCATAAGGGTCATATGTATCAATTTCATGGGGAATAAGTGCGCGGATTGACACTTCTTCAGAGGCCAGCGCCACCAGATCATCTGATTCGTACAACACCATCGGCTTTGCCGCCATGGTGTCCTTGGCCATGCCAAGCTGATCTTTGGTGGTGACCAGGTAAGTGAACACCCCGTCAATTTCATCAATCGATTTCGTCAGGCTTTCCTCCAGTGAAATGCCCTTCTCCAGATTGGTGGCCGTATAGACCGCCAGTAATTCCGAATCGCAATCAGAGACAAATCTCTGACCCTCTCGCTCAAGCTTGCGGCGCATCAGCCAGTAATTTGTAATCTGACCATTATGAACCACGGCGATATCGTTAAACGGATAAGCCCAGTAGGGATGAGCCGAGCGGATATCAACATCTGATTCTGTTGCCATACGCGTATGGCCAATACCATGCGTGCCGGTAAAGTCACCCAGACCATATTGCCCCGACACCACACCGGCATCACCGAGATCCTTGATCAGTTCCAGCGCGTTACCAATCGACAGGATTTCTGCGCCTTCAATGTTCTCCAGCCGGTCAGCGAATTTTTTGAGGTCGCCATCATAGCGGATCTGATAACGATAGGCATATTCCGTCGCCTCTTCCAACTCGGTGACATCAACCCCCATCTCAGCCATCAGCGCATCAACCTGCGCCCGGCGTTCTGCAATGACGGCATGGATATGGTGGCCCTGGGCAAGCTCTTCCTGTTCAGCCACTTTAAAGCGCAGAATATATTCGCCTTCCTCCGGCTCACCATAGATGGCAAAACCGGTCGAATCCGGGCCCCTGTGTTTAAGGGCCTGCAACATATTGGTCATTTCAAGACCAATGTTGCTTGTACCTTTGCGGTGTATTATCCCTGCAATTCCACACATAATTCATCTGTCTCCTGTCGAAAAAGAAGTAGTCAAAATCAAAAACGCCGAGGCTCTATGCAGCTTACGGCAGGTAATCCATATACGTTTCCTGATCCCAATCGGTCACTGTCGCCATAAAGCGCTCCCATTCGTCCCACTTGTACTCATGGTAGAGGCGATACATCTCACCAGGCAGCCCGCGTTGCACAACCTCATCATCAGCCAGCGCTTCAAGCGCAGCCCCCAATGACATCGGCAGTTTTTTAACCTGCTTGCCCGCCTTGATGGCTTCGTAAATATTGCGTTCTTCAGGCGGTCCGGGATCAAGTTTATTGACGATACCATCATCAGCCGCCGCCAGAATAGTCGATCCCATCAAATACGGATTGACCATGGAATCAACCGAGCGATATTCAAATCTTCCCGGTGCCGAGACCCGCAAACCGGTTGTGCGGTTCTGAAAGCCCCAATCAGCAAACACCGGTGCCCAAAAGCCCGTATCCCACAAGCGCCGATAAGAATTGACCGTTGGCGCACCAATGGCTGTCAGTGCCTGCAAATGATGCACAATACCACCAATTGCCACCAGACCGGCTTTACCCGGCATTTGCGGGTCATCATCATCAGGCATGAAGGTGTTTTCACCGCCCTGGATATACATGTAGTTT
>CAZVAZ010000402.1:0-2504 GCA_964625235.1 uncultured Hyphomicrobiales bacterium
TGACCAGAAATTCGCCGTAAAGCGCATTTTCGCCAGTGGAGGGATTGCGGGTAAAGGCGACGCCAGTAGCACTGGTGTCGCCCATATTGCCAAATACCATGGCCTGAATGTTGACGGCTGTGCCCCAATCATCGGGGATATCATGCAGGCGGCGGTAGGTGTTGGCGCGCTGGTTGTTCCACGAGCCGAATACCGCGCCGACAGCACCCCACAGTTGTTCATGCACGTCCTGAGGAAACGGCTTTTCCAGACGTTCTTCAATGCAAGCCTTATAGCGGGTTATGATTTCAAGCCAGTCATCGGCATCGAGGTCTGTGTCCAGGTTTTTGTCGTGCTCGTCCTTGTAGCCGCCAAGAATGTCTTCAAACTCATAATGATCAATACCCAAAACAACGTCCGAGTACATCTGGATAAACCGGCGGTAGCTGTCGTAGGCAAAGCGGCGGTCGCCGGATTTTTGCGCTAACCCCTCAACGGTTTCGTCGTTGAGGCCAAGGTTTAACACCGTATCGAGCATGCCCGGCATGGAGGCACGCGCACCAGAGCGCACCGACACCAGAAGCGAGTTTTCACGATCACCAAACACATGGCCAACAAGTTCGCCAATGTGATCAATGGCATCTTCCACCTGTTGTTTGAGACCTTCGGGGTATTTCTGACCGGCATCATTATAAGCGGTACAGACCTCGGTGGTAATCGTCAATCCCGGCGGCACCGGCAGGCCGAGGTTGCACATCTCGGCGAGATTTGCACCTTTGCCACCTAACAGATTACGCATTTCAGCACTGCCATCGGCAACGCCATCGCCAAAGGTATAAACGAGCTTATGGGTATCGATGCACATGTATCAGCCTTCAATTTTAGAAAAATCAGCAACCTGGCCAAGAGTTTTACGAATTTGATTGAGCAGACATAGGCGATTGCGGCGGATGGTCGGGTCATCGGCATTGACAATAACGGCGTCAAAAAACGCATCCACAGGCCCGCGCAAAGGTGCCATGGCGGCCATGGCGGCGGAGAAATCTTCTATCTTCAATGCCGTAGCGGCGGCAGCTTTAGCGGTTTGCAATTCGGCATGCAGGGATTTTTCTTCTTCATGCTCGAAGAAGCTTACGTCAACCTCGCCTGAATACTCGATACCGGGGCCATCTTTTTTCTCTTCAATCGTTACAATATTTACCGCACGCCGGTAGCCTGCCAGCAGGTTGGTGCCGTCACCGGTTTTGATAAAATCATTGAGGGCACTCACGCGTTTGACAATCATAACCAGATCATCGTTAGCGCTGTTTGACAGCACCGCGTCGATAATATCATGCGCAAGCCCACGATCACGCAAATGGACTTTCAGGCGATCGGTGAAGAACGACTGTAGAGTAGCAGGTTCAAAATCTTTGCCAAAATCCGGCTCGCGCTGGTCCTGATACAGTTTCAAATGAGATTGCAGCAAATCAGCAAAACCCAGACGCACATTATTTTCGAGAATGATGCGGATAACACCCAGCGCTGCGCGCCTTAAGGCGAACGGGTCTTTACTGCCGGTTGGCTTTTCGTTGATGGCCCAAAACCCAATGAGCGTATCCAGTTTATCAGCCAGAGCAACGGCAATCGATACGGCCTGCGTTGGCACGTCGTCCGATGGGCCTTGTGGCTTGTAGTGCATTTCGCAAGCTTGCGCGATGGTATCGTCTTCGCCTTGAGCGGATGCGTAATAACGCCCGATCAGGCCCTGCAGGTCAGGGAATTCACCGACCATTTCGGTTACCAGATCAGCTTTGCACAAAGAAGCTGCACGTTCCGCTTGCTCGGGGTCGGCACCAACGATTGGAGCAATTTTTCCTGCCAGAGATTTGAGACGGTCAATGCGCTCGCTCTGGGGTCCGAGTTTTTCATGGAAGACGATTTTTTCCAGTTTCTTTGCCTGGTCTTCCAGTGTGGTATTGAGATCAAGTTGCCAGAAGAACCTTGCATCACTCAGCCGCGCATTGATGACGCGTTCATTGCCGGCGGAGATCTTTTTGCCGCCATCTTTGGCAACGAGGTTCGACACCAGAATAAACGCGTTAGCGAGTTTGCCGGTTTTGGGGTCGCGCAGGGAAAAACATTTTTGATGGGATTTCATAGCGATGGTCAAAACTTCCGGCGGCACCTCTAAAAAGGCTTTATCAAAATTTCCCATCATTACCACCGGCCATTCCACCAGACCGGCAACCTCGGCTAAAAGGCCCCTGTCTTCAACCAGTTCGAGGCCTTTGGCAAAAGCCAGTTGCTTGGCGTCATGCAGGATGGTGTCCTGGCGATGTTCAGCATCGAGAATGACGTGAGTTTTTGCTAATTTAGCTTCGTAATCTTCAAAACCTGTAACAGTAAACTCGTCCGGGGCCATGAAGCGATGGCCTTTTGTTGTGTTGCCGGAGGTCACATCGCCAATTTCAAACTCAATAACTTGCGCGTCTTCACCCTCGCCCAGCAGACACAAAACTGAATGCAGGGGCCGCACCCAGCGC
>CAZVAZ010000403.1:0-2493 GCA_964625235.1 uncultured Hyphomicrobiales bacterium
GAGTGTAAAAGTTTCGTTATATTGCCGGTTATTTAGAGCATAGCCTTTCACCGGTCGTGAGATTATGATCCACGATCAGTAACTCTGATTTTAACGCCCCGGGAGCCAGGAATATCTCAAAAACCCCAGGTCCAGTCTTGTCTTGCAATTTTACTTCAGGTGCCATTGCCCATCGCCTGAAGTTTGGCGGTGGCCGCAATCAGTCCCTGCCAAAGGCTGCGGGCTTTTCGCGCGGCCGAACCCCGAAAATTATTGATGCTACAGCCGGTCTGGGGCGTGATGCTTTTCTACTGGCATCTTTGGGCGCGCAAGTGACACTGATAGAGCGCTCCCCGGCTGTACACAATGCCCTGGCGGAGGCTTTGAGGCGGGCTCGGGAAGGACCGGCAGAGATTGCCGTAATTACGGCGCGCATGAAGCTGATCCATGGTGACGCCAAAGACATTCTTAGTGAACTTGATGCAGAAGTTATTGTAGTGGACCCCATGCACCCGCCACGGCGCAACTCAGCACTGGTTAAACAGGAAATGCGCTTGCTGCGCGAACTGGTGGGGGCAGACCCTGATAGTCTGGAGCTGATGCAAGCAGCGTTAAAAGCTGCAACCAATCGTGTGGTACTCAAATGGCCGGTGCGCGCTGAGCCCATGCCGGGGCTTCAATCGCCTTCACACCAGATAGGCGGCAAGACCACGCGTTATGATGTTTTTATGATCTAATCAGATTTGCCGAATTTTTCCCAATAGGCTCCGAATAATTCTTCTTCTGACGGCTTGTCTTCGGCGATTGTTGTCACCAGATGGGTGATGTTGATGAAATTGCGATAGTTGAGATTTTCCGAAATCGAATTACCGGCCCAGGTGCCACAGCCCATGGACAAGGTGAAATTGAGGCCATTGTCAAAACTGCCGCCATTGCCAAACGTATGCGCCTGATTGACCAGAACCCTTACCACTTTCAAATCCTGCG
Organism: uncultured Hyphomicrobiales bacterium; assembly: GCA_964625235.1. Classification (GTDB taxonomy): domain Bacteria; phylum Pseudomonadota; class Alphaproteobacteria; order Rhizobiales; family JAJFHR01; genus JAJFHR01. The sequence goes on from CAZVAZ010000403.1 coordinate 967, forward strand.
CCAGTTCACGTGCACGCGCCATATCGCTGGTATGGATGCCGCAGGAATGGCCAATGCCGTTAACCTCTAAAATGCGCCTGACTTTATCTTTGGCATCATCAAAATCTCGCGCCCGGTAGACGGTCAGCACCAGTGACAGTTTTTCATTCGACAAAGGTTCATCCGCCCCGATGCCATCATGTTCAACAATGAAAAACTTGGCAGCCTTTGCTTCTTCACCCAGACCGGCAACGGTTGCAAACACATCGGCATCCTTGGCAATCACATGGCGGTTGAGGTGACCATCCACCCACAAGGTGTCAACCAGCTTCACCTTGTCGTCTGAATTAGCGCGATAACCGCCAGCGCGCTGCAACGCGGCAATGGCGTCTTCATAGATGTCATCGACAATCACCAGTGAATTTTCCGACGAGCACGAGGTGGAATTATCAAATATTTTTGAGGCGCAAATTTTGGCCGCTGCATCATCCAGATCAGCGCTTTTATCGATAATCACCGGCACATTGCCGGCACCCACACCGATGGCGACAGAGCCGCTTGAATAGGCGCGATGCACGTTGTTTTGCGATCCGGTAACCACCACGAGGTCAACAGCTTCCATCAACGCTTGTGTCAATTCCTTCGATACCGGAGAGGGCAGGATTTGCACCAGATCGAGTGGTGCCCCGCATCGCCCGAGTTCGTTGCGCATATGTTCAACCGTGCGCAATGTGGTGCTGTATCCTGCCGGTGAGGGCGCAATAATAACCGCATTGCCGCCTTTCAGCGCCATCATGGCCTTGTTGACCGGAGTGGCGGCGGGGTTGGTTGAGGGGCAGATGGCAGCTACAACGCCCACCGGCTTGGCATATTTAACCAGGCCTTTTTCGGGGATTTCTTCGATAATCCCCGTTGTTTTGACCCGCAGCAAATCGCGTAGCGTACCAAATGTCTTGCGGGTATTTTTGGTGATTTTTGAGGCGACATTGCCCAGGCCGGTGTCTGCCACAGCATGTTCGGCAAGTTCTTTTGCCCGGCCCGGTTCGTAAATCGACCAGGCAAGTGCTGTTACTGCATCGTCAATCTTTTCCTGGTCCTCATTTTCAAATGCCGCCATGGCACGCTGGCCACGGGCAACAAGTTTTGAAATGATGGAAGAAATATTGTTGTTATTCATGATTTAGAATCCTGAGCCAAAAACGTATCGCGCCAACCAAACTCACCCAATCCGTCATCCTCGGCTTGACCCGGGGATACATACCGCTGCCCTGAACCAGAACATGAAATTATCTTTATGTTGAGAACTCAGAGGAATGGATCCCCGGGTCAAGCCCGAGGATGACGGTGAAGGAGCGGTATCAATCCAATTAAGCACAACATGATCTAATATGTCCGAGAAGCCCATCCTGCGTCAACCGGTCACTCCTGAGCACTTTGGTGTTTTTCAGAATACCAAAACGAAGTGTTGATAAACTTTGATGTTGCCAAAGACAGTGACCTGCGACCCCACACTTCCTCCAATATTTGGTAGAGTCCGTCCAACGAAGG
>CAZVAZ010000404.1:0-2493 GCA_964625235.1 uncultured Hyphomicrobiales bacterium
CGCCAAATCCACGTGCGGCCAGACGGAAGCGTTGCAGGGTCTCGCTGTAAAGCTCAAAGATGATCTGGTCTTTGCGGTCGCTGAGGCCTTTTTCAAAGGCCCAGTCGAGGTAATTCTTATTTGCGTGTTTGAAATATTTCTGATTGTCATCGAGTTCATGAAACCAGAAACAGCCGTTTTCGATATACTTATCAAGCTGGTGAGGGTTGGGCTCGCCGCGCAAGACCTGATCGCCCGCCTTACCGCGCCAGCCACCGAGCGGGCCAATGCCGGGCTGGCGCTCATGATTGACGATGTAATCGGAATAGCCACCGGGATATTTCGCTGTGCCATCGTCATTGGTCATTCCGGGCAGGCCGATGCGCGCGCCCAGATCCAGCAGCACATCCTGAAACGGTCGCACATCGCGGTCCGGTGCTACCACCGGCTGGCGGATTGAATCAGCAACGGCATCGGGTTCTGAAATCGGCCGATCGAGAAGCGAAATACAATCCCAGCGTTCAAGGTAGGTGGTATCGGGCAGGATTAAATCGGCATATGGCACCATCTCGGAAAAATAGGCGTCGGAATAGATGATTTTGGGGATGGTGTATTCGCCAGTGTCTTCCTTGCGGGTGAGTGCTTCAATGATGCCAGGCACGTTCATTGAAGAATTCCAGCTCATGTTGGCCATGTACATGAACAGAAGATCAATCGCATAAGGGTCTTTATTGGCGGCGTTGGTGATGACCATGTGCATGAGGCCGTGGGCAGCCAGCGGTGCATCCCACGAGTACGCTTTATCGATGCGTAACGGGGTGCCATCACCATCCACAAGCAAGTCTTCCGGGCCTTTGGTGAACCCCAGCGGCGAGCCCGGCAGCGGCGTGTCAGGTTTTACTTCGCCCATTTTACCGGCAGGTTTAAGGTTTGGTGGAATGGGTTTTGGAAACGGTGGTTTATATCTGAAACCACCGGGGCAATCGATGCTGCCGAGGATGATTTGCAGCACATGCAGCAGGCGGCAGGTGTGAAAGCCGTTTGAATGCGCTGATATTCCGCGCATGGCATGCATGGATATGGGGCGGCCTATCATTTTATCATGTTTGCGCCCGGCCCAGTCGGTCCAGGCAACATCAAGCACCACTTCTTCTTCGAAGGCGCAATGGGCAAGCTCGGCGGCGATGCGCTTTATCACATCGGCTTTGATGCCACAGGTCTGGGCGACGATTTCAGGATCATATTCTTTCGATAAAAAGCGCTCGGCCATGAGCTGGAACGAGGGCACAGCGGTGCGGCCATCATCAAGGGTGAATTCACCCACGACCGCAGGTGCAACATCAACGCCTGTTGCATCGCGCAATGATTTGGTGGTCTGGTCAAAGCATAAAGGTGCGCCGTCACTGTCGCGCGCAATCAGGCCATCGTCAGCAGCGCCATGGTCTTGTATGACCAGCCACGGGGCATTGGTGTAGCGGATCAGATATTCCAGATCTATCTTGTCGGCCTTGAACAACTCATGGATGAGGGAGGCTGTAAACAATCCGTCGGTTCCCGGTCGCAACCCCACCCATTCGTCCGCAATTGCCGAATACCCGGTTTTAACCGGATTGATGGACACAAATTTAACACCGCGTTTTTTGAGTTTGCCCAGATTGGTTTTGAGCGGGTTGGAGGCATGGTCTTCGGCAACGCCAAACAACATGAAATATTTTGTATGGGCCCAGTCCGGTTCACCAAATTCCCAGAAGGAGCCGCCGAATGTGTAGAGACCGGCAGCCGCCATATTGACCGAACAAAAACCACCATGGGCGGAAAAATTGGGTGTGCCAAATTGTGATGCCCACCATCCCGTCAGGGCCTGGGATTGATCGCGCCCGGTGAAAAGAGCGAGTTTTTCCGGTGCTGTGGCGCGAATGTCCTTGAGCCATGAGGCGGCCAGATCAAGCGCTTCATCCCATTCTATTTCCTCAAACTCACCGCGCCCGCGCTCACCGACACGGCGGAGTGGTTTGGTCAGTCTGGCCGGGGAATAATGCTGTTTGATACCGGCAGAACCTTTGGCGCATAAAACACCCTTATTGACCGGATGATCGCGGTTGCCTTCAATATGGCTTACCGTACCGTCTTTGAGATAGACCTTGATGCCACAGCGGCAGGCGCACATGTAGCATGTGGTGCATTTTATTTCGTCAGCGATTACAGGTGATGTATCGATTTCAGGTGTCATGGAAAATGGGCTGCCCGGTGTTTTCTGAATTCCAGAGATAGCGCTGGAATCACTAATGTATTAGTGCCACAACCATACCATCGTGTCGTCCAGTTTCCTTTAGCGTGGAGCGAATTTCACTGAATTGTTCAAATTAATTTTCCGGCGACAATAAGTTTGTGTGTTATTGGCTTCTTTTGTCTGGAAATTGAACGCGGATTTTGTAATGGACGTTGACGCACTTGGCACCGAACTGGCCAGAGCCAGACTGGCCCCGACCCGTTTAGCCGACTACCCCTGTTCAC
>CAZVAZ010000405.1:0-2481 GCA_964625235.1 uncultured Hyphomicrobiales bacterium
TCCATGTTGAATGATGCCGGAATTCCACATCATGTTATGGACACCAACATGAGTGTTCTTGAAGGTTCAATCGGCGTGTTGCCACGACGTATTATGGTGATGGGCGATCAAATCAACCAGGCCCGGCGGATTGTTAAGGAGGCGAACATAGAGGGATTATGACGCTTGTGGTCGATGAACTCACCGATGATGCTTTTCTGGGCGGCAAATTGCACTGTTTGCAACCGGCAAAAGGCTATCGTTCCGGCCTCGATGCGGTATTTCTGGCGGCCTCGGTTCCAGCCCGCCCCGGCGACACAACACTTGAAGCCGGAAGCGGCACCGGCATTGCCAGCCTGTGTCTGGCAGCCACTGTGGAAAACCTCAAAGTTGTCGGCCTCGAAATAAATCCGCACAGCATAGAGCTTGCCCATCGAAATGCAGCCCGCAATGGATTTGAAAAAATCTCAACATTTGTCGAAGGTGATCTGTCGAAGTCATTTAAGGATCTGGAACATAACGGCATTGGGCAAAATCTCTATGATCATGTTTTCGCCAATCCGCCATTTTTTGCCGAAGACGCAGCCCAGGTCTCTCCTGATGCCGGCAAGGCCAAAGCCAATGTTATGGGAACAGAAGGGCTGGACAGATGGCTGAAATTCCTGACAGCCGTAGTCAAGCCTCGTGGCACCATAACCATCATTCATCGCGCTGAAGCCTTGGCAAAGCTGACTGCGAGCTTTGAGGGCCGCGCCGGTGGATTGAAAATTTATCCGCTGTTTCCCAAAGCCCATATGCCCGCTTCAAGGCTCATTGTGCAGGGCATAAAGGGCAGTCGCGCCCAATCAACCCTGTTGCCGGGCCAGATCATGCATCAGGATGACGGCACCTTCACTGCCGAAGTTCAGGCGATTTTACGCGATGGCAAACGGTTGAAAATTTAACGACAATGCTGTTTTGGCCTTGTGGTTGGGGCTCACGGCGATTATCTATCCCTGATGAAAACAACCAAATCCCCCAAAACAACAGGCTGGCGGCGATTTTTGCCCAGGCGCTTTCGCAATTCCAAACCCGTGGTGGCCGTTGTACGCCTCAGTGGTGTCATCGGCGGTGGCTCTGCCTTGCGACCGGGCCTTAACCTGAACAGTGTCAGCACCGCCCTGGAGGCCGCCTTTAAAGCCAAACATGCTAAAGCAGTCGCACTGGTGATAAATTCACCCGGCGGCTCCCCGGTTCAATCAAATCTGATTTACACGCGCATTCGCGCACTGGCCAAAGAGCATGATTTGCCCGTCTATGTGTTTTGCGAAGATGTGGCAGCTTCCGGCGGCTATTGGCTGGCGTGCGCGGGCGATGAAATTTATGCCGACAGCAATTCTATCGTCGGCTCTATCGGCGTCATTGCGGCAGGCTTTGGATTTACCGAACTGATCAAGAAAGTCGGGGTCGAGCGCCGGGTATATACCGCCGGTGAAAACAAAAATATCATGGATCCTTTCAAGGCAGAAAATGCCAGCGACATAAAACGTATCAAATCCCTGCAAAAAGACATCCACGAAAGCTTCAAGGATCTGGTGGTGAAAGCCCGCGGTGATGCGTTGAAGGAAACAGAGAAAAAGCTGTTTACCGGTGAATTCTGGACCGGTGCCAAAGCACTGGAACTGGGATTGATTGACGGCATTGGTGATATGCGCGGCATTATGCGCGAGAAATTTGGCGACAAGGTCGAGCTTAAACTTTTCGGTGCCAAACAAGGCTGGCTCAAACGCCGCCTCAGCCCGGGGTCATCATTGGGGCTTATTTCAGGCAATAGCGGGCAATCTTTAGTTCACGGACTTGCCGATGACGTTATCTCGACCATCGAAGAGCGCTCTATCTGGTCGCGCTACGGTCTGTAATTTCGCCTGAATTAAAAGCCCCGCTTGACCAAAACAAGTGCCACGGGTAGGTTGCGCGCGTTCTTCATGTTTTGCGCGAATCCCTAAGGTCGCCTGGAACAACATCGCCTTTTCGCCCTACGCCCAAGAGTGTTGCAATGCCAACCCAGTCTACTCCAGCAAGTCTTGTGCCCCAGCGCTCATTTCAGGGGCTGATTCTGGCCCTGCAGCATTATTGGGCAGCTTACGGCTGCGTTATCCTGCAACCCTACGATATGGAAGTGGGGGCGGGCACGTTTCATCCAGCCACAATCCTGCGCTCGCTGGGTCCAAAGCCGTGGAATGCCGCCTACGTGCAACCGTCACGGCGACCCAAAGATGGCCGCTATGGCAATAACCCCAATCGCCTGCAGCATTATTATCAGTTTCAGGTCATCCTCAAACCTTCTCCAAAGGATTTTCAGGAGCTTTATCTCAAAAGCCTCTACGCCATTGGCATTGACCCCGAAAACCACGACATCAGGTTTGTTGAAGATGACTGGGAAAGCCCGACACTTGGTGCCTGGGGGCTGGGCTGGGAAGTGTGGTGCGATGGTATGGAAGTCTCGCAATTCACCTATTTTCA
>CAZVAZ010000406.1:0-2464 GCA_964625235.1 uncultured Hyphomicrobiales bacterium
TCTTGTGCCAGGTTAAATCCGGCGATCATATTGTGGCGGCCAAGGCGCTGTTTGGTGCGTGCCTGTATGTGGTCAACAAGCTGCTGCCTGATCTCGGTGTTGAATGTACGCTTGTGGATGGACGCGACATGCAAGCCTGGAAAGCTGCGCGCCAGCCCAATACAAAGGTGTTTTTTCTGGAAAGCCCCACCAATCCGACACTTGAACTGGTGGACATCTCTGCGGTGGCCGAAATCGCCCATGAGTGCGGGGCGCGACTGGTGGTTGACAATGTTTTTGCCACACCTGTTTTGCAAAAGCCGCTGGAACTGGGTGCTGATGTGGTGGTTTATTCAGCCACCAAACATATTGACGGTCAAGGCCGGGTGCTCGGCGGAATTATCCTCGCCGATCAACAGTTTATCGATGAATATGTGCATGATTTTCTGCGCCAGACCGGCCTGTCTTTGAGCCCGTTCAATGCCTGGGTGTTATTGAAAGGTCTCGAGACTTTGGTCATCCGGGTCAGGCAGCATTGTGACAATGCCAAATCAATCGCTGATTTCCTCGCAACCCGTCCGCAAGTCAAACGCTCTATCTATCCCTACCGCCCGGATCATCCACAATATGACCTGGCACTAAAACAGATGTCGGCGGGCTCAACCATGGTGGCAATTGAGCTTGATGGCGGCAAGGCTGAGGCCTTTGCCGTGTGTAATGCAGTCAAATTGTTCAGGATCAGCAATAATCTTGGTGATGCCAAATCTATTATCACGCACCCTACCACCACAACGCATCAGCGCATCGGCGAAGAGGCGCGGCAGGAGTTGGGAATTACGCCGGGTGTGCTGCGGCTGTCCATTGGTCTTGAAGATGTTGAAGACCTCAAGGATGATCTGGCTCAGGCACTCAAGTCGTTTTAGCCTGAGTTGCTGCAGGTGCGGGCGAGCGGTGCCGGTTGGCTATCATAGCGTCATGCAGGTCTGTAATGACCTGACTTGCTTTCTTTTCAAACATGAATGGCAAAATCGCATGGACAAAGCAGCAAAAAGCACCGCCAAGCATTTTCACGCCAAATGATGAAGCTGAATACATGTGCTGGAAATAGGTCTCTCCGACAGTTTCCGGGTGCTGTGTGAATAATTTTTGCATGATGTCTCCGTCTGGATGGGTGCCTTGATTTGAATTGAAGAAATTGTAATACATATTCCGGGAACACAGTTGTTAGTTTGACTATCTTTGGAACGTATATTAGTATTTTTTTCTATTAAAATTGTTTTTTTGAGTATTTTTTCCCATGGATGCCATTGACAGAAAAATCCTGCACCAGCTGCAAACTGATTCTACATTGCCGATTGTGGAAATTGCCAAACACATCGGCATCAGCTCAACCCCGTGCTGGCGACGCATTCAAAAGCTGGAAAAAGAAGGGGTAATTTCCCGCCGGGTGGCAATTTTGGACCGTAAGGCACTCAATCTCACCATTACTGTATTTGTCATGATTAAAACCGGCAATCACTCCGGCGACTGGCTCGAAGAATTTTCCCGGCATATTGAAAGCATTGATGAGGTGGCCGAATTTTACCGCATGAGCGGTACCGTCGATTATCTCATCAAAATCATTGTGCCCGATATTGCAGCGTACGATGCGGTATACAAGCGCATCATCAAAATTGACGGGCTTCAGGACGTCAGCTCAAGCTTTGCCATGGAAGAAATAAAATACTCCACCGCCCTGCCTCTGCATTATAGCCGTTAGGCTATTTTTTACGCCCGATATACCGGCGGCTGTGGGGTTCTATAATCCGGCGGGGCAGCCAGCTTTGCAGCTCCTGAATATAATCGTGCGGCAGGCCATGAACACGTGCGCCGGGCAAGACAGCTGTCAGCAGATAATCGGCGCGGCCAATGCCCCGGTTGCGGTTGGCGCCGACATAGACGATTGAATTGCGCTGCACACCCTCGTCGTCAACGACACTGACAATGCGGCGGCGGTAATTGCCGATGCGCACGCCTTCGAAACAATCCAGTGTGTATTGATGCTCAGGCGTGCAGCGCCATAACACACCGTGTACGTGTGAATTTTTCTCGCGCACGATGGAGGCTGTGCGCCGTGACGTGATGATGAAGCGCCAGTTAGCCAATACGCTGGCACCAATTGCTGTGGCACCGGGGCAGCGCTCGCGCATCTGTTGTGCCGACATGTTGGAGCCATAGGCGAAGTAAAGCGGCACGGTCTATTCAAATGTCATGATAATTTCATCGACACCAAGCGTATCACCGGCGGCACAGTTGATATTTTCGACGATGCAATCGCGCTCGGCACGCAGGATGTTTTCCATTTTCATGGCTTCGACAATACATAGTTTGTCGCCGGGTTTGACCTGATCACCTTCCTTCACATCAACAGACACCACCTGGCCCGGCATCGGGCATAACAGCAGTTTTGATGTATCAGGTGCGACTTTGACCGGCATCAGGGCGG
>CAZVAZ010000407.1:0-2463 GCA_964625235.1 uncultured Hyphomicrobiales bacterium
TTTTCCATCTGGGAAAGTTTATTCGTCTGGTGCCGCACCCGGTGATGCTGGGTTTCGTCAACGGTCTAGCCATTGTTATCTTTTTGGCCCAGTTGACCCAGTTTCAGGTTGCCGGGCCTGAAGACACCAAAGTCTGGATGACCGGCGCGCCACTGGCAACCATGCTGGCTCTGGTCGTCGCCACCATGGCCATCATCTGGTTGATGCCAAAACTGACCACCGCCATCCCCGCCCCGCTGGCCGGTATCGGCATCATCGTCGCTGTCGTTATCTTTTTTGGCATAGATGTGCCGCGTGTGGGGGATTTGGCCTCCATTCAGGGCGGACTGCCACAGTTTAGTATCCCCAGCGTTCCGCTTAATCTGGAAACCTTGAAAATCATTTTTCCCTTTGCGCTGGTGCTGGCGGCCATTGGTCTGATTGAAAGTCTGTTGACGCTCAATCTGGTGGGCGAGATTACCGGCAAACGTGGCGGTGCCAGCCAGGAGTGTATCGCTCAAGGGTTGGCCAATACGGTTACCGGTTTCTTCGGTGGTATGGGCGGGTGTGCGATGATCGGCCAATCGATGATTAATGTTAAATCCGGCGGGCGCACACGCCTTTCGGGAATCTCAGCCGCCCTGTTCCTGCTCGCCTTTATTCTGGTGGCGTCGTCCATGATTGAACAAATACCTCTGGCAGCTCTGGTGGGTGTTATGTTCATGGTGGTGATTGGCACTTTCGCGTGGCAAAGCCTGAGAATCTTGCGAAAAATCCCGCTGACCGATGCCCTTGTCATGTTTCTGGTCACCGTGGTAACGGTGATGAGTGATCTGGCAATTGCCGTGATCGTCGGCGTTATCGTTTCAGCTCTGGCCTACGCCTGGAATAACGCCACACGCATTCATGCCTCCATCCAGACAACAGAAGAAGGTGCCAGGGTCTATCAAATAGAAGGGCCGCTGTTTTTTGGCTCGGTCGATGGATTTACAGAGGTTTTTGATCCCGCCAATGATCCCGATGTTGTCATCGTCGACTTTCTGCATAGCCGCGTCGTCGATCAATCGGCCCTTCAGGCAATCGAGGCGCTGGCGAACAAGTACCAGTCTCTTGAAAAAACACTGCAACTGCGCCATCTGTCACGCGACTGCCACAAGCTCCTGAATCGCGCCGGGCAACTGATAGTCAAAACCGATGATGATCCGGTTTACGGTGTCGCAGTCGATTACTCCATAAAAACCGGAATTCTTGGCGGCGGGCATTAAAGGCTAAGTCCTGGAATTACGGTGACCACCGCCGGAAGGGGTTGTGGTTGGTGTTTGTTTTGTTGTTGAACGCACCACACCCATCTGTCATGTTTCTCTGAATGCGTGGAGAATTGTGATGTTTGGAAAATCCAAGAGCAAAGAAGAAGAACTGTTACCGACAAGTGGGCCGGATGGTGACCCTTGGGATGCTGAGACGTTGGTTAACCTCGAGAAAAACAGTGGCTTCTCTATTTCAATTACACACATAGAGCGCCAATTTAGGCATGGTGCAAAGGCACCTAAGTCATTCGATGATAGAGGAACACCAGAAACAATAATCACAGGGGTTTTCCCGTTTTATCCGCAGCACGTGCATGTCGAGATAACCTTTGATTTGGAACTGGATGCCTATGGAGAAGCGTATTTAACGCATTATTTGAACCAGTTCCACAAGGAGTGTAAGGTCAATCTGCCGTTTCTTGGTATCATCCTACGTGACGGTGATAACAACATCAAAAATGGCATTTTTGAAGCGCTACGCGATAGTGTGATGGCTGGCAGATCTGATATTGAGTTGCGAATTTGGCCTACATTTCAGGAGGGTTGGAGCGCCGTTGAACCCGGCGCTCAACGAGTGTTCGCAATTGATGGGGTTCAGACGTGGGCGGCATTACACTCACCGACCCTTGCTAAGTGGGCCTATCCAATTGGTGAGTGTGATCTTGATACGTATCCAAACCCACTAAATTTGCGAGCAGCGCCAAAAGACGAAAACCCGCTTTGATGTTGCCCCGGCAAATATGCAAAATTATTCCGGAGTGTTCTCAAATTTCGGAGATTTGATAAAATATGGTGTTCAGGTCGCTCTGAAAATTGAGAGTGCAGCAACATAGGCATGATTATTCCAAAAGGGGCTACAACCCCCTTCCGGCAAGGGCACTTAAACAATTTCTTACATTCGTCATACCGGCGAAAGCCGGTATCCAGCGCTACAAGTTCATGCCCCGCTGCCTGGATACCGGCTTGCGCCGGTATGACGGGGTGGTGGCAGTCACCCCCTCCCCTACCGCAAGCTCGAACAAAACCTCTGCACCCGCATGCACGCTTCTTCCAGCACATCTGTCGAAGTCGCATAGGAGATACGGAAGAACGGTGACAGGCCAAACGCCGCTCCGTGGACCACGGCAACGCCTTCGTCTTCCAGCAGGGCTGTGACGAAATCTTCGTCGTTTTCGAG
>CAZVAZ010000408.1:0-2455 GCA_964625235.1 uncultured Hyphomicrobiales bacterium
TGCTGTATAATTTTTATGACTTCATACGGTTTTTCAAGCCGTCTGGCCATCAACATCATGCCCAATTCCGTGTGATTGTCTGCCGCTTTTAAAAACTTCTTATACAAGACGTGGCAATGCCGGACATCTTCGTCATGGGTGAGTGTTAAGCCCGCTCGCATTTTACCGCGCAATTGAATAAGGGCGGGCGCAATCTGCAGCGCTCTGGCCATTTCCATTGCGTCTTCGAAAACACCGGGTTTTCCAAATTTTGAGTTATAACTCAAATGTTCACGTGAGCCTTCTTCAACAACGCTCAATTGCGACCAGATACTGTCACCGGCCTGGCTGTGGAATGCAGCCATCAATGCCCGGGCATCGGCGGGCCTGTCATTGCGCAACGCTTCGAGGACCCTGAATTCCAGATCCGGTAACTGGTCGCAAAACAATTCAGTCCATAGCCAGTTCCAGATTACGCTGGCAGAATCTCTTAAAATTGCCCCGCGTTGTCTGGGGTCATTTTTACTATCTACCAGGAAGGCCTGAAACGGTTCGCAAAACAAGGCCCGGGGCTGCGGCAAGAGCTCTGCATCAAATCCATGATTTTCCAGGTTTTCGGTCAGTTTTTCGGCAACAAATTCATGGGGATATGAATTTCCGCCGCGCTCCTCGTCACGCCCAACTTCGCGCAACAATGCAAGGGCAGCTTTTGGCGGTAAAAACGCCAGCTGCGCGTTGAGTTTTTCCTGGGTTTGCGTATCAAGTTCCATCAAACAGCCATACGCGAAAGCGTTTAAGAATTGGTTGCATTTCAACAATTTAAATCAATTCCTATGGAAGCACCGCTCCTGACGGGTAAACCGGCTGGAAGAATTATGCCCGGGGCAGCCAGATTTCGACCTGCAATCCACCAAGTTCCGATTTTCCGAGCTTTATCTCGCCACCATAGATATCCACCAGTTCGGTGACAATTGACAGGCCCAGACCTGAGCCGGGTTTGGTTTCATCCAGCCGCCGCCCTCGTTGCAACGCTTCCAGGCGCATGTCACCGGCAAGTCCCGGCCCGTCATCATCAACCACCAGACGCAGCATTTTTATGTCTGGCTCAGTCTCTGTTGTTTTGGTGACGGAGACCTTAACTTTGCTGCCGGTCCATTTAAACGCATTGTCGAGCACATTGCCGGCGAGTTCCTCAAAATCATGTTTTTCACCTTTAAACCTGATGTCGGCAGGAGGTTCAAATTCAACAGCTATGGTGCGATCAATGTGTATTCGCGACAGCGTTCTGAGAATACCGGAAATCGCAGGTGCCACATCGCTGGCCACACCCAGAACCTGGCTTGATGCAGCCATACGGGCGCGATCAAGATAAAGCCGCACCTGTTCGTCCATAATTTCCGCCTGGGCACTCACCAGCCGGGGAAACTTTCCGGTATTGCCTTCTGCTTCGTTGGCGATGACACTCAGGGGGGTTTTGAGAGCGTGGGCGAGATTTCCCACATGATGGCGCGCGCGTTCAACAATGGCCTCGTTCGATGAGATCAATGCATTCAGTTCCGTGGCAAGAGGCTGAAGTTCCTTAGGATATGAGCCACTCAAACTTCGCGAATTACCTGACCTGATTTCAGCCAAAGCTTTTTCGATTTTGTATAATGGCCTGAGGCCGAGGCGCACCTGAAGGAAAGTTGCCAGAACCAGTCCGAGCCCCAGCATTGACAGCGCCAGGATCAAAATCCCGTTAAACTCTTCAACATTTGATGACATTTCAATCGCATTGCCAGCGACTACAAAGGAGTAAATGGTTCCGCCTTGTGCAAGCTGGATGTAACGTTCGATACTGCGCAAAGGCTCCTGATCGGGTCCTATGATATACGACCGCCGCAATCCATCTTCGCCTACTGATTGAAAATTCAGCTCTGACATATTGAAATTGCTGGCGAACAATGACCGCGACGACGCGATTAATTCCGCCGGTTTCTGTTTCAGGGAAATACGCCAGTACCAGCCGGACAAAGGTATGTTAAATCGCGGCTCTCCAACAATTTCTCCCACGACCAAAGTGTCATTTTCGCCTTTTTCCGTGGATGCAATCAGGCTGGTTAAATAGACTTCAAGGCGGGCATCAAAGCTGCGTTCAATATACCCTTTAAACAGGGATGCCAGGATGATGCCGGTCAAAGCCAGAGCCGCCAGACTGAAGGCTGCTGCCACCGCAGTCAGGCGAAAAGAAAGAGAATTAGGAATTATCTTGTGCATCACCAAGGCGGTATCCCAGTCCACGAACGGTTTTTATTAAATCTCCGCCGAGTTTTTTTCGTACCCGCCCGACAAACACTTCGATAGTGTTGGAATCGCGGTCAAAATCCTGATCATAAAGATGTTCAACAAGCTCAGTACGCGAAATCACCCTGCCCTGATGATGCATCATATAGGCCAGAAGCCGATATTCAAGCGAGGTGAGTTTTATCGAGCTGCC
>CAZVAZ010000409.1:0-2440 GCA_964625235.1 uncultured Hyphomicrobiales bacterium
GCGGCAATTCCCATTTTTCTCCGCATGGTGGAAAACCGGCTGTCGGCGGCAATCACCAGTGAACATTGCAGCACCCGGTCATCGGATAATGTGACACTTGCGGCGTTGGCGTGAGTGTCAACCGATGTGACCTCGGTTTCACAGATGATATGGATATTGTCAAAATCACTCAATGCATCATAGGCGGCTTTGCGAATGACGTGGTTGGCAATGATGTGGCCAAGGTAATCCTTATCGGTGTCATGATGGTCAAAATGCAGGCAATAGGGAGAATTTCCGTTCAACACCTGAGCCTGTCTGATGATGCCAATACTGGAGTTCGGTATCTGTGCCCAAATATCCAGATCCTTCATAATTGTTTCGGAGGAGTGCGTTAAGGCAATGTCGCGACCGTCTTGCGGTGGATTGGCCAATATGTGCCGGGGTGATTTTTCAACCACAGCAATGCTGAGACCAGATGTGGCCAGGGCACGTGCGAAACTTAGGCCCGCAGGCCCGGCACCTGCAATGACGATGTCGTAGTGATTGTTGGTATCAGTGATCATATATCAAGCCTTATCGGCCGGACACTAGCCTGGCTTGAATTGCAGTGTTTTGATCTGTATCAAGTGAAAAATTAAAAGACGGTATCAGGCTCAATCAGTCGATGACTTCGCCACGGCCAGGATAATCATTGGCGATAACAAATTTTACGGCACCGAGAATATCTGCGAAAGCGGGCCGGGCAAACGGCATGGATTGCACGGTGACAAAGTAAAGCTCGCCATTGGGGCGGATGAGGAATAATCCCGGCTCTAAAAAAAGATCAGGTTCAATGACGCCGCTGGAAGTGGCACCCTTGCTTTTCGATATATACAGGCCCCACTTGCGGCCCTCTTCGAGGCTGAGGCCAAAGCCTAAATCGAGCTTGTCCAGGCCCCATTCCTGTTTGGCTTGTGCGGCGCGCTCGGGTGTATCGCTGGAGACAACGACGACATTGACGCCTTGTTGGGAAAAATCATCAACTTTCGCATTAAGGTCGGCCAGATAACGTGAGCAAATCGGGCAGTGAAACCCGCGATAAACCACAATCATTGTGAAGTTTTGCGGGCTCTGGGCTGACAGGCTCCAGCTTTCGCCACCCACCAGTTCGATATTCAGTTCCGGTGTCGGTTGGCGTGGTATCAAAGGGGTGAGGGCTGTCATCAATGTGTGTCCTTTTATCGGGTTGAGATGCGCCACATGCCGCGGCGTTTTTCTTTTGCCTCGCGGGCAAGCTTTTTAAACAAATCGGGCGCTGTTTCCAGCGGCATTGCCCAACCGGTAAAGACCATTCCCTCGGAAAGATCATAGCCGTTCGACAGGCATTTGTACTTTTTATCATTATAGGGTGCAGGTGCAGGTGAACAGATTATTCTGGCGCCGGCGCTCATGTCCATCAAAGATGATTTGGAGATCAATCCGCAATCGAATTTTTTCATCTGAGGATTGCAGTAGGATCCGAGTTGCGGTGCTTTGATGGCATAAAGCACAAACGATTTGCCTTTAATGGTAAGAGTGCCACCATCGATAAAGCCCACGTCATTGTCCGAGACAATTTGCTGGGCGTGGACGGTGGCAGAAATTAACATCGCCAGGCTGGCGAGGGTAAGGCTGAAGCCTCTGAAAATCATGATCTTTTTCATCTCTACAGTGATACTTGAGAAAAAATCTTGTGAAATTCTTCAGGGCGGCACCATTCATACCGGTGCCGCCCTGTAACTTGTTGAGGTTCGAGGTTACTTGCTCGAAACACGAAACTCCTCAGGCAGGAAGTACAAAAAGTCGGTTTCTGCCGCAGCATTGTGACAATCGGCACAGAACTTCACGCCAGCGGAATTTTTACCTTTTGTTGTACCCATAAGGTTTCCGTTTGGCAGGATCAAATAGTAGCGCCAATCGCCATTTTCCTTGTCAAATCCGGCCTTCTTTTTTTCCATCAGGAAAACCGGGCCAGCGGAAAGAGATCCGTTTTTGCCAACGGAAAAACTGTCTTTAATGTAGACAGAGCCTACCGGCGCTTTTTTCAGATTTTCAAACTTGGCGTAGGCCTTTTTGCCGACCGAGTTGGAGTAGCTGTTGACCATGCGGCCACCATGAGTGTCGGATTGATAAGACACACGCGAGAAACGTTTCGCCCATTTTTTGTAGCCTACTGCAGCTGGAATTCCAGCCTTGGCATATCCGGCCTGCATTTCAGGATAGATGCAGTTATAGGCAGCTACGAGCTCTTTTTCGCTCAATTCAGGCGCAGCCGCTGCAGCTCCACACGGGTTGCAGGGATTTGCAGCCGCACAAGGATTACACGGATTTGCAGCCGCGCACGGGTTGCATGGATTGCTGGCTTTTTTGGCAGCGCATGGATTGCATGGGTTGCAAGCTTTTTTAGCAGCGCACGGATTGCAGGGGTTACATGCTTTTT
>CAZVAZ010000410.1:0-2432 GCA_964625235.1 uncultured Hyphomicrobiales bacterium
CTGGCGAGGTTCGCGAGGATATCGATACCGGCAAGGCAGCCCGCCACATTATCGCGTTGATTAGCGGCGTTCAGGTGCTGGCCCGTATAAACCCTCAACATAAAGCTGTCGACGACATTAAAACACAGGTTAAAAATATCCTGAGTCAGGACGATTGTTGAAACAGTTTCAGATAGGTTGCCAGTGATTTACCGGGTTCGCCGCCAAATTTCTGATCGACGAGTTTACAGCGAACAATCCGGTCAACGCGAAAAACCCGAAAATCTTCGCGCACCTCACACCACGCCGTACATGTCCACACATTACCCCAGAATTCCAGCTGCAACGGCTGTATGGTCCGGGTTGAGTTTTCCTGTGTGAGGCTTTCATAATCCAAATCAATTTAGCGCCGCAGGTTGATAGCCCGACGCAGCACCGGCATGAATTGAAGGCTGTCTTTAAGCGCATTACCATATATCGCCACGCCCCAATTGTGGGTGGAGCGCGGGCGATCACCTGGCAATACTGCATCTATTTTCGCCAGCAAATCATGCCCCGCACCAGACAATTCTTCGTCTGCTGCCTTCTGCACCATGGAAATACCCAGGTGCAGCGCTTCGAGCTCCAGACAGGTGAGATTGAGCGGCGGCAGAAAAATCGGTTGGCGCAAGATGTAGCCGACACCGCGTTCGCCTTCAATGGCGACACCGGAAGCCACCAGCGTATCAATATCACGATAAATCGTTCTAACGGAAACACCGAGTTTTTCAGCCAAATCGCGGCCACGCTGCAACCGACCGCCCCTGAACAACTGAATAAGCTCAAAGAGGCGGTCAGTCCTGCGCATTCAGGATGTTTCTGAATGAAGGAGAAAATTGTGGCGCATGGTGACGCTTGCGCTATCAATTTTCTCCATAACCGGTTTGAGGGATTTGTCGTCCATAAACTTTTGCGAGGCAGATTGGGCATTCGCCATATTCGCCCATTGCACATGGTCCACCCACTCACCGTCTTCACCTCTGGACAAATGACGCGAGATAAATCCGTCGCAAGTCTTCAAAAAAACACTGATAAGAGGGATGGTCTTTAAGAACGCTTCATCACTAACGCCTTTCGCCAGCTTGAATGAAACAATTTCTACTATGTTTGAGGTTAGCATTGTGAACTCCTGATGATTGTCAATCATCACTCTATGCCACACCCCAACTGACATGTATCTGTCAGTTGAATTCGCCCGCATATTGCTCGGCAAATTCGCAGAGTTTTGAATCTATCTTGCATGGTCCCTTTTTGAGACCCACCGGGCCATCAAGGACGGGGCGCTGATCGCAGGCTTTTTCATAGCGGCAAAAAGCGCAGTGGTTGGCACGCTTTTGCGTGTCATCAGCCAGAGAGGCGGCATATTCGGGTGAGTCAAATATCTCCTGAAACTTCTGCTGGAATATGTTGCCCAATACCCGGGGCGGCGCGGCTGACCCGGCAAGAACAGCAATGATGCCGTCGGGATGCATTTCATTTCAGATATTAGTGCTACCACTTGAAAAAGTGCAGAATATCCTTATATGATATTCATAGTGTTTGAAAATGAGGAGAATATCATGACAGATAAAAAGACAAAACCATCTACAAAAGAACTCAGTAATAAAGAGCTTGATAACGTCCAGGGTGGGGTTAAAAACCTAACTGTAAAATCAACGGACAAAAAAGTAGCATACGAAATCAAACTTGATAAGGCTGTGGTCACTTCTTATCAGCTCGGCGGTGGTTGATTGATATAAAATTTATCAACTCACACAAACTGCCACCGTTAGGCAGCCGCTTCACTTTTGGCGCTAAAACGAGCACCCTCAAGGGTGGGCACCCCAGTAGGCTTCGTAAGAACGGACAGTGCTAACCCGACTGTTTAATGCCATAGGATCGCGGTTGGTTTTGAAACCGAATTTACCACTATTTGAAACAAAAGCGGCCTTTTGAGGTCACTTTCCCTTTGCGAGACACGTCTGCAATGGGTCTTGATTGTGTGGAAACTTCTGTTGGTTTGTCCCTATGACGGGTTGAGCCAGCGCGAGGCGGCACGTCGATTTGGTGTTAACCGCCGGGCGGTTTCGATCAAGTCGAGCTTTCTACACGTTAGGTCTGGTTCACCGGACGTTCACTATTTTCAAGAAACCCACCAATTCTTACTATGAAAAACCTGCTACATTCGAGATTTAATCATGCTCGCAGCAGAAAAATCTCAAAGCAAACTTAAATCTTCTTGTTTATTTTTCAAAACGTAAATTCATTCCTGTGCTTGTCACAGAAACCCATACCGCCGCCCTCTCGAAAACATTCTGAAATAAGAACAATTGTGTTGCGGATTATCTGTCAAATGCCGCTTTCAGGGAAGCCTCGGCTCCAGCGGCAACAAAGCCCACATCCGCACCGGCGGTGATGATCTGATAGCCTTTTTT
>CAZVAZ010000411.1:0-2420 GCA_964625235.1 uncultured Hyphomicrobiales bacterium
CCGCAGGTGCAGGCGGAACATGTGCTCAGGGTGAAAAAGTTTGAAAGTGGCATGGTGATCAATCCCCTGACCATTGCGCCCGATGCAAAACTTGCTGATGCACTTGATCTTATGGGTACGCACAAAATCTCCGGCATTCCGGTGGTGGTCAAGAATAATGAAAGCGATAAAACCGGCAGGCTGGTGGGTATCCTCACCAACAGGGATGTGCGATTTGCCACCAACGTTGATGTGCCGGTATCGTCTTTTATGACTGAGAAAGTTATCACGGTTAAAGAGAATGTGGATACCGATGAGGCCAAGCGGTTGTTTCATCAACACCGCATTGAAAAACTGATTGTGGTGGATGACAATTATTCCTGCATCGGATTATTGACCGTCAAGGATATGGACAAGGCCAAACTTCATCCCAATGCGTGCAAGGATAAACAAGGCAGATTACGGGTGGCAGCGGCAACTTCCGTCGGCGATGCCGGGCTTGAGCGGGCGGAAAGACTGATTGATGCCGGTGTCGACCTGGTGGTTGTGGATACCGCGCACGGTCATTCAATCCATGTGCTTGAGGTGGTTAACCGCATCAAGAAACTTAGTAATTCAGTACAGGTGGTGGCGGGAAATGTTGCCACCGGTGATGGCACCAAAGCCCTGATTGATGCCGGAGCCGATGGTGTTAAAATCGGTATTGGCCCCGGCTCGATTTGCACGACACGCATTGTTGCTGGCGTTGGCGTGCCGCAATTGACAGCAATAATGGAAGCAGCTGATGCAGCGCGCGAACAGAATATTCCCACCATAGCCGATGGCGGTATCAAATATTCCGGCGATATTGCCAAAGCCCTTGCCGCCGGTGCCTCGTGCACCATGATTGGCACGTTGCTGGCGGGAACGGATGAAAGCCCCGGTGAGGTTTTTCTCTATCAGGGGCGTTCATATAAAGCCTATCGCGGTATGGGCTCGGTTGGAGCCATGGCCCGCGGGTCAGCCGACAGATATTTTCAACAGGACATCAAGGATACGCTTAAACTGGTGCCCGAAGGTATCGAAGGCCAGGTGCCCTATAAAGGTTCGGTTGCCAGTATTCTGCATCAACTCGTCGGTGGTCTTCGTGCCGCCATGGGCTATACTGGTTGCGCCAATCTCGCTGAATTTCAGACAAAAACCGAGTTTGTGCGAATTTCAGCCGCTGCCCTGCACGAAAGCCACACCCATGATGTGACCATTACCCGCGAAAGCCCCAACTATCGCAGTCGCAATTGAGTATCCATGTCTGATACTCTGATTTTTTACCCGGTTTTTGCCCAGGTGGTTCTGACTTTTGTTCTGCTCTATGCCACCGGCAGAATTCGTCTTGCCTCGATCAGGCGCGGGGAGGTCAGCATCAAAGATATCGCAATGGGCCAAAATGCCTGGCCCGAGCGTGCCACCCGGTTTGCCAATACCTACAACAGCCAGTTTCAACTGCCGGTGCTGTTTTACGCCGTCAGTATTTTCGCGCAGATAAATAATGCCGTTGATGTGGTCCTGATTGCTCTGGCCTGGGGGTTCGTGGCAACACGTGCTGTCCATGCCTGGATTTACGTAACAGCAAATAATGTGCAGCAGCGCTTCGTTGCCTTTGTTACCGGTTTTGCCGTGCTGGCTACGATGTGGGGATATCTCGGGTTCACTCTTTTGATGATGGGAGGCTAAGCGATGCAGACAGCTGGACGTTTGGCCGCAGCCATAGAAATTCTCGAAGAAATTGCCACACATCACCGCCCGGCAGCAAAAACCTTGCGTGACTGGGGCCGCAAACACCGCTTTGCCGGGTCCAGTGACCGTGCCGCCATCGGAAATATTGTCTTTGATGCTTTGCGCAACAAAAACAGTCTGGCCTGGGCCATGGGCGATGATGATGCACGCTCGCTCGGCCTTGGTGTTTTGAGCTTTGTCTGGGGTGAGAGTTGCGACGAGTTATGTAAACAGTCGAAATTTTCCCCACCTGCTTTGAGCGATGAAGAAAGCCTGAGACTGGCGTTTTTATCGCTGCATGAAGCACCCGCCTGGGTTCGCGGCAATTATCCCGAATGGCTTCATGTTTCTTTCACCCACGCTTTTGGGTCACAACTTGTGGAAATGACGGCAGCGCTGGCCAATCGCGCGCCGATTGATTTGCGGGTCAATACGCTAAAGGCCACACGCGAAAAAGTTCTTAAAGCGCTGGAAAAATTTGGCGCTGAAGCAACACCTCATTCACCCATCGGTATACGCATAATGCCGCCCGAAAAAGCTGGCCGCAGCCCTAACGTTGAGATTGAAGCCGCCCACGGCAAGGGCTGGTTTGAGGTCCAGGATGAGGGCTCGCAACTGGTCTCTCTTCTGGCCGGCGTTGAACCCGGCATGCAGGTCTGCGATCTTTGCGCCGGGGCGGGTGGCAAAAC
>CAZVAZ010000412.1:0-2419 GCA_964625235.1 uncultured Hyphomicrobiales bacterium
TTGGTGATCGCGCACCCTTGCGCGAATTTGTTGATGTCAAGCACGAGTATGGCTTCCAGTTGCTGGTGGATGAGGCCCATTCAACCGGCGTTTTGGGCGCCAACGGGCGCGGGCTTGCTGATGAAGCGGAGCTGGAAAGCGATGTTGATTTTGTCGTCGGCACATTTTCCAAGAGTTTTGGTGCCATTGGCGGGTTTGCTGCCAGTGACCATGAATTATTTGAAATGCTGCGCTTTGCCGCGCGCGCTTATATGTTTTCAGCCTCACCCTCACCAGCAACAATTGCGACTGTTAAAGAAGCGATAAAACAGCTGGAAGCGCGGCCCGAATTGCGGCAAAAGCTGCGGCACAACAGTGAGCGTCTTCACCGCGGGTTTAAATCTTTAGGCCTGGCGTTGTGTTGCGATGTACCAAGCCCGATTATAGCTGTACGTATTGCGGACGAGCCAACAGCAATCGTTCTGTGGAACAGGTTATTGGATGCAGGTGTCTACGTTAATATTGCCCTGCCACCGGGAACGCCTAATGGTGTGTGCCTGTTGCGCTGTAGTGTGTCAGCTGGTCACAGCGAACAGGATATCGACAAGATTATCTCTTTGTTTGAAACTGTGGTTCTGTCACTGCCTCAAGTCACTGCGCCGCAAAGCGCTTAAGGTTTTATCTAAAGGCGCCTTTGGCATACAACTGCCAGAACAGTTTTGGTGCTGATAAAATCGGGTGGCGGCGCTGCCATGGCGTCAGGTTGACCTCGACACCTGAATGGCGGGTAATTTTCCAGGCCAGATAATCAGCGCCGCCATCAAAGGTGAAGGCGGCTTTGATCAGACGCAAAACAGACAGGGTTTTACCTATGAGCCGCCGCTGCTGCCAGCCGGAATTGTCAGCCGTTGATGAGGCTGGTTTGTGCGCCGTTGCATAAACGGCATCATGCAGGGCTTCATAATAGGCAGGATTGGCGTTGACTATCGCGGTTGCACGGTTGGAGCGTTCAGAGCGCAATTCTGTTTTATAGGTTTGCGACAGGATTTCTATCCACTTGGCATGGGCAGACGCTGAAGGTGAAAGTTTTTCAGCTTCGCTCAAAGTGGTGGTGACGGCTGTCATCAAGGCGTCAATTACTTTATTTCTTGTGGTGTCATCGCGGACGTAAATCAACGCGGCAGGCTGGCAAAAACGTGCCCAGAAATAAGGATTTTTGGTATCCGGGGATACTTTTTTGCCAAACTGGGTGAGGCAGACAACAGCATATTTACAGCGGATTACAGAATTGTTGAATGAGCATTCCTGATAATAAACATTGGGTGGTAACAGGCGGTTGCCAATACGGGAAAATACGTTTTTGTGGGTTGATCTATAGTTTTCAACAATGACATAAAAATCCACAAGCGTGTCGGCTACATGTTCACCGCGCAGGCACGAGCCATAGCCTAAAATAGCCAAAACCGAGACTTCGTGGCGCGCACGTATAGTGGTGGCGATTGCTTCAATTTCCGCTACCACCGGTTTGGATGATGTCGCTTCGATGAGACTGCGAAGTTTGCTATTCTGCATTGGTTGCCATTTGTATCAGAGCTTCAAAAACCTGAATTCAGGCCCCAGCGACACCTGCAAAGGCTGATTTTCAGGTGCGGTGACAATTTCACCGTCAAGAATGCAATCGCTCGTTGTTTGAAACGATAGCTGTTTTGCCGGAAAACTATCATAACCCGGTTCGGAAATTTTCCTGCGTTTATCACCATAAAGCACCGGGATTAACATGCGCAGGGTTTTTTGTACCGGATAGGCAATAAGGGTGGTTTTCAGCGCATTTTCACTCTGGTTCCAGAACGGACGGCAGTTGGCGATGAGGTGCTCTAAAGTGGTGATTGACAACAAAAGCTGCTGGCTGTCAGCCTTCGTTTCGCCATCGGCCACGAGATTTAGATCGCATCCCTGCACTATGCGGTCAGGATCGCAGCCGCTGCGCCCGAACAGGTGGGATATCCAGGAGCCCAAAAGAGTAAGGGCTGGACCAAGGTCGCCTCGCAAGCCCATGGCATGGACGTCTTTCTGGCACTTGAGCACGGCGCGGTGGACTGCGCCCCAGCCAAAATACATGCCATGGAGCGGGGTGCCGCTTCCAGAGTTGGCAATTCTTATGGTGTGACGGTTTACGATTTCACCAGGCAATTGAGAAACGCCATAACCGGCGATAGAGGTGATGACGCGGTCAGATTTTGACAATGAGGCAATGCCGGCATCCTTGGCGGTCATGTTGGTTGTGCCGTGCGGTAACAGGATCAGCGTAGGCTGCACGGTAAACGGGTTGGCCTCGGCCAGTTGGGTGAGCACGGCCTGAATGGTACCGTCGCCGCCACTAATGATCAGGTGGTCACATTCTTTTTGCGCCAGACGCAAGACTATCTGCGGTAAGGTGCTG
>CAZVAZ010000413.1:0-2417 GCA_964625235.1 uncultured Hyphomicrobiales bacterium
TCGAAAACATGGAAGTCCTCATCAACCGCCTCGATGCCTGCGGCAACGACAAGGATGCCTTTACCCTGCTCGATGGAGAATTCCACGAGCATCTTGCGCGTTGTGCCCGCAATCCGTTACTGTTGAACTTCTTTCAACAGATCAACCGCATAAGATCACACGCCCAGTGGCGGGCAATGAAAGAAGAAGTGCTGACACCGAGCCAGATCCGCGCCTACAACATCCAGCACCGAAACCTGTTCGAAGCGCTCTCCCAAAGAAACGTCGCCGGTGCGGTCAAATGCATCAAAGAACACCTCGAAAAAGCCAAAGCCGACCTCGTTGGTGCTGATAGCAGTTAGACGCTTGAAGTCTGTTGCGTTTAGAGGGCTTTAAACCACCCCGCTCGTCATCCCCGCACACCCCCTCGTCATCCCCGCACTTGTTGCGGGGATCCATACCGCAAAGCTCTCACCAGAAAGACAGCTCAATGGAATGGATACCTGTGACAAGCACAGGCATGACGAAAAAAAAGAAAATTCGGTTGTTCGCAACCAGGCCTCTAACAGTCCAGCGTCGTATCACGCTCCCATTGGGTTACATATTGGGAATATTGATTCCAGTCGGCGGTTTTGAGCTTGATATAGGCAGCTGAAAATTCATCGCCTAGTGCTGCACACAACACCTTGTCCTTGGCAAACAGGCGAATGGCGTCAATCAGGTATAGCGGCAGTTTCTTGGCACCCTTTACCTTGTGACCCTCCGCATACATATCTATATCCAGCCGCTTGCCCGGACTGGTTTTATTGTCAATGCCGTCGAGCCCGGCAGCTAAAAAGCCCGCCATCAGCAAATATGGATTGGCTGCACCATCAGCCAGACGAAACTCAAACCGGCCCACATCCGGCACCCGTATCAGATGAGTACGGTTGTTGCCGCCAAAGGTTATCGAGTTTGGTGCCCACGTTGCGCCCGACGACGTTGTCGGCGCATTGATGCGCTTATACGAATTAACTGTCGGGTTGGTGATTGCAGCCAGTCCTTCAGCATGGGCAAGCACGCCGCCCATGAAATGATAGCCCAGTTCCGACAATCCCAACTCGCCGTCCTCATCATAGGTGAGACAGGTTTTTTCATCCAGCGTCCACAGGCTTGCATGCACATGACAACCATTTCCGGAAAGATGGCTGAACGGCTTGGGCATGAAGGTTGCGCGCAGCCCGTGTTTTTCGGCAATTGATTTGACCATGAAACGGAAGAAGCACAATTGATCTGCCGTTTTCAGACTGTCATAAAAATCCCAGTTGATTTCAAATTGCCCGTTGGCATCTTCATGATCGTTTTGATATGGACCCCAGCCCAGTTCAATCATGGTGTCACAGATTTCGGAAATAACATCATAACGCCGCATCAAAGCGGATTGATCATAACAGGGTTTTTCCTGGGTATCGCGGTCGTCCGAAATATCAGAGCCATCGGCATTGATCAGATGAAATTCAGGCTCAACCCCGGCCTTCATCAACAGGCCTTTTTCAGCCGCCTTGGCAATTTGCGCCTGCAAAACATTGCGCGGCGCCTGGGCAATTTTCTCACCATCCATGTATAAATCACCCGGCACCCAGGCCACTTCCGGCTTCCACGGCAACTGGATTACCGCGTCCGCATCGGGCATGGCAAACATATCGGGATGCGCCGGGGTCATATCGAGCCAGGCAGCAAAGCCTGCAAAACCCGCACCCGATTTTTGCATGGCACCAATCGCCTGCGCTGGCACCAGTTTGGAACGTTGTGTTCCAAACAGGTCGGTGAAATTCATCAAAAAATATTTGACGCCATTTTCCTTGGCGTATTTGGCCAGATCTTTTGCCATTGTTATTTCTCCCTAATGCAAACAAATTTTAATAACGATCACGCCCCGGTATCCAGTCAGTTCCCGCCAGCGGCACCTGCGCCATGGCGGCAGCTTCCACCGTCAGCGCCACCAGATCTTCAGGCTCCAGATTATGCACATGGCTTTTACCACAGGCGCGCGCAATTGTTTGGGCTTCCAGTGTCATGACTTTAAGATAATTGGCCAGCCGGTGACCAGCCTTTACCGGATCAAGCCGGGCCGATAGCTCAGGGTCCTGGGTCGAAATACCGGCAGGGTCAAGCCCGTCCTGCCAGTCATCATAGGCCCCCGCTGTGGTGCCAAGCTTGTTGTATTCTTCTTCCAAAGCGGGATCATTATCCCCCATCGCCACCAGAGCCGCTGTTCCAATCGATACCGCATCAGCACCAAGTGCCAGCGCCTTGGCCACATCAGCGCCATTACGAATGCCGCCAGACAGGATCAACTGCACCTTGCGATGCATGCCTAAATCCTGCAACGCTTTCACCGCAGGCCGGATGCAGGCTAAAGTCGGTTGACCCACATGTTCTATAAACACTTCCTGGGT
>CAZVAZ010000414.1:0-2414 GCA_964625235.1 uncultured Hyphomicrobiales bacterium
ATGGGTGGCCGGATGTTATCGGAATCAGTGGCCGGATGACCCCGGAATACGCAATGTTGGCACGGCGGGCGGCTTTGGCACCGCTGGTGCTGTCTTCAATGACGATGCAGGCAGCCGGGGTGATGTTGAAGCTCCGGGCAGCGTGGAGGAACATCTGCGGGTCGGGTTTGGCAGTGCCGAGGCTGTGGGCTGAAAACATGAATTTTTCAAACCTTGCCAACAAGCCGTTTTGACCAAGCGTGATTGCCATTTTTTCTTCGCTGCCGTTTGAGGCAACGCAATAGGCGATGCTGGCTGCATCAAGAGCGTCGAGGATTTCCGGTATTCCCTTTATGACCGGAACACCTTGTCTGAGCCGGGCGTAGGTTTCGTCATAGACTTCATTAATCCAACCTTGTGGCAATTGTGCACCCAGGTTTTGCGCTTTTGCTTTAACCATCATCATGGTGCCGCCGACAAACAGGTCCATACATTGCTCTAACGTCAAAGACAGACCATAACGGGCAAGATTGTTCGCCATCACCTCGTTGGCAATGTCTTCACTGTTAACGAGGACGCCATCGCAATCGAAAATAACCAGTTCTGGAGGCATGGGGGTCAGGCCGGTGGCGGGCGGGTTTTATCAAAGCCTGGAACTTCAGCTGCAAAACTATCCAGCCAGCTTACCAGTTTTGGATGGCTGGCCCGCCAGTCGCCGTTAAACCTGAAGTCGAGATAGCCAAGCGCACAGGCAAGACCTATGTGACCTATGGTAATGCCGTCTTCCAGTGAAGGCGTATCGGCTTCGAGGGCGTCAAGGGTGCGGGCGACTTTTCCGGCTTGAAAATCGAGCCAGCCTTGACTGCGTTCTTCCGGCGGGCGTTTACGGGTTTCGTAAACCTGCAATATACCGGCATCCATCATACCATCAGCCAGCGCACCTAACGTCAGGTCTTTGAACCTTGCGGGGCCATCGGCTATGAATATCCTGTTCGAGGTGGCGATGCTGTCGAGATATTCGATGATGACGCGGGAATCAAAAAGCACCTGATTGTCATCAACAACGAGCGCCGGAATTTTACCCAGGGGGTTTGTGTCATAAAAATCAGGGTCCGGGTTGTTGACGTCTGTTTGCTCAATGGTAATCCGATCCATCAATCCCAGATGATAGGCGGCGATTTTTACTTTTCGACCAAAGGGTGAGGGGCCGGAGGAATGCAGTTTCATAAATTTTCCTTTGAGGTTAGAATTTTTTGCCACCGATTATATCGCCTATCGGTCCCAGGAGAGAGCCTTCACCCACGTCTCTGCCGCCGGGGCCAGCGGCCAGCATGCGACCGGCCAGCCGCGAAAACGGCAGGCTTTGTATCCACACTTTTCCAGGCCCGGTGAGGCGGGCAAAAAACATGCCTTCACCACCAAATATCATCGATTTGATACCACCGGCACGTTCAAGATCGAAATCAACTGTGGCCGTCATTGCAGCCACACAGCCGGTATCAACGTGAAGTTCTTCGCCCGGTGCGAGTTCACGCTCGACCACGGTGCCACCCATGTGGATGAACACCCAGCCGTCGCCTTCAAGCGATTGCATGATGAAGCCTTCACCGCCAAAAAGCCCGGTGAGGATTTTTTTCTGGAAATGTATGCCTAAGGCTACCCCGCGTGCAGCACATAAAAACGCATCTTTCTGGCAGATGATTTTATTGTCGTACTCATCCAGCTTGAGCGCCATAATATGCCCGGCATAAGGGGCGGCAAAGGCAACCCGGGATTTGCCGCTGCCATTGTGGGTAAACACAGTGGTGAACAGGCTTTCGCCGGTAATCAGGCGTTTTCCGGCACCGACAAGCCTGTCAAATATACCGCCGCCCTGATATTGGTCCGAGCCATCACCAAAGACGGTTTCCATGGTAACGCTGGGGGCTTTGAACATCATCGCACCGGCTTCGGCAATAGCGCTTTCACCGGGATCAAGTTCGATTTCAACAAACTGCATTTCGGCACCCTTGATTTCAAAATCAATGTCATCGGCTATCTGGGCAGAGCGGTTATGGCGGGCAACGGGAATTTTGGGAACAGAGCCAAAAACCATGGGGGAGCCTCCTTCAATTGTGGAAACAGAAAATAGTATTTCACAGCAGCATAAACAAGTATAGGATTTGAGTTCCTAACTTATGAATGTGGTCTGATTCGGTTTGGACATGATCATTCTGGTGCATTGTTTCGGGGAGGAAACAGATTATGGAACTTATTATTCAACTGGTTGCCGGTGCTATAGGCGGCAATGCCGCAGGCATGGCGTTAAAAAAACACAGCCTTGGAACCTTATGGAATTCGGTCATCGGAATTATCGGCGGTGGTCTGGGTGGGCAGGTATTAGGCATGCTCGGTCTGGCGGTTGGCGGCGGCGGCGGGCTTGATATTGCCTCTAT
>CAZVAZ010000415.1:0-2393 GCA_964625235.1 uncultured Hyphomicrobiales bacterium
TGCAATTGTAAGCTCCGCCCGGCGCTTGCCGTTGACCTGAACTGCAACAGTAATATTGTCCTCAACCAGTAATTCCTCTTCCGTCGCCGGCCAATCCTGGTCAGCCAGCATTGATGTGTGACCGAGTAACTGCCAGCATTCTTCTGATAAATGTGGCATCATTGGGCCGGTCATCTGCACCAGAATGTTACAGGCTTCAGAATACGCTTTAAGAGCGGGCGCGTCCAAGCTATTTTTGTTGGCAGAAGCAAAGGCAGCAATGGTGTTGGTCAACTCATAAATATGGGCAACGGCACGGTTGAAGCGCAAGCCTTCAATGCTTGAGCCAACGGCAGCAAGGGTTTTATGGGTGGCAGTGCGTAGAGCTACAATGGTATCGGGAGAGGAATTTTCTGCAACAAAGCCGGGATTATTCTGCCGGGCGATTAAATCTCCAATCAGACGAAAAAGCCGCTGAACAAAACGGTGTGCACCTTCAACGCCAGCCTCAGTCCAGATGACATCTCGCTCGGGCGGGGAATCCGATAACATGAACCAGCGTGCGGTATCAGCACCATAATCTTCGAGAATATCTGTTGGATCTATGGTGTTGCGCTTGGATTTGGACATTTTTTCAATATTGCCAATGGTTGCTCTCTCACCGGACGCAGTTTCAGTTGCGCGGCGATCATCGCCTTCACCTAATATGTCGATTTCAGCCGGGCTTAGCCAGTTTCCGTCTTTGCCTTTGTAGGTTTCATGGACAACCATGCCTTGCGTAAACAGACCATCGAAAGGCTCCTTCAGGTCCACATGGCCGGTTATCTCCATGGCGCGGGTGAAAAACCGCGAGTACAGAAGGTGTAATATGGCATGTTCTATACCGCCTATATACTGATCTACCGGCAACCAGTAATTTACGGCCTCCAAATCGGTAGGGGTATCAGAACGCGGTGAGCAAAAGCGGGCAAAATACCACGAGCTGTCAATAAAAGTATCAAACGTGTCGGTCTCGCGTTCAGCTTTACCGCCACACTGGTGACAGGTAACATGTTTCCAGGTGGGGTGGTGAACAAGAGGGTTGCCTGGTTTATCGCGGGTAATTTCATCAGGAAGAATAACCGGTAAATCCTGAACTTCAACGGGAAGTGTGCCGCATTTGTCGCAATGGATAACCGGGATTGGGCAACCCCAGTAGCGCTGGCGTGATACGCCCCAGTCGCGCAGGCGGTAATTTACCTTGCGCGCACCTTGTGGCCTGCCTTCAAGTTTCTGGTTCTCCAGTCTTTCAGCGGCGGCCTGTTTTGCCTCTTCTATTGTCAGGCCATCGAGAAAATGCGAGTTGGCCAGATGGCCTTCGCCAAGATAAGCTTCTGATCCGACGTCGAAAGTTGCCGGATCCTCGCCTGGCGGTATTACCCCCGGTGTGACTGTAAGATTGTAGTTGTGGGCAATATCGATGTCGCGCTGATCGTGGGCCGGGCAGCCGAAAATGGCGCCGGTGCCATAGTCCATCAACACGAAATTGGCGATGTAAAGCGGTAACTCGATTGTTTCATCAAATGGATGCACGGCTTTAATACCGGTATCAAACCCGCGCTTTTCCGCCTTTTCCAGCGCTTCCTGACTGGTGCCAAGGCGGTGGCAATCGGCAATAAACGTCGCGATTTCAGAATTTTCAGCACTGAGTTGTGTGGCCAGCGGATGATCCGGTGATATGGCACAAAAGCTTGCGCCAAATAAAGTATCCGCGCGCGTGGTGTATAACTCTATGCCTGTTGCATCAATTCGCGGCGGCACATTGCGCAAGGCAAAGGTCATCTCAACACCTTCAGAGCGACCAATCCAGTTTTGCTGCATCAGGCGGACTTTGTCAGGCCAGCGTTCCAGGGCTTCAAGTGATTGCAGCAACTCTTCTGAATATTCAGAAATTTTGAAAAACCACTGCACCAGCTCACGCTGTTCAACCAGAGCGCCGGAACGCCAGCCGCGGCCATCAATAACCTGTTCGTTGGCCAATACCGTATGATCAACCGGGTCCCAGTTGACCTTGCTTTTTTTACGGTAAATCAGGCCAGCTTTGAGAAAATCAATAAACATCGCCTGTTGGTGGCGATAATAGTCCGGGTGACAGGTGGCAATTTCGCGCGACCAGTCAATTGACAGGCCCATGGATTTTAATTGCGCCCGCATGGCGTTAATGTTGGCATAGGTCCATTCAGCCGGATGAACGTTGTTTTCCATGGCGGCATTTTCCGCCGGCATGCCAAAAGCATCCCAGCCCATGGGGTGAAGGACGTTGAAACCTTTGGCGCGTTTGTATCTGGCGACCACGTCACCCATGGCATAGTTGCGCACGTGGCCCATGTGAATGCGCCCGGAAGGGTAGGGAAACATCTCAAGGACGTAATATT
>CAZVAZ010000416.1:0-2389 GCA_964625235.1 uncultured Hyphomicrobiales bacterium
TCCAGTTTTTGGCCCATGCGCCCAATGGCTCCAGATGGCAATAAAGCTCATGTCCCGCCGGGGTAAGGGCATATCCATTTTTAGCCCTTGTCACCAGACCTACGGCGCGCAACTCCTTCAACCGGGTATTCAGGACCGTGGGCGATAGCGAGCCGCAGCGGGCCTGGAGTTCTCTGAAGGTGCAATTTTGATCGCTCAGATTCCACAGTATTCCCATTGACCAGCGTCGGCCAATAAGATCAAACAGCACCATGATCGGCTGGCCGGTTTTTGAACCGCGTACTGGCGAGCCGGGGCTGGGAATTTTCAGGTTGTTTCTTTTCTGCGCCATCAGCTTTGAACTTTTGCACAAAATCAGTAGCCAGGAGATATTGTGATATGCTACATTAAACGTAGCATATCACATTTAGAATATTATTCAAGTCGGAAGGAAGCCGTGTCAAAAAATTTACTGCTGTGGATTGTTTTGGCTGTTGTCTGGAGTTCTTCCTTCCTGGCTATCAAGATTGGCCTTGAAACCATGGGGCCGCTAACTCTTGTGGCCGTGCGCATGGTTATTGGCACAACGGTAATGTTGATTGTGTTGCGCATTTCTTCATTGTCGCTGCCGAAGGATTTGCGTTCCTGGGGCATCCTTTGTGTTTGCGGACTGACAGGTAACATAATACCATTCTCGCTTATCAGCTTTGGCGAACTCAGTGTAGACAGCGGGCTTGCGGCACTTTTGATGGGGATTGCACCTGTTGCAACTGTGTTGTTTGCTCCTCTGGTGCATCGTGATGAAGAACTGAGCCTCAGGGCAATTGCCGGGATTATCATCGGGGTGCTCGGGTTGGTGGTCTTGATAGGGCCGGAGGCATTAAAAGGGCTTGGCAGCCAGCTTGGTGGCCAGGCGGCAATCCTTGGTGCAGCACTTTGTTATGCTTTCACCACACTTTTTGTTCGTCGCTATGCAGCACTTCCTGCGTTGGTTATGGCTTCGGGTTCCATGTTGATTGGTACTGTTGTGATTGTGGGGCTGGCCTTTACGTTTGAAACGCCTCCACAAGGATTTCCCGTATTTTCGCGCTCCCTGGCTGCAGCGCTTTATCTCGGACTGTTTCCCACGGCGCTGGCAACTTTGATATACTTCTATCTGGTGCCAAGGCTTGGCGCTGGACGGGTGTCCCAGATAAATTTTGTCGTCCCTTTGGGGGGAACCATTCTCGGTGTGGTTTTCTTAGGTGAAAGCTTAAGAGCAAATTCGCTTACCGCGCTTTTGCTGGTAATGACAGCGGTATTTCTGGTCACCCGCAAGGGCTCCAAAGAGAGCTTAATGAAAAAGTGACCTGATATAACTGACAAGAGATATTACAGATGTTTGGCTTTGGTTTTTCGTGGCGGCCCGGGTTTAGCCGGTTTTGAAGTTTTGATACCG
This sequence comes from uncultured Hyphomicrobiales bacterium, assembly GCA_964625235.1. Taxonomy (GTDB): domain Bacteria; phylum Pseudomonadota; class Alphaproteobacteria; order Rhizobiales; family JAJFHR01; genus JAJFHR01. The sequence continues at coordinate 1,418 of CAZVAZ010000416.1, forward strand.
TTTTTATGTTCAAGCTCATCAACGGCTGCGGAAATCAACTCAAGATCAGCGATGAAACCTTTGCGCCGGTCAACTGGCAGTGCGGCGAGTATGGCGGCATCGGCGCGGGCTGCTGCGGTCTGGCTGGAACTGAGTGCGCGACGGCCGCTGGCAGAAATGCGCAAGGCATTGGCACGGGCATCTTCCTTGGTTCTGCGGCGCTGGAGCAGACTGCGATCGCTTAAGCGTTTGACCAGATCAGCCAGGGTACTGCGATCAATGCCGGTTTTTTCCACCAGACCGATCTGGCTGATACTTTCATTCTGGGCAACCGTCAAAAGAACCGCAAACTGTCGTGGCGTCAAATCTTTCGAATTTTTGTTTACAGCGTAAATATCGGCTCCAAACTGCCCGGCCCGCCGGATCAGATGGTAGGCTGACTTTTCGAGTTTTTTTATTAACTTCGGTGAGCGCATGATTTTGAAACCATAGTTTTATCAAAAGACGGTTGGCTTTTAAAGCCAAACGATGAAGGAGAGTTGCTTGAGATGAAGTGGATTTATCTCGATAATTTTCGGATCATCTCGTCCCTGTTTTCTTTATAACTTACTTTCAGGCAAACAAATCAATCGTTAAATTTTCACAAGTCTGTGAGTGTGCAGCTTTGGATCAGGGGCAATAATCTTAAAACTACTCGTCATCGGGTGTGATCTGGTACTTGCTTAAAACCCTGAATTGGGAAAGAGCAAACACCATGGTCAGTGGCATAATGCCAAACAGTTTGAAAGAGACCCAGAAATCGGTTGAGTAATTGCGCCAGACAATTTCGTTGATGATGGCAAGGGCGATAAAAAACAGGCCCCATCTAAAGGTGAGAATGCGCCAGCCTTCAGGCTCAAGCTGAAAAACCTCACTGAACAGTGTTGACAGAAATGATTTTCCAAAGGCGAGGCCGCCGAGAAGAATGGCGGCAAACAGCGAGTTGACGATGGT
>CAZVAZ010000417.1:0-2389 GCA_964625235.1 uncultured Hyphomicrobiales bacterium
CCTTTGAAGCTATCCCGGTAAACCTGCGCGAAGCCGCCTGGTGCAGCGGCATGTCTAACCTGAAAACCTTTTTTCGCATTGAACTGCCCCTGGCCCTGCCCGGTGTTGTCTCCGCATTTACGTTGACGTTTGCCCATACTATGGGGGAGTTCGGCGTGGTCTTGATGGTTGGCGGCAATATTCCCGATGAGACTCGCACCATCGCAATTGCCATCTATGACCGCGTCCAGGCCTTCGACAATGTGGCAGCAGGCGTCATGTCTCTTGTCTTGCTGAGTATTTCGTTTTTGACTTTGGCTATCGTCTATATGGCAATGCCAAGGTGGAGCGGGCGCTCGTGACATCTAGCCAACATGATAAATCCGGCCTGTCTTTGCATCTGCGCCAGCACCACCCCATTCCCCTGCAGGCACAGTTTTGTTGCCAGCGCGGTGAACTGGTAGCTCTGGTAGGGCCGTCAGGCAGCGGCAAGACGACAATCCTCAGAGCCATTGCCGGGCTCCATTCGCCACAATCCGGCGAGATTACCTGCGCCGGTGAAACCTGGCTTGATACCGGCGCAAACCTGTGCCGCTCACCGCAGCAGCGCCGTATCGGCATGGTATTTCAGGAACCTGCCCTGTTTCCTCATATGTGTGTTCTCGACAATGTAACCATAGCCCTGGATCACGTGCCCCGCGAGCAGCGTAGCACCCGCGCCCATGACTGGCTTGAACGCGTTAATCTTGGCGGGCTTGAAAACCGCCGGCCCGCAACCCTGTCAGGCGGCCAGCGGCAGCGCGTTGCCCTGGCCCGCGCACTGGCGCGCGAGCCTGAGGTTCTGCTGCTTGATGAGCCGTTTTCTGCTGTTGACAGAGTGACACGACGCAAGTTGCAGAGCGAACTTGCAGTCTTGCGTCAACATATCGATATCCCGGTTGTCCTGGTGACGCACGACCTTGAGGAAGCAACGCTGCTTGCCGACAGGATTTGCGTGTTGCATCACGGTGAGACCCTTGATTTTGGCCTGCCTGACAGAATAATGACCCAGCCGGTCTCCCCTCTTGTTGCCCGTCTGATAGATCTTCCCAATATATTTCAAGGCGTGATTGAGTGCCATGCCAGCGAGACAGGGCCAGCGCTTATGCGGTGGAATAACATCACTTTGGAAATTATTGAAAATATCAGCGTTGAAATCGGCGACACTGTCTCCTGGACCATCCCGCCCTCTTTTGTTGTCTTGCACCGACGCCGAAAGCCATCAAAGGGAGAACGCGAAAATCCGGTAACCGGTCGCGTGTCTGAAGTTCTGACATTCAATGAAATCAGCCGCATTACCATGCTGATTGAAGACATGGATGACTGTTCGCTGGTGATTTCTCTGGATACGCACGCAGCACGGCGCAATGAAATTAAAATCGGTGAAGCCATCACCGTTTCTTTGCTGGCTCAGGACATTCATATCATGGCGGCAAAAGAGGTTAACTGACGGGAGAAAACCCGGAACGCGCCAGAATTTCCTGAGCTTGCGGCGAGCGCATAAAATTATAAAAATCCACCGTTTCCCGGGCCGCCCCTTTGAGCAGAACCATGTGGTGTTTTAATGGCTGATGCCAGGACGCGGGTATGACAACCTGATTTGTCTTTGCCGCAACAACCGGCGCCAGCGCCAACGAGTAGGACACCAGCCCGCCCTGGGCTGCCGATGAAATGGCAAACTGGGCCGTTTGCGAGACATTCTCGCCAAAAATCAAGCGGGGTTGAATGTTCTCCCAAAGGCCGGTTTTTTCCAGAACCTGTCTGGCGGCGCGACCGTATGGGGCGTGTTCAGGATTGGCGATAGCGAAACGTTTGAGGCGACCCGAAGCGAGCGTTGCCCGGATGCCCGCGAAATCAGTATCGACCTCAACACCGGAATTTCTGGCCGTGATCAGAGCAATGCGGCCATAGGCGTATATGAGGCCCTTGTCCTTTGTCAGGCCTTTATCAATCAGGGCGGACACATAAGATGTATCTGCCGACAGAAACAGTTCATGGGGAGCGCCTTGCAGTATCTGGCGACTGAGATTGCCCGATGAGCCAAAACTAACCCTTAGTTTTGTGCCGCCTTTGGCAATAAACGCCTGTTCCAGCTCGGGCATGACAAAACGCAAGCTGGCGGCGGCGGCTATCAACGGGCTTTTGGCTTGGGCGCTCGCAACCGGCATAAGGCAAAAAACCAAAGCAATCCAGACGCAACGCAGCATACTCAAACCTTCATTTATAACGCTTGTTTCAAGTTTCTTCTTCACTATATGAGTAATTCAGGATAAGCAGCGTTATATTTTGTGATATGTCACTGGATATATGCGGAACAATTGCCAATTTGGCCAGACCGCAACCGCAACCCAGATTTGTTTAAGAGATATTA
>CAZVAZ010000418.1:0-2387 GCA_964625235.1 uncultured Hyphomicrobiales bacterium
TTTCGTGGCGCTTTGCTCCGATATGGCCCGCAACAGTATCGTAAATCTGATCCAGCGCTCCACTTTGCCGGACTTGCGCTTCATAACCGCCGATTTGACTTTCAAGAATTGTATGATTAACAACTGCATCGACCACCTTGTTGGGCATTAGCGCTGAGCCTGAGGCTAATAAATGTATGCTTTTATCGATACCGGGTGTCTCAGATCGGATGCGAGTGATTTCTTTTTCTGTAATCATCATTCACTTTCAATACTACGCATCTGAATTTCTTGAAGCCGTTACAAATTCCATGGGCTTTACGATGGCTTAGATTATTCAGCCAGTGCTTCTTCTGTCTCCGCTCTCCAAAATGAGGCGTGCTGAATGAACTCCCCCAAGGGTTTCCTGTGTTATCTGATTGAGCCGCGTAAATAACAATGAAAGGCAACTGTGTCCAGATAAACCAGCCATCATTGGGAAGTCTGCCTTGCAAACCGGTTAAACTATTTTGATGCGAAATCAGGCGCTACTGACGTGTGCTGGAACGTACATCGGGGATGGGGTGTAACAGCCACAAAAAAAGGTCGCCGCTTTCGCGACGCCCTTCTTTTTTGAATATCGGGGTTAAATCTGCGTTATGCAGCTTTTTTGCCGATTGCTTTGGGTTTATCTGTTTTACCAGCAGCAATCTCAATGGAGCGGGGCTTCATTGTTTCTGGCAATTCACGCTTTAAATCCACGTGCAGCAAGCCGTTGGCGAGGCTGGCGCCGGTGACTTCGACGTGGTCGGCGAGCCTGAATTGGCGTTCAAAGTTGCGTGCCGCAATGCCCTGATGCAAGAACTCGGACGAGGTTTCTTCACCCTTTTCGCCGGTGATGGTCAGGGACTGTTCCTTGGTTTCAATATTGATGTCGTCTTCGCCAAAGCCAGCCACCGCCATGGTAATGCGATAGGCGTTTTCCGAAAGCAGTTCAATATTGTAAGGCGGATATGACGTTGTGCCGACATCCTGGTTGGAGGCTGTCTCCAACAGGGAGGCAAGGCGGTCAAAACCGATGGACGATCTATATAGGGGGGTTAGGTCAAAATGCATGATTTACATCCTTTCATAAGCGATGTGTTTGTGTCTGCCGCGAACGGCCAGGCGTTTGGTAAATATGGACCCGCGATTGGCATCCATGTCTTAAATATGGGGGCTGGATTTCCGGTTTCAAGAAAATTTTTAGAGGAAAAGGCAATAAAGTGAAATTATAATTAGCTGTTTTCAGCCGATTTTTGCTCAAAATACCCGGTTTTTGCCAGATGAACCGAATATGAACAAGGCCTTCTGCTTTGGTTCAGGTGGCGGGCTTTATGGTTGGTCTCAAGTTGCTGAGGACATCGGGTCCCAAGTTGCAACTGAAACAGGAGACGAACGATGAAAAAGACACTTATTGCTCTCACAGCCCTGGTTGCAGCCACATTTGGTTTTCAAGCCCAGGCCCAGGCCGGTCACAATCATAAGAATAAATCAGGCGTTCAGTTTGAACTGCAGTTTGGCAATGGCTCCGGCATAACTATCGGCAACGGTTTTACCCGGGTACATCAGCCCTATGGATATAATAAAAAACGGCACAGACGTAATGCTAATCGTTATGGCTATAAGAAGCCTTACAAATACAACAGAGGCTACCGCTACCAGCGGCCCTACGTTTGCAACATTGCCGGAAAACGCGCCATCAGGCGTTCACTTCGCTCCCGCGGGTTTTACGATATCCGCCGCATCCGCCGGAACGGCAAGATTTATTCCGCCAAAGCAGTGTCGCCACGCGGCTATCTGGTCAAGGTGAAAGTAAACGGATGCAACCTGCGCATCGTAAAACGCAAAATTATCCGCAACTATTCTCCCGGTTACGCTTACGGCAATGCCTGGAGAACCAACTGGTAGAACCTACCGGATCAAAGATTAGCGAAAATACAGGGGTCTTGTGAAAGGCTCCTGTTTTTTGTTGCCGGGTCAGAACTCCTTAATGCCCTCGAATTATAATCGCCCGCCTGACCACTACCCGCTGAAATAATGAGCTTCGAGCCCGGTTATGGACCTTGTTAAAACCGACAAAAACCCCACACCCAGAGGGGCGCAGGCGGGATTTTTTGAAGCCCGCGACAAGGTGCCATTGCGCTATGCCATCTGGCCTGCGCGCCATGGCCAAAGCCGGGGCACGGTGTGTCTGTTTACCGGTCGCGGTGAATTTATAGAAAAGTATTTTGAGATTATAAAAGAGTTGCTGGATCGCGGCTTTTCGGTTGCCGCCATGGATTGGCGCGGCCAGGGCCGCTCACCGCGGGTGTTGGAAAATCCACGCAAAGGTCATATAGACAGTTTTGATGAATATTATCACGATCTGGAAACCTTCGTCGAGACCG
>CAZVAZ010000419.1:0-2375 GCA_964625235.1 uncultured Hyphomicrobiales bacterium
TAATATCGAAAAAGATAAGGCGGGGCTCACCGCTCATGATGTCAAGACCAACGGCGCTGAAAACAAGACCAATACAGATGGAGAAAATGGTTTTGGCAATATCATCGCCGCCCAAACCAATGAAGGTGGCAAAGGCCAGCATCATCAGGGCAAATTCTTCCGGCGCGCCAAAAACCAGGGCAACGTGAGCCAGGGGTGGTGCAAAGAATGTAAACAGAACAACGGAAATTGTGCCGCCGACGAACGATGCTGTGGCGGCCGCTATAAGCGCCTTGTCGGCATGGCCCTGAAGTGCCAGCGGGCGGCCGTCAAATGTGGTGGCAACCGCGGTTGAGGCTCCGGGAATACCCAGCATGATGGAACTTACCGCGCCGCCATACATGGCGCCATAATAAAGGGCTGCAAGAAATATGATGGCACCGGTTGGTGGCACCAAAAAAGTGATCGGCAGGAGAATAGCCACGCCGTTTACCGAGCCAAGGCCGGGCATTGCACCAATGATTAAACCCAGAGCACACCCGAGGATAATGAGGCCAAGGTTCAACGGTTGCAGTGCGATTGCAAAGCCATCCATTAACAGACCCAAGATTTCCATAATTTCCTGCCGACTTTTTAAAACGTGTTATTCATTGTGCGTGCTCTTTCAAGCAAACAAAGCGAAAATTGGGTAAAAATACTCATCCGTCAGCCCTTTTGGCAGCGTTATCTTGAGTACAATTTCAAAAAAGAGAAATGTTACCACCGGTGTGAGCACAGCCATTAAACCGGTGAAAGGCCACGAGTGCCCGCCTAAAAACCTGATATGAAAAATCAGGAAAAGCGGTAATGCCCCATAAATACCGATGTAGTGAAACAGCGCGACTGTGATAATCAAAGACCCTGCAACCAGAACAAAACCCCTGAAGGCTTCGCCATCCATAAAAATTTCAGTGGAGCGGGAAAGCGGGCTGGTTTTTCTCACCCATCTATAGATTATCGAAAAACACGACGCCAGCATGGCTGCGGCCAGCCAGAACGGCCAGAACCCGCCACCGGGGCCTTCATCGGGTATCCAGCCGATGGGAAGCTCCGCACTTTTCCACATCAGGTAAGCGGAGAAAACTGCCATCACAATCGCCATAACAAGTTCAGCTGTTCTCATGAACGAAATTTTCCCCGCAACACCAGTTTGTTTCTTTTCTTATTGATTTTCACCTGGTGGATCAGCCTTTGATGACACCCATTTCCATCAACATCTTCCGATGTATTTCACGCTCATTTTTCCAATAAGCCATCAGATCATCACCAACAAGAAGGTCGCCCTGCAGGCTTTTCTTGGTGCGGTACTCCTGCCATTCCGGCGTATTGAACACTTTTGAAAACAGCTCCTGATAATAAGCTGCAGCCCCCGCACTCATGCCGGGCGCGCCAACAACGGTGCGCTGCATGAAGTAGACAAAGTCTTTGCCAAGCTCTTTAAAGGTTGGCGCATCTTTGAACAGCGGCAATCTTTTTGGTGTAAACGCAGCAAGAGCCTTGGTTTTTCCTGCTTCATAAAACCCCAGTTGTTCGGATGGGTTATTGACGGTTGAATCGGCGTTGTTACCGGCAAGCTGCTTGGCAACCTTGCCGCCGCCCTTGTAAGGCACATACTTCATTTCAAGACCGTAGGCCTTGTTGAGGAAGTCTGTGAGCAGGTTGTCTTCGGAGTTTTTGCCGGTTCCAGCCATGATCCAGGCTTTGCCCTTGGCTTTTGCGGCTTTTACAAAGTCTTCAATATTATTGATGTCTTTGCGATCAGAATTAACCCACAGCAGGAACGTATCTTCGGCCATACGGGCGATGGGGGTGAATGTGGTAATATCAATTCCCAGGCCAGGCTGGCGCAGCGGAGTTGTGTAGAAACTGTTCAAGGTGAACATGATGGTGTGATCATCACCATTTTTCTGTTTCATATAGACGAGTGCTTCAGCGCCAGATCCACCAGGCTTGTTGACTGGTGTAAAGGCAAAAGGAGCCATTTTGTTTTTGGCAATGATGCTTTGAATCAAGCGGACAGCTTTATCAGCACCGCCGCCTTTACCCGCCATAACAACAAACTGGACCGGCTTTTTTGGTTTCCAGTCTTTGGCTGCAAAGGCTTCATTTTGAGCAACACCGACGACAGCGGTCAGGGCCAACCCGAAAGTCATCCCAACACCGAAAGTGGTTTTAACTAAACGACGCATTAGTATCCTCCCTAAGTCTGCACCACGTTCACAGATCAACACGAATATTGCTCGTCAAAACCCGCGCGCAGCGCTTTTTTTGCCAAAGACCGGAGCAAACTGCACAATCGCTTTTTGCTCCCATACAGACCGTGGCCTCTGGTATACCAGTAGACCATAAAACTAAAA
>CAZVAZ010000420.1:0-2371 GCA_964625235.1 uncultured Hyphomicrobiales bacterium
GAAATCAATGTGGTATTGACAAATTCCTTCGGATTTGGTGGAACCAATGCATCTTTGGTTTTGCGGCGTTATACGGACACATAAAAACGCTTTGTGATTAAATATGCGAATTGGTAAGTAGCCTGTATGACATTTCTCCAGCCATGTACCCCATATGCTTTCGTTGCGTCAGTTTTCAAAAGTGGGGACCAGAGCCATAAAACGTAAATCCCGATCCAGCCGAAGCAATCGCCTCGCGGCCATTTTGTGGGGACTTTTAGTCACTGTCGTCTTCATAGGCGGGCTTGTGATCGGCTTTATGTATTACCTTAAAACAACATTTGAAGGCCCAGGCCCCCTTGCCGCTGATATAATATATACGGTTGAAAAGGGAGACAGCGTAACCGTAATTGCTCAAAACCTTATGGACAAAGGGTATATTTCGGACGCGCGCGTATTTATCCTGGGCTTCTACCTCAACAAAGAAACCGGCACTTTAAAAGCAGGAGAGTTTCCCCTGAATGCCAATGTAAGCATGGAGGAGATTATCCGCATTTTCAGAAGCGGAAAATCTGTTGCCTACAAAGTTACCTTGCCCGAAGGCCTGACCAGCCAGCAGATTGTTGATCGCCTCAACCAGGATACCATCCTCACAGGGACCATAGAAGAAACCCCCAAAGAAGGCTCTTTATTACCGGAAACCTATGCATTCCAGCGCGGCACCTCGCGGCAGGAACTGCTCGAGCGCATGGTAGAGGCACAGCGCGTGGTTTTGGAAAAAGCCTGGGAAGAACGCATCGATAACCTGCCGCTTGAATCACCGGAAGAAGCAGTTATTCTGGCCTCCATCGTTGAAAAGGAAACCGGACAATCCGGCGAGCGCAGACGTGTTGCCGCGGTCTTTATCAATCGGCTGAATAAATCCATGCGCCTGCAATCTGACCCGACCATAATCTATGGCATCATGGGGCCGAAAGGTGCGTTGGGCCGGCCCATCAGACAAAGTGAAATTGACGCGGCCACACCTTATAACACCTATCAGATTGACGGACTGCCGCCCACACCGATTACAAATCCGGGCCGGGCGGCAATTGAAGCCGTGCTCCATCCGGTGCAATCTGAAGAGCTGTTTTTTGTCGCCGACGGCACCGGCGGTCATCTGTTTGCCAAGACTTTGAAAGAGCACAATATAAATGTTGCCAAATACCGCATCTGGCAGAAGCAGCAGAAAAACCAGTCTGCGGTACCAGCCGCCCCGGAAATACCTCCGGTGCCCAAGAGTGCAGTTGTACCAGCGCAATAAATTTGGTTATTGTTAAACGGTGATTCCCTTAATCTCAAGGTACCTATGCCCCTAATCAGCATGACCGGATTTGCCCGCAGTGATGGCACTTATTCAAATGTTCGCTGGCATTGGGAGCTGAGATGTGTCAACGGCAAATCGTTGGATATTCGATGCCGCTTACCCTATGGTTATGAGCGTCTTGAGCCTGATTTAAGAAAATTGCTGGCAAAACATATTTCACGCGGAAATGTTCAGGCATCCTTAAACCTGAAGCAGGAAGATGCCGCCGGTGAGTTGATAATCAATGAAGCCGCCCTTGAAGCCGTTGTACAGGCTGCCAGGCGACTGGTCGAGACAACAGGGGCAACAGCACCCTCGGCCGATGGCCTGCTGGCTTTGAGAGGCATAGTGGAACAATCTGCCCCGGCAGAAGACGACGGAATTGTCAAAGCCCGCAATACTGAAATTTTAAACAACCTTGAGACCGCACTCCACGATCTTGCCGCCATGCGCAAACGCGAAGGCGAACAGCTTTGCCGTGTCCTCAATTCCCAGGTGAATGATATTGAAAAACTGATGGTCAATATCCGTCAGGAAGTAGCAAAAACCGGTGATCTGGTGCGTGAACGTGTGCGTCGGCAGATAGCTCAGGTGATTGAAGCCTCAGCCTCTCTGGATGAAGACAGGCTCTATCAGGAAGCTGTAATTCTGGCTGCAAAAGCTGACATTACCGAGGAACTTGACCGCCTTGATGCCCATATACTGGCCGCTAGAGCTTATCTGAATTCAGACGGGCCGATAGGGCGAAAACTTGAATTTCTGGTGCAGGAGTTCAACCGGGAAACCAACACCTTGTGTTCAAAATCTCCCTCCGGGAAAGTAACCGAACTGGGACTTGAAATGAAAGCTGCAATAGATCAGATACGCGAACAGGTGATGAATATTGAGTGATACAGCAAAATTCGCCGGCATTGAACGGCGCGGAATGATGATTGTATTGTCGTCGCCCTCAGGTGCGGGCAAAACCACGCTGTCCAAACGCCTTTTGGCATCTGACGCCAACATAACCATGTCGGTGTCGGTTCCCACCCGCCCGCCAAGCTCTGG
>CAZVAZ010000421.1:0-2366 GCA_964625235.1 uncultured Hyphomicrobiales bacterium
CGCAATCATACTTTTTGATTAAAGGCAAAACGCGCTCCAGTGATTCATCTTCACCCGTTACAGAATTGACCAAAGGCCGGCCCTTGTAAACCGCCAACCCCGCTTCCAGCGCTTCAATGATGGAGCTGTCAATTGATAGCGGCACATCCACAAGGCTTTGCACCAGTTGAATGGTTTCCGCCAGAATACGCGGCTCGTCAGCAAGCGGAATACCGGCATTCACATCCAGCATGGCTGCACCGGCTGCCACCTGGGCGATCGCATCAGTTTCCACAGTTGCGTAATTACCCTCTTTCATCTCGGCGGCGAGCCTTTTACGTCCGGTGGGATTAATGCGTTCACCAATCACGCAAAACGGCTGGTCAAAGCCGATAACAACCTCTTTGGTAGCTGAACTCAAAATGGTTCTTGTCATGGTCTGTTTGCTTCCTTTAACCCGCGCGACAGGCGATTGCTTTCAATGTTTTTCTGACATTACTCTAGGCATGCGCCCTTGCCCAAAATCCAGCGACCTCATGAGAGAGAAAAGCGACAAAAGACCTCATTCAAGACTCAATAGCGATGTCGGTGTTGAAAAGCAATAGGGCGCAAAGTGGCATGTAGTGTTAGGCTGCGTAAGGCAATATTGGTGAAAAGGTACGGTGTTTGGCAGGTTGCTAAGATGAACATAGTCGAAGAAAACAACGAAAAAACGCAACGCGGCAGGCGCGGGCGCGGCGGCGGAGCTGCTGCCCGGCGCGAGAAGCGTCAGGCAACCGAGATTAACCACCTCACTTATATCACCCGAACCATGCCGGAATATGAGGTATTGGGTGAGGAAGGACTATGCCTGATTGAAGCCAACGCCGATAAGGTTCTGGAAGAAATCGGCATCGAGTTCAGAGATGACGAAGAAGCGCTCACCATGTGGCGGCAAGCCGGAGCTGACGTAAAGGGTGAGCGCGTTCATTTTCCCAAAGACCTGTGCCGCAACCTGATTGCCACCGCGCCTGAAATTTACACCCAACATGCACGCAACGCCGAAAGATCGGTAAAAATCGGCGGCATGCATACAGTTTTCGCACCCGTCTATGGCCCGCCATTCATTCGAAACCTGGATGAAGGCAGGCGTTATGCCACCATTGAAGATTTCCGCAACTTTGTGAAACTCACCTATTCAGCCCCCGCCCTGCATCACTCCGGTGGCACGGTGTGTGAACCGGTGGATGTTCCGGTCAACAAGCGTCACTTTGATATGGTCTATTCCCATATCAAATATTCCGACAAACCGTTTATGGGCTCGGTCACCCACCCTGCCCGCGCACAAGACACGGTCGACATGGCAAAAATCCTGTTCGGCGATGAATTTGTCGAGCAAAATTGCGTTTTAACCTCGCTGATCAATGCCAATTCGCCAATGGTGTTTGACGAAACCATGCTGGGTGCACTCAAAGTCTATGCCCGCGCAGGGCAGGCAACAATTATCTCGCCGTTTATTCTGGCCGGAGCAATGTCGCCGGTAACCACCGCAGGCACCTTAACCCAGATACTGGCTGAAGCCATGGCCGGGATGGCGTTTACCCAATTGTGCAGACCCGGTGCGCCGGTGGTATTTGGCACCTTTGCCAGTTCCATTTCCATGCAATCGGGAGCGCCCACCTTTGGCACGCCGGAGCCGGCACTGGTGCTATATGGTGCAGCCCAACTGGCGCGACGCCTCAAGGTACCGTTCAGATCCGGTGGCTCATTGTGCGGCTCAAAACTGCCCGATGCACAAGCCGCTTACGAAAGTGCGCAAACGCTTGTACCAACGCTGATGGCCGGGGTAAATTTCTGCCTCCATGGTGCGGGCTGGCTTGAAGGCGGGCTGGTGTCATCTTATGAAAAATTCGTCATGGATATTGACCAGCTGGCAATGATGCAGCGCTTTGCCCAGGGGATTGATCTTTCGACAAACGGTCAGGCTCTTGATGCCATAGAAGAAGTCGGCCCCGGCAGTCATTTTCTCGGTTGCGCCCACACTCAAGCCAATTTTAAGACTGCCTTTTACCGCTCCACCATTGCCGATAATAATTCCTTTGAACAATGGGAGGCAGAAGGTGCACAAGATGCAGCCTCACGTGCCAATGGTGTTTACAAGCAGATGCTCAACGATTATCAGGCCCCGCCGCTGGATGAAGCGATTGATGAAGCCCTGCTCGATTTTATCAAACAAAGAAAAGATTCGATGCCGGATGCCTTTACCTGATGGACTTCGACCTCATCCTCAAACAGGTGGAGGGCGCAGGCTTCATATATCTCGGCGGTTTTCACCCTGAGCCTCAACAAACCCTGGTGCTCATCGGCAATGCCGGACCACAGATGTGGCAAAATTTCTCAAACTCCTG
>CAZVAZ010000422.1:0-2363 GCA_964625235.1 uncultured Hyphomicrobiales bacterium
CAACCACCCCTAGGGTATCCTTATCGGGTGGTTGGGCGGGGGAGTGGGCTGGCTTGGGAATCAGAAGAAAAGACAAAAAAATCAAATTTAGCTTTTCCTGCGTCCTGTGCTAGTTTAGAATTAATTCAAACAGCATATTTGCATCCTCAAGTCTCATTTGTAACGCTTGCGGGATCTCTAACTGAAAAGAGAACAAAATGTTTATTCAAACCGAAGCAACGCCCAACCCGGCAACTTTGAAGTTTTTACCGGGCCGGTCGGTTATGGGCAATCTGACACGTGATTATCGTGACCGTGAAACCGCTACGAGTTCGCCGCTGGCGGCTCGCCTGTTTGATATCACGCATGTGTCGGGGGTATTTTTTGGCTCGGACTTTATTACCGTTACCAAAGATGATGGTGACTGGCAGTTGCTGAAACCGGCAATTCTGGGCACAATCATGGAGTTTTTCATGTCTGGCGCACCACTGGTGGCAGATGATGGACAGGATGAAAAAGCCGTAGACGAGACTTTCAGTGAAGCCGATAAGGAAATTGTTTCAACCATCAAGGAATTGCTGGATACGCGGGTTAGGCCTGCGGTGGCCCAGGATGGTGGTGACATTACGTTTCACGCCTTTGAAGATGGTGTGGTGTTTTTGCGCATGCAGGGTGCATGTGCGGGATGCCCGAGTTCAACAGCTACATTGAAGCATGGCATTGAAAACCTGCTGAAACATTTTGTACCGGAAGTTAAGGAAGTACGCCCGGTAACCTGAATTCGATGATTTCCCTGTCATTCGATACATCCCTTAGCGCCTGCTCGGCTGCCGTGGTAGACACTGGCGCAAATTCCCGTGTTCTGGCCACAGCATATTGCGAACCCGGCAAAGGCCATGCAGAAATCCTTCTGGGCATGATTGCGGGTGTGATGTCTGAGGCAGGTGTGGGCTTTAAGGATATTGAACGCCAGGTGGTCACTATTGGGCCGGGCTCGTTTACCGGCGTTCGCGTTGCCTTGTCTGCTGCCCGGGGATTTCGCCTTGCTCATGACATTCCCATTTGCGGCCTGTCAACGATGCAGGCAATTGCAGCCAATAAATCAAGGTTGAAAGCAGAATACAGACCCCGTCCGGTGGCGGTTATTATCGATGCCCGGCGCAATCAGGCCTATGGTCAGGTCTTTGATACCGACTTGAATGCATTATGTGCACCGAGCGTGATTGATGTTGATGATCTGGGAGGATGGCTGGAGTCATGGGAAACCGGGCCGCTAATCCTTATGGGCTCAGGCGCAGGTCTGGTACGGGCAATGGGTGATAGTATGCCTGAAAACCGGATGGTTACAACCGAACACGTGAGCCCTGATGCCGCCTGTTTTGCTCAGGTTTTTGAAAACCTGGTGCCCGGCGAAACACCACCTGATCCGCTGTATTTGCGCATGCCGGATGCAAAGCCGCAGGTTATTGGCCAACCAAACATTTGAAATGACTGAACATTCAAAAGCCTTTCCAGAAGACGTGCATTTTGAAAAAATCAACCACGCTCATTGCCATGTGCTCGAGGCGTTGCATCGAACCTCGTTTGAAAAACCATGGGCTGCAGCCGAATTCACGCAATTACAGAACCACCCCGGGACTGGCGGGCTTATTGCTTTTAATGCACAACTCACACCTTTAGGGTTTATTCTGGCGAGGAGTGCTGGTGATGAGGTGGAAATACTGACCCTTTGCGTCGACCCGCAACACCGGGGCCAGAAAATTGCCACTCGCATTTTGAATTCGTTGATTGCCGATTGTAACACCCGGGGCAGGCCCAGGATCTTTCTCGAAGTGGGGCAGAATAACCAGCCCGCCCTTGGTCTTTATGAGGGATGCGGTTTTGACCGGGTGGGAGAAAGGCCGGAATATTACCGCAAGCATGGTAAAACGGCTGAAGCCGCGATTATCATGGCCTATTCACAAAGATCAATCTAGGATATAGAGAGGCGGGGTATTGGAGAGATTGACGAGAATGAGCAGGATCGAAAGATTATGCATCGAACACGGTATGCGGATGACGGAACAGCGCCGCGTAATTGCAACCGTCCTTTCTGATGCTGACGATCATCCTGATGTGGATGAAGTGCATTCCCGTGCTGCAAAAATAGACGCCCGCATCTCTATTGCAACCGTCTATCGCACCGTGCGCCTGTTTGAAGATGCCGGCATTGTCGAACGCCATGATTTTCGCGATGGCCGCTCACGCTATGAGCAGGTCTCAAAGGACCATCATGATCATCTCATTGATATGGAAAGCGGAACAGTGATTGAGTTCAGTAACGATCAGATCGAAAAGCTGCAGGAGCTTGTTGCCACCGAGCTGGGCTACAAGCTTGTGGATCA
>CAZVAZ010000423.1:0-2351 GCA_964625235.1 uncultured Hyphomicrobiales bacterium
ACCATTGCGTATTGGGACAGGTTTTCTTATCCCGCAATCAAGCCCAAATATGGCCGCGGTATTATAGAAACCTGGTGGTATGATGAAGCAAAAGCTGCCAAATTATCCCAATGACCATAGCAAGTGATTCGGCCTGATCCATGGCAGCATATATCCTCAGACGACTGCTCTTAATTGTGCCCACCCTGTTTGGCATCATGCTGGTGAGCTTTGCCCTTATCCAGTTTGCGCCCGGTGGACCGGTGGAGCGGATTATTGCCCAGATTACCGGCACTGATGTGGCGGCCACCGCGCGCATTGGCGGCGGTGCGGGTGGTGACTTTGGTGCCAGTGCGCCTGCGAACAATGCCGGTGATATTGCTACGTCTTCGAAATATCGCGGCGCGCAGGGGCTTGATCCTGAGTTTATCAAAAAGCTCGAAATACAATTCGGCTTTGACAAACCTGCTTACGAACGCTTTGGCCTGATGATATGGAATTATGGCCGCTTTGATTTTGGCGAGAGCTATTTTCGTGATGTCTCTGTGATTGATCTGATTATCGAGAAAATGCCGGTGTCGATTTCCCTTGGCCTGTGGCTGATGTTGATTTCATACGGCATTTCAATACCTTTGGGCATTCGCAAGGCGATTAAAGATGGCAGCAGGTTTGATGTCTGGACCAGCGGCGTTATTGTCATCGGCTATGCCATACCGGGTTTTTTGTTTGCAATCCTGTTGATTGTGCTGTTTGCCGGTGGCTCTTTCTGGGACCTGTTCCCGCTGCGGGGACTGACGTCGGATAATTTCGACGAATTAACCTGGTATGGAAAAATCGCCGATTATTTATGGCACCTTACCTTACCCCTGCTGGCCATGGTGCTGGGGGCCTTTGCCACCACGACATTTTTGACCAAAAATTCTTTTCTCGACGAGATTAAAAAACAATATGTCATGACTGCGCGCGCCAAGGGCCTGTCCGAGCGCGAAGTGCTCTACGGCCATGTGTTCCGTAATGCCATGCTGATTGTCATTGCGGGATTTCCCGGTGCCTTTATTGGTGCGTTCTTCGCCGGGTCGTTATTGATTGAAACAATATTTTCGCTTGATGGTCTGGGATTGCTGTCGTTTGAATCCATCGTCAATCGCGATTACCCGGTGGTCTTTGCCACGCTTTACATCTTCTCTTTGCTGGGTTTGGTGGTGAATCTGATTTCTGACCTCATGTATACCTGGATTGATCCCCGCATCGATTTTGAAAGCAGGGAGGTCTAGCGCCATGGATAACAGCATCGACCAGGACCAGTTTCTTGATCAACCCAAATTAAAGGAGTTGAAAAAATCGCGCTTCTCGCCGATCAATCAGCGGCGCTGGCAGAATTTCAAGGCCAACCGGCGCGGCTACTGGAGCTTGTGGATTTTTCTGTTTCTGTTTTTCCTCACCCTGTTTTCGGAGTTGATTGCCAACGACCGGCCTTTGCTGGTGGTATATGATGGTCAGTATTATGCTCCTGTGGCTTTTACCTATGCCGAAACCGTCTTTGGCGGTGAATTTGAAACCGAGGCTGATTATCGCGACCCGTTTGTTACTGAACTGATCGAAAAGAAAAACGGGCGTATTATCTGGCCGATTATCCGCTATCGCTATGATACCATTAATCTGAATTTACCGGTTCCAGCACCTGCCCCGCCGTCGGCTGACAATTGGCTGGGGACGGATGATCAGGGTCGCGATGTGGTGGCGCGATTACTATACGGGTTTCGAATATCGGTGCTGTTTGGTCTGGTATTGACGATTATCTCCTCGGTCATCGGGGTTGTTGCCGGAGCCATACAGGGTTATTTTGGCGGGTGGACCGATCTTGTTTTCCAGCGCGTTATTGAAGTGTGGACCAGTGTGCCGTCGTTGTATCTGCTGATTATTATCGCCTCGATTATCGAGCCTACCTTCTGGATATTATTGTTTATATTGCTGCTGTTTTCCTGGGTGGCTTTGGTTGGTGTGGTGAGGGCCGAGTTTTTGCGAGGGCGTAATTTTGAATATATCAATGCCGCGCGCGCGCTTGGTGTTTCCGACACCAAGATCATGTTCAAGCATCTTTTGCCCAATGCCATGGTGGCGACGTTGACATTCATGCCGTTCATTCTCAATGGCTCAATCGGCACACTTACCTCTTTGGACTTCTTAGGCTTTGGCCTGCCGCCGGGTTCGGCCTCTCTGGGTGAATTGCTGGCTCAGGGCAAGGCCAACCTTCAAGCGCCGTGGCTGGGTATTTCAGGCTTTATGGTCATTGCCACCATGTTGTCGTTGCTGGTGTTTATTGGTGAAGCGGTGCGCGATGCGCTTGATCCCAGAAAGACGTTTCAATGAGT
>CAZVAZ010000424.1:0-2347 GCA_964625235.1 uncultured Hyphomicrobiales bacterium
AGCCACAACGCCGGTGACCACCGGCAGATTGAGAATGATACCTTTTCGTACAGCATCTAAAAAATTGTCTGGCAGCCCCATAAACATCACTTTCGAAAAAGAATGAAGCTGGTGTTTAGGGTATTGGCGCTTATGTGTATTGAACGTTATTGCAGGCATCGGCATATTTGCCCGGCGTTATGCCATAGATGCGTTTGTACCAGCGGGTGAGGTGAGCCTGATCGGAGAAACCGCTGGCAAAAGCTGCGTCTGCCAGTGGCACACCTTCCATGAGAAGTCCCTGGGCTTTGAACAATCTGATATTGGTTAAATAACGATGGGGTGTCATGCCGTAATTGGCTTTAAACTGCCGCAAGACCTGAAACGGTGACAGACCGGTTATTTGTCCAAGTTCTTCAAGGCTTGTACCCGTCGACAGATTATCGTGGAGGTATTCTCGCATTTTTCGCGCCGCCGGTAAATCGCTGCGGCATTGTATGGCAGAGGGTGGTAAATCGGCGTGTCGCAAAGCCAGTTGGGATAAGACCTCTATCCAGTTTTCATAGCGTAACAGAGCATCAGGCTCGTTTTGCAGGATATTGTGCAGGCCGACCAACTGCCGGCTCAACTCGGGGTCATTGATAACGGGGTTGGTAAAATGCGGCGCGATTACCGGTTTGTCGTCTTCCCTGCCTAATATTTCAACGTAATCTTCCGGTGAAAAATAAAACATGCGATAGGCGAAGCCATCTTCAATGCCTGGAGATCCGTCATGTACTTCATAGGGATTAACGGTGACAATTGATCCGGCAGGAGCGTGATGGGTGCTGCCATCGCACCAGAAGCTTTCGACACCATGCGTGATAACGCCGATGGCATAGCCGCAATGGATGTGGCGGTCATATGAATGGTCGATAAAGCGCGCATGCAACAGGTCGCAATTGACATCATCGGCACGCGTCGATCTGGTCCATTCTTTTGGCGAGGGATGTATCATCGAATTGTTGCCTCCTGATGCTGGTTCAGGTTTTCAGATTTGCAACCGCAAGATTATCAATCAAACGGGTTTTGCCCAAAGAAGCGGCGGCGAAAATTCGCAGCCGGGCATCGGGTCTGGTATCTTTGTCCACCAGATCCAATGTGTCGGCATCGCGCAGTTCAAGATAATCAACCACAAAACCCTGATTGGTCAACTGGCTTTTTGCCGCCTTGATTGACTGGGTGACACTATGACCTTTTTCCACAATATCAACAACCTGTTGCAGGGCTTTATATAACAGTGGTGCTTTTTTGCGTTCAGATTTTGACAAATATGCGTTGCGTGATGACATGGCCAGACCATCAGTTTCGCGTATCAGTTTGCCGCCGATGATTTTTGTCGGGATCGATAAGTCACGCACCATGGTGCGGATGACCAGAAGCTGCTGGTAGTCTTTTTCGCCAAAGACAGCGACATCAGGACTGGCCTGGCACAGAAGCTTGCACACCACAGTGGCAACGCCTTCGAAGAAGTGGGGACGCGACGTGCCACATAACCCTTGCGCGACTTTACCCACAATGATCCGGGTTGTTTCATGTTCGCCGTACATTTCAGAACTGAGCGGCTGATAGATCAGGTCGGCACCACGTTGTTGTAACAACTCTGCATCGGCTTTGATATCGCGCGGGTATGTGGAGAAATCCTCGTCCGCTGCAAATTGCGTCGGGTTTACAAAAATCGAGACGATGACCCGGTCGCTGTGTTGGCGCGCAAGGTCGACCAGTGAAAGATGGCCTTCATGCAACCCCCCCATGGTTGGCACCAGGGCAATCGTATGTCCCTGAGTGCGCCAGGTTTTAACCTGTTGGCGTAGCGCCGACACTGTGTCAATTTTTGCAAGGATTTTGGTCATTGGATCAATTCGAATGGATGATTTTGAGTTCATGACGGAATATGCTGAAATTGTCCACAAATTAGGTAAAGATTTTGTTGAATTCGAGGCATAATAACCCATCAATGAAACATTGTTTTAGAAGTGGTGAATGGAGTGCGAAATGGCGGTGAAACTACCTGCAAGAGACATTATAGCCCGGGATTTGTTAACGCCTGAAAACGAACTCGTTCCCCGCCTGGTGCATCACGCGCAGTTTTCTCCAGGCGAAGATGCAGCCATCAGCGAACTGGCCAGAAAATTGGTGGTAGCCGTGCGGGCAGGGCGGCGCAAGTTCGGGCTGGTTGATGCTTTCATGAACGAATATCAGCTGTCGAGCGAGGAAGGCGTCGTATTGATGTGCCTTGCCGAAGCCTTGTTGCGCATTCCCGATGCGGAAACCGCTGATAAGCTGATTGCCGATAAAATCGGCTCTGGTGACTGGGGCGAACATGTGG
>CAZVAZ010000425.1:0-2326 GCA_964625235.1 uncultured Hyphomicrobiales bacterium
CTCGTTGACATCGAGGGGGTCACTGGTTCAATCCCAGTACCGCCCACCATTTTTTCCCTCACGTCGAATTGCTGCGCAATCGCCTCCGGCGGGGCGGCGAATTATCGCCGGGGCTGCAGTCGCAGCCCTTGGTTCCGGTTTAAGGTTTTTCCGTTCACCTCTACAAATTATGCTGGCTCAGTAGATTGATACTTTTGATCGTATGCAATGTGGTTTTTCCATTCTGACTAAATGCTTGCTAATGACACAGATCAAAGAAATCTTTTTGTTGTGAGGTAAGATGAGCACATAACAATGGAGGTGTGATGATGGCCTTTGATCAGCTTATAACCGAAATCAATATGCTGCTGTCTGAAATGGAAAACCAACCGCGCGATCAGTGGGAACTGCACGAGGTGATTTTAGAAAAACTCAATGAGTTGCGCGCGCTCGGCCTGCCGGTGCCCCATGACCTTGAGCAGCTGGAAGAACGGCTTTCGCGCGAGTTGAAGACAGCCGGCAAGGGCGGATAATTTTACTCCGCAGCAGGCTCTGCCTGCAACTGGCCGTAGTTTTCAATGCCGATTTTGTTGAGCAGATCAATCTGGGTTTCGAGCCAGTCGATGTGGCCTTCTTCGTCGCGGATGAGGCTTTCAAACAGGTTCATTGAGGCATAATCATTATGCTGATTGCAGACGCCGCGGGCTTCCTGGTACAGCGCACGCGCACTGTATTCGGCTTTTAGATCGCTGTTGAGGACTTCTTCGAGATTTTGCCCGATCATCAATGCATCGAGGTTTTGCATGTTCGGAAAACCTTCGAGAAATAAAATCCGCTCAATCAGACTATCAGCGTGCTGCATTTCCTCCAATGCTTCTTCTTTTGATTTTTTGGCGAGCTTGGCGAAGCCCCAATCCTCAAGCATACGATAATGCAGCCAATATTGACTGACGGCGGTTAATTCATGTTTGAGTGCTTTGTTCAGATACTCTAAAACCTGTTCGTTACCCTTCATGGCCCGCCTCCAAAGTTGGAAAAAATCTTAACTCTACATATGGTGACTGGTTGGTTTTGTCAATAGTTTACAATTATTCTAAAGTAGGCAGTTTACAGTAATTCGGCATTTTGTTTTTCTATTATTTTTGTAATGCCAGAAATGCAGGTGCCGCATTTTAACTGGCGCCCCAGGGATTTGAAAATCAGGTCTGCGGTTATCGTCAATCCGGGGCTCTTTTGCTTCAGTTCATCAACCGTTCGTCTGATATCGCAATCTGAAACAACATTGCAGGAACAAATAATCATTGGCCTTCACTCAAACGCCAGACATGGTCATTCCATGGTCCGCCGCTTATGCAAACATTGCATCCACATCGTCCTGGGAATTGGTCTCTTTTTCACTTTCTTCTTCAATTTCAAACACGCCCTCGGTATCTGCATCAGACTTGCTGTCATCTCCAGCGCCTTTGCTGCTGGCTGTGTCAACCGGTGCATCATCGCCATCCATATCCATGTCATCAAGCGCATCAAAGGGATCTATGTCGGCTACCCGTTTTTCAGGTCCGCGATAATTATCATCAGAGCGCCTGCGGCGATCAGGCCCGAAGTACGATCCCATTTTGACAAAGGATCGAGGGTGTTCAACAACTTCGATAATGCGTTTGTATAAATCCGTTGCACAGATTGGCTTGCACAGGAATTCGGTAATGCCGGCATCGCGGGCTTCTTCAACCCGGTGCCTCTCGGAATGAGCCGTCAGCATGATGATCGGCAGATAGGGGTTGGGTGAATCTTTGGCGGTGCGCACAAGCTGGGCGAATTCTATGCCATCCAGCGTATCAAGAGCGTAGTCCAGTATAACGACATCAACGTGGGTGGCTCTGATTTCCTCGAACGCATCGGCTGCATCTGTGGCTTCATGAATGCGGCGGATGCCAAAGCCCTTCAGCAGTGTTTTGATGATCGACAACATATGCGTATTGTCATCGACAACAAGGAACGAAAGCTCGGTCAGGTCATAACTTTTCTTCATGTGGCAGCACTCTTCAGACGACGCAGCGGACACTAAACTGACTGTCAATGCACAATTAACGGTCATGAAAATGCTAACATAAGGGAGATAAAATAGTATTAAATTGATAATTAGCGTTTAGTCCGGTTGACACTTGGCAGATGTCCAACTATGTTCGCGGCGCACTCAAGAAGTGTACCTGTTTATTGTTCACCATGTGTTGTTGAGAAGACGAAATGAAAGTCCGTAATTCACTGAAATCATTGCGCAAGCGCCACCGCGATAACAGAATCGTGCGCCGCAAAGGTCGTCTGTACGTAATTAACAAGACAAACCCGC
>CAZVAZ010000426.1:0-2326 GCA_964625235.1 uncultured Hyphomicrobiales bacterium
AAATAGAGTGTAAAAGTCATATAGGTTTATAATATCAGACGACAGCAATGTCAGGTGCATCAACGGCTTTCATGCCAACCACATGATAGCCGCAATCCACATGCTGAATTTCGCCGGTAACACCACTGCTCATATCACTCAATAAAAACAAAGCGGCATTGCCAACTTCGTCGATCGATACGGTGCGGCGCAGAGGTGAATTATATTCGTTCCATTTCAGAATATAGCGGAAATCTCCGATACCGGCAGACGCCAGAGTTTTGATTGGTCCCGCTGAAATCGCATTGACGCGGATATTTTTCTTGCCAAGATCTTCGGCCAAATAGCGCACGCTGGCCTCAAGGGCGGCTTTGGCCACACCCATGACGTTGTAATGCGGCATCACGCGTTCGGCCCCATAATACGTCAGCGTCAGCAATGATCCCCCTTTGCTCATCAGTTTTTCTGCGCGCTGGGTAATCGCCGTAAACGAATAACACGAGATATTCATGGTTTTCTCAAAATTCGCAGCACTGGTGTCAACATACCTACCGGTCAATTCGTCCTTGTCGGAAAACGCAATGGCATGAACGATGAAATCAATCGAACCCCATTCTTTTTCCAGAACCTCAAAAACAGCGTCGATTGATGCAGCGTCAGTAACATCACACGGCAAAATAATGGAGGAATCAATCGATTCGGCCAAAGGTATCACGCGTTTTTTCAAGGCATCGCCCTGATAGGTAAAAGCCAGTTCTGCACCATGCCTGGCACAAGCACGCGCAATGCCCCAAGCAATAGACCTGCTGTTTGCAACGCCCATAACAAGACCGCGCTTACCCTCCATCAATGGTCGGGTTTCATCCATATTTTACCTCTTGGATTTTGGTTTCCCTTGGCAGAATCCGGGCAATCCTACACATTTGTCTGGTGCGGTCTAATAAAAATACCGCAAAATATCATAAAGTGAACTGGATTACGAATTGTTACCGAACTCAGGCCCGCGAGCCGCATAAGGTTTTGCCTGCCGCCATTCTTCCATCAGTTTTTCCAGTCGCTCATCGCGGGCTTCAGGCAGGACAAGTTTGACGGTGTAAAGAAGATCGCCCCTTTGGCTCAGGCTGGCATCTTTTCCCGCACCTTTTCCCTTTAACCTCAATACCTTACCACTGCTGGTGTTTTTCGGAATTTTCAGATTTACCTCACCATCAAGAGTGGGAACACGCAAAGATGCGCCCAGCACCGCTTCATAAAGCGTAATGGGCAGGTCTATTTTGATGTTAAAACCATCGCGGCTAAAAAGAGTGCTGGGGGCTACTGTCACCTTCACTATTGCATCACCGGCAGGCCCGCCATTTGCCCCTGGCTGGCCCTGCCCTTTCAATCTGATCTGCTGGCCATCCATGAGGCCTGCGGGAATTTTCATATCTATTTTACGGCCGTTGGATAATTCGACCCGTCTGCTGGTGCCCAATGCTGCTTCGGTAAGTTCCACCTGTATGGTGTAGTTGATATCCTGACCACGCGTTGCCTGCGCCCGCGCTGATGCCTGGCCATGACGACCGCCAAAAATTTCCGCAAAAATATCTTCCGGCCGGAAATTTCCACCACCGCCAAAAGAATGCTGCCCACTGCTGCCGCCGCCAAATGGATGTTGTCCGGCTGCGCCACCAAAGCCGAAACCTTTGGGTTTGCCCTCGTCGTCAATTTCGCCATTGTCAAATTGTGCGCGTTTTCCCTTGTCACCCAGCACTTCATAGGCTTGCGTGATTTGCGAAAATTTTGCTTGCGCTTCGGGCTTGCCAACATTGCTGTCGGGGTGATATTTCTTCGCCAGCTTGCGGTAAGCCGACTTGATGTCACCTTGCGAAGCGTTGCGCGCTACACCTAATATTGTATACGGATCCGACATTCAGTTTCTGCTGCTATTTGATTTGTGTTTCTCGAACAAGACTGCTTCAATAACACATCTAATACCAAAGGATGTAGATGGTCACAATGGCTGAAAATTCAAGAGGGCATGACGCTGGTGACAGCGCAACAGAAAACGTCGATTTTTTTGATGTAAGCAATCCCCTGCATCTTTTCCATCAGTGGATGAAAGACGCTCAGGCAGCTGAGCCAAATGACCCGACTGCCATGGCCCTAGCCACGGTGGATGAAGGCGGCATGCCCAATGTGCGTATGGTCCTGTTGAAAGCTGTGGATGACCGTGGTTTTGTTTTTTACACCAATTTTGAAAGTGCCAAGGGCAGCGAACTGCTCGGTCAGAAAAAAGCGGCACTTTGTTTCCACTGGAAAAGCCTGCGGCGGCAAATCAGAATCAGAGGCAATGTCGAGACCGTCA
>CAZVAZ010000427.1:0-2321 GCA_964625235.1 uncultured Hyphomicrobiales bacterium
ATTGAAAGTGATTATGGCAAGTTTCGCGGGGATTTCTTCATCCCGCATTCGCTTGCAAACCTCGTCTGTGGTGGCAATCGCCGGGCAAAACTGTTCAAACGCGAGTTGATCATCGCCCTGCAACTGGTCAGCCGCGGTGACATAAAATTATCCGAACTTAAAGGCTCGTGGGCCGGCGCCTTTGGCCAGACCCAGTTTATGCCGTCTACCTATAAACGCCTGGCGGTGGATTTTGACAAAAATGGTCGTCGCGATCTCGTCAACTCGGTTCCGGATGCACTGGCATCTACCGCTAATTTCCTAAAAAAGGCCGGTTGGCGTTCCGGGCAGACCTGGGGCTATGAAGTCAGGATACCAAAGAATTATCGCGGGCGTTCGGGACGAAAGCGCAAAGCCACACTCACAACCTGGAGCAAACGCGGTCTTGTCAGGATTAACGGCAAGAGATTATCAGGCAAAAGAAGAGCCGGCCTGATTTTACCCGCTGGCAAAAAGGGCCCGGCGTTTCTGGTCTTTCGCAATTTCGATGCGATTTATTCCTACAATGTGGCGATTTCCTACGCCTTGTCCATATCGCTTCTGTCCGACCGTCTGCGCGGCAGAAAAGCCTTTGTAAAACCCTGGCCCACCAATGACCCCGGCCTGTCACGCGAGCAGCGATTGCATTTGCAAAAACTGCTCAATAAAAATGGCTTCAACATTGGAGAAGCCGATGGCCGCATCGGCCCGGCAACGCGCGCCGGCATAAAAAAGGCCCAGAGAAAATACGGCCTCAAGGTAGATGGTCGTCCCGGGACAAGGATTTATCGTCGCCTTGGCGGGGTTTGAAAGAGGTCCGGTAGATTTTCGAGATGGTTTTTCCTTTGCCGATAAAACCTACAAGAGCATTTTCGATCTGTTTGGCACCTTGCTCATTGAAATGCAGCGGGTCCCAGTAGTTTCTGTCCTCATTGGTGAAGCTTGAGCGAAACATAAAGTCGATGACGTCGACGTTTTCAATGCTGTCGGACAGTTTAAAAACCCGCTTTTTGCATTCATCATATCTCAGCATCGTTGCGCCATTGACAGCCCCCAGTGAATTTTGATGATACGGCACCATCATCAAAACCACACGGGTATTCCCGTCTGTTTTTGATATCAATCTGTCGAGAGTTTTGAGGTTGGGGAACTGCCAGTTTTTTCGTGTAGCTGCATCAATTGACGGTGCGTCCAGAGCTTTGGCGAGCGCAATCGGTGTGGTTTGTCCGTAGATTTTGCGCCGGGCTTTGGCAAGGTCATAGGCTACGCCTTTCTTGTTCAGGCTTTTGTAGCCATCGCTGCCATAGTTGGGCGTACGCAGCCCGAGAAGAATTCCCAGTTGTTTGCCGGCACGTTCAAGTGCTTTGAAATTGAGGATATGGAGATAATCATTCCAGCGGTTTTCATCATATAACCACTCGGGAAATTTTCTCGATGTCAGACGCGGGCCGGTTTTTTCAGGGGTGCACCAGATTGTATCAATGCCCCAGATTATCAATCGGGGTTGTTTATTGTGTCTTAAAAACAGGTTGAATATCTGCTCCTGTTCCCACCAGGTTGCCGCATTCATCGAAAGATTTGCCAGGCTGACATTCAGCGGTTTATTGAGGTTGGCTGGCTCCAGCATGCGCGTGGTTGAGGTGCCTAATATCAGACTGTCAAACTTGCCGGACCGGGCAATTGAGGGGTAAGAAAACCTCTGGTTGGTGGCAGCGGGATAGCGTTCAAACGGCGGGCTAAAGGCAAGTGTGTTGTTGGGGTCGATGATTGCCACGAACAAAAACGCCACCACCAGCAAACCCGCCGTCGTCGAAACGAAGCATTTGACATAGAAGCTAGAACTGAAAATAGATGAATTCCTGTTCAAAGGTTCCTCCAAGATAGATAATGATCGCCACCAGAAGCATGGCTGTGGCGGTGGCAAGCCACGGCGTTTTCCAAAAATGACGCTGGCTCAATTCATAGGGCTCCGGCAGGCCAAGGGCGACAATGAACGCGGCAATCAGGACAGTAATCTGCAAACCGTCGAGGGAAAAAGCCCACGGGAGTGCGGGCTGTCCCAACCCAATTATCGACATCAACAGATTGTAAATTGATGTGGCACTCTCAGCTCTGAAAATCAGAAAACTTATCATGACAAACGTGAACGTCAACGCCCAGCCGATGAGCGGCCACAGATTATACCCCAAACGACGCCAGGTTTGATTGATGGCTATACCGGCACCGTGCAAACCGCCCCAGATAATAAAGTTCCAGCCAGCGCCATGCCACAACCCGCCCAGCAGCATGGTTGTTGCCACAGC
>CAZVAZ010000428.1:0-2311 GCA_964625235.1 uncultured Hyphomicrobiales bacterium
GTGCCTTTGGCTTTTCCGGAATGGAAATAGAAACAATCTGCCGCTACAACCTTCCCATCTGTGTGGTGGTCTTCAACAACAACGGTATTTACCGCGGCACCGATGTTAATCCCTCGGGCGGAGCGGATGCAGCGACAACCGTCTTCGTCAAAGACGCGCGTTACGACAAGATGATGGAAGCGTTTGGCGGCGTTGGTGTCTATGCAACCACGCCCGATGATCTCACCCGTGCGGTCAACGAAGCCATGGACAGTGGTAAACCAACCCTGATCAATGCCGTGATAGACGAAAACGCCGGTACCGAAAGTGGCCGCATCGGCAATCTTAATCCGCAAAGCGTTGTGTCCAGAAAATGACCGGGCAACATAAATTCGACAGGAGGACACAATGGAAGCGTTGAAAAATATCAAAATCCTGGACATGACACATGTTCAATCCGGTCCCACCTGCACCCAGCTACTGGCCTGGTTTGGTGCGGATGTGATCAAGGTGGAAAGACCCGGTGTGGGTGATGCCACTCGCGGGCAGCTGCGTGACATTCCCGATGTCGACAGTCTTTATTTCACCATGTTAAATCACAACAAGCGCTCGGTAACGCTGAATACCAAGAAAGATGAAGGCAAGGCGATTTTCATCAAGCTGATTGAGACCTGCGATGTGCTGGTTGAAAATTTTGCTCCCGGCGCACTTGATCGCATGGGTTTTTCGTGGGAGCGCATTCAGGAAATAAACCCGCGCATCATCTATGCCTCAATCAAGGGTTTTGGCCCCGGACCTTACGAAGACTGCAAAGTCTATGAAAACGTCGCCCAATGCACCGGCGGCTCAGCCTCAACCACCGGTTTTCGCGATGGACCGCCTCTGGTAACAGGAGCACAAATTGGCGACAGCGGCACCGGCCTGCATCTCGCCCTTGGCATCGTCACTGCACTTTTTCATCGCACCACGTCGGGCAAAGGCCAGCGCGTAACCGCTGCCATGCAGGATGGTGTGCTTAACCTGTGCCGGGTCAAACTGCGCGATCAACAACGTCTTCAGCACGGACCTTTGAATGAATACAGTCAGGCGGGCCAGGGCATACCCTTTGGCGAGGCCACACCGCGCGCCGGTAATGATTCCGGCGGCGGACAACCCGGCTGGATTGTCAAATGCAAGGGCTGGGAAAACGATCCTGATGCTTACGTCTATTTCATCACCCAGGCCGCTGTCTGGGGCAATGTCTGCGACATTATCGGTAAGCCGGAATGGAAAGAAGCGCCCGGTTATGCAACCCCGGCAGAGCGTCTTGATAAAATTGCTGAAATTTTTGATACAGTCGAAGAGTGGACCAAAACCAAAGACAAATTTGAGGTTATGGAAATCTGCAATCCGCTTAACATTCCCTGTGGCCCCATCCTGTCGATGAAGGAATTATCAGAGCAACAATCCCTGAGAGACACCGGCACGATTGTTGAAGTCGATCATCCCGAGCGCGGTAAATACCTCTCCGTCGGCAATCCGGTAAAACTTTCCGACAGTCCCAGCGAAGTAACGCGCTCGCCCCTGCTGGGCGAACATACTGACGAAATACTGGGCGAAGTGCTTGGTCTTTCGCCACAAGAAATCAAAGCCGCCAAATCTGCCGGCGCGGTTTAAAACCGCAACAGACATATAAGGTAACGAGGAGAAAATTCGATGCGTATAATCGTCAATGGACAACAGGCCTTTGGCAAAGCCAGCCTTGAGGCTATCCTGGAAAAGGGTGAAGACGAAGTGGTCGCGGTTTATTGCGCCCCCGACAAAGAAGGTCGTCCGATTGACCCGATCAAGGAATTTGCCCTTGAAAAAGGTCTCGAAGTGGTGCAGCCACCAAATTATAAAGACACAGACGTGCTCGACAAGATGCGCAGCTTCAATGCGGACCTGTGTGTCATGGCCTATATGATTATCTTTGTGCCGCAGGAAGCCCGCGATATTCCCACCCATGGGTCCATTTGCTTTCATCCCTCCCTGCTGCCCAAACATCGCGGCCCCAGTTCAATAAACTGGCCGATCATTGGTGGTGCGACAAAATCCGGCCTGACAATCTTCTGGCCCGATGATGGACTGGATGAAGGTGAAATCCTGCTGCAAAAGGAAATTGACATCACCCCCGACGACACATTGGGCTCGGTCTATTTCAACAAGGTTTTCCCATTGGGTATCGCAGCGGTCCTGGAAGCAATCGATCTGGTGCGCGCCGGTAATCCACCGCGTATTGTTCAAGATGACAGTCTCGCCACCTATGAGAGCTGGTGCCGCAAGGCTGACGCCGAAATCGACTGGTCAAAAT
>CAZVAZ010000429.1:0-2307 GCA_964625235.1 uncultured Hyphomicrobiales bacterium
GCCATTGATTATCTCGCCAAACCGGCCGATGCCGATGAAATCTATGCAGCCCTGATGGCTGATCCTCAGACCAAGGCGATGCCGCCGGAAAACCCCATGTCGGCAGACCGCGTGCGCTGGGAACATATTCAGCGGGTTTTCGTTTTGTGTGATCGCAATGTTTCCGAAACCGCCCGGCGGCTCAACATGCACCGGCGCACGCTGCAGCGAATTTTGGCCAAAAGAGCGCCGCGCTAGATTATTCCGGGATCGTTAATCCCCTGCAACCGTTGCGCAGCAATGCGGGCAAACCGCAACATCAGGGCTTTTCGCCGGGCAGCCACAAGTCGGTGTTCGGGTGCTTCACGCATAATTTCAGCACCGTATTTATCGGCAATAATCAGACCGGTGTCTTCGGGTAAAATCTCAACCGGCATATCGGCAGCAACAGCAAAGAAGAAAAAATCGCAATATTCTCTATATTCCGGCCATTTCCGGTCGGTGCGAAAATCAGCAACGCTGGATTTAATCTCGGCAATCCATACCTCGCCGGAAGGACCAATGGCAATAACATCTGCCCGGCGATTGTTTTTTAGCGGCAGCTCACACAGGCAGACAAACCCCAGTTCCCTGAGCATACGGCTGAGCCCGCGCTGAATGGCAGCAGCGCGCTGAGACTGGCGGCCATCAAGGATGACCAGATCGTCCGGTTCTTCAGAAAAATGTTCGGTGTCTGTGCTCATTGGGGACATTTTGCCAAAGTTTACAGTTTAGCCGCCTTGAAAGTATCACACGCTTCCAGCCTGCCAGATTTAAAACCGCGTTTGAACCAGCCCGAGCGCTGGGCCGAAGTGCCGTGGGTAAACGAATCCGGTGTCACCCGGCCACCTGAGCGCTTTTGCAATCTGTCATCGCCAATAGCCGAAGCTGCATTCAAAGCCTCATCAATGTCGCCGGCTTCAAGAATTTGTTTTGCGCGCTCGGTATTATTGGCCCAGATACCGGCCATGCAATCGGCCTGAAGTTCCATGCGCACCTGGAGGGCATTGGCCTCAACCCGGCTGGCGTTGCTTTTTGCCCGCCTTACCTGGTTGGAAATTCCCAACAGGGTCTGGACGTGGTGGCCGACTTCATGGGCCACCACATAGGCCTGGGCAAAATCTCCCGGGGCATTAAGCTTGGACTTCATCTCCTGAAAAAAACTTAAATCAATATAGATTTTTTGATCACCGGGACAATAAAACGGACCGGTAGCGGATTGCGCCGTACCGCAGGCTGATCTTACCACATTTGAAAACAAAACCAGCCTCGGCTCTTTGTATGTTTTGCCCAGCTGCTTAAATTGCAAACGCCAGGCATCTTCCGTATCCGCCAGCACAACGGCAACAAACCTGCCCAGATCGTCCTCCAGTTTTGCCGGTTGCCGGCTGGTTTGCTGCGATGAGAATTGACCACCGCTGTTGCCGGTCAGGCTTTGTAATATAACTGCCGGATCAACGCCTAAAAACCACATAATAACAACAACAGCAATAAGGCCAAACCCGCCCAGACCACCGCGTCGCCCGCCCAGGCGCAAGCCGCGCCCGCGTGGAAAGCGAAACCCGCCGCGCGAAGAAGAGCCGCGTTGATCTTCAATGTTTTTACTTTGCCTGCGTCCACGCCAGCGCATGTTGTTCTTAACCTTTTTGTTGAAATCTGTTTTGGGTCAGACATAATCGCCAAAAGCACATTTTGATCATATTCTGAAAATCCAGTTTTTAATACCCAGGAACTAAAATCAAACTTACAATCGGGTTTTAGGAAATCGGCCAGAATAACTGCCGACCTGAGAATGGCGGCCTTTATCTATTGAACAGGTGTGGTCGCCGGCACCGGCAGGCCGCGTTTTAGAAGGACAGTGCGCAGGCGGTCCGGGTAATCTGTAATAATACCATCGACACCCATGGCGATGAGCTGCTCCATTCGGCGGGGCTCGTTTACCGTCCACACATTGACCACCAGACCCAGCTTGTGGGCGAGATCGATTTTCTCTCGTGTTACTTCTTTATGATAGGGCGACCAGATGCGGCCGCCTGCCGCCTTGATTGCACGCGGCTCGCTTTGCTGAAATTCATCAATATCAAATCCCGCCAGCCAGGGTGATGCGCCCGGCTTGCCAAACTGAAGTGTATCCAGCCACGGTTGGGCAACGGAGAGGTAGGCGGTGGGAATTTCCGGGGCCAGTTTTTGCACCACCTGAAGTGTGCGCCAGTCAAACGATTGTATCGTTACCCGGCCGGACATCTGCTGGCGCTTGATAACTTCAAGCACAGCTTCGACAAAGGCTGT
>CAZVAZ010000430.1:0-2307 GCA_964625235.1 uncultured Hyphomicrobiales bacterium
GGCCCGCGGTTTTATGAACGCCGCGAAATAAGAGATGGCCTCGCCTACCTCAAAGTCACCGCCCAGCCCGACAATGATCTCGCTTTTGAGCGCATCATCAACACCCCCAAACGCGGTCTTGGAAATGTCACCGTGCAAAAGCTGCATGAATTCGCCCGCGCGCAAGGCATTTCACTCACTCGCGCGGCGCGTACACTGGTTGAAACTGATGAACTGTCCAAAGCCGCACGCAAATCACTGGGCGAACTCATGGACAATTTTGCCCGCTGGCGCTCACTCATTGACGGTCTGCCGCATACGGAACTGGCCGAAATGATACTGGACGAATCCGGTTACACTACCATGTGGCAGAATGACAAGGCAGCCGACGCCCCGGGCCGTCTTGAAAATCTCAAAGAGCTGATAAACTCCATGGGGGAATTTGAAAATCTTGGCGGTTTCCTTGAACATATCTCGCTGGTGATGGATGTGCAGACAGCTGAGACCAGCGATATGATAAATCTCATGACCCTGCATTCCGCCAAGGGCTTGGAATTTGACACGGTGTTTTTACCCGGCTGGGAAGAAGGCCTGTTTCCCCACCAACGCGCACTCGATGAAAGCGGGCGTGATGGCCTCGAAGAAGAACGCAGGCTGGCTTATGTGGGGATTACACGCGCACGCAAACTGGCAAAAATCAGCTTCACTTCAAATCGCCGCATCCATAACCTGTGGCAATCTGCCATGCCCTCGCGCTTTTTGGATGAACTGCCCGAAGCTGATGTAGACATCGAAAGCGCCTCAGACACCTACGGCGGCGGCAGCTTTGGCCAGAGCCGGTTTAACGAAGATGTGTTTGAAGCCAGTTACAACACCCCGGGCTGGCGCCGCGCTCAATCTCACCAGGCCGCAAACCCGGCACCAAAAAGCCGGTTTGGTTCATCGCCGGTGCTGGAAGGCGAACTGGTCGCATCCGAATTTTCCGACACCAGCACCTATTCGTTGGGCGAGAGGATTTTTCATGACAAATTCGGTTATGGTGCAGTTGCAGCAATAGACGGCAACAAGCTCACCATAGATTTTGAAAAAGCCGGGCGCAAACGCGTACTCGATTCTTTTGTCACACGTCATTAACCCATGAGCGTTCGCGTCGTATTTTCAAATCTCACCCATACACAAGCCCACGCATTGGCAGAAGTTATCGAAGCAACGGCGAGACTTGAAATTCTGGCAGTGGGCATCGACGAATATGACGAAGCCCGTCAGCTATGGTCGGTGTCTGCATATTGTGACCAAAACCCGCAACCTGCCGACCTCAATTTTCTTGCCGATATTGCTGCCACCGCCCTCGACATACCCACCCTCGTCTGGACGCTGGAACAGGTGCCGGATATTAACTGGGTGCAAAAATCCCTTGAAGGGCTCAGTCCGGTTCATGCAGGCCGCTTTTTTGTCCATGGATTTCATGATCGACATTTACGCCCCACCCATTCAGTTGCCATCGAACTCGAAGCTGCCATGGCCTTTGGCTCGGGCCATCATGGCACCACAAAAGGCTGCCTGACAGCTTTTGACCATCTGTTAAAGCAACGCCGTTTTAACCGCATTCTCGACGTTGGCACCGGCACCGGTATTTTGGCCATTGCCGCCGCCAGGGCTTTGAAAACGAAAATTATCGCCAGTGACATTGACCCTGTCGCCGTGCACCATGCGGCCCAAAATGCCCGCCACAATGGTGTCGGCACTCATGTGAAAACGCATGAATGCAGCGGGCTAAATCATTCCGAAATAAGGAAAAACGCTCCCTATGATCTGATTTTCGCCAACATACTTGCCCGCCCTTTGGCTGGCATGGCTTTAGGGGTCGCCGCCAATGTTGCACCGGGTGGATACATTATCCTGTCGGGTATTTTACCCCGGCAGTCCATGTTTGTTGAAAAGGCCTACCGCTCCCAGGGTTTTGTCGTCTCCAGAAGATATAATCTTGAAAACTGGATAACCCTGTGCCTGCACAAATGAACAAAAAAGAGGTGCTGCGGAAACCCACAGCACCTCTTGAAACTCTACGCAATACTGACTTTACCGGTTTACAAACGCAATACTGATTCGCTTGTTTACAGCAGGTGAGTATTCGAATTATTAACGCCGCGATTTTTTGCCGTCATAATCTCTTCTTTCAGAAGTCACAGCAGCAAGCCGGTATCTGGCAGTCTCCATTCTGGCTTCAACCAGTTTCAAAAAAAGCGTTTTTCCAAAAGACTTTAGCCTGATTTTAAGCTCGTCCAGTTTAAGCTCAAAGCCGGGTTGAGCCTGTGCAACATGTGCCAT
>CAZVAZ010000431.1:0-2293 GCA_964625235.1 uncultured Hyphomicrobiales bacterium
GCCTTCAAACGCCTGGTGTCAAATATTGTAAACAATGCCTGCAAATATGCTGAAAATGTCACTTTGACCGGATCAGCATCCGATGGCCTGCTCCTCATTTCCGTTGATGATGATGGCCCCGGTATTCCCTCCGACATGTGGGAAGATGTTTTCCGCCCCTTCTTCAGACTGGATGATGCCCGAAACCTCGACAAACCCGGCACCGGTCTGGGTCTCGCCATCGCCCTCGACATCGCCCGCAGCCACGGCGGCAACATAAAACTAAAATCCAGCCAGATGGGCGGCCTGCAGGCAACAATCATAATCCCGGTTTAAAATAACCGGCCACCGTTGGGAACGGACTTGCTTACTTCAAGCAGGACAACTTCGCCGTTTTCATCCGGCATGCCCACAGTCAGCACTTCAGACATCATCGGGCCAATCTGGCGTGGCGGGAAATTAACCACTGCGGCCACCTGTTTGTTAAGCAGATCTTCCGCACTGTAATGAACGGTAATCTGGGCTGAGCTTTTCTTGATGCCGATGTCAGGACCAAAATCTATTTTCAGTCTGTAAGCCGGTTTTCGTGCTTCAGGAAAAGGCAGAACCTCAACGATTGTACCGATGCGAATATCAACTTTCAAAAAATCATCAAATGTAATCTGATTCTCAACCGTCATAAAATCGTCGCTATGCCTGTGGCACAGGTTCCTCATCTGAATTTTTAACCCTGCGCTTCGAACACGTGGACATAAAGGCTTTTGCAAAACCGGCAGCCACACCCAGCGCCCCAATGGGTCCGCGCAGTGTCTTCAGCCAGCTTTCGCCGCGCCGCAACTGCTTATCAAGTTCGGCCATGGTTTTGGCTAACCCCGCATCATCATCCCTGAGCCAGACATCAAGCGTCTTGCCAACCACCAACGCCAGTCCTCGCGTGCGCACAAAGGCGGCTGAGCCTTGAGTTTCCAGCCCGGCGGCAACAAGCATCCATCTTGCCGAACAGATGATTGATCCCGACAATTCCAGCGCCAGGCCAGGATGGCGTTTCAGGTGCGGAATAATATTTTTCAATGCCGGCTTATAAGGCTCCATCGCCTCCAGTCGTAACATGACGATATCAAATAACCTGTCGCGGGGCTCTTCCTCGCCCACATCTTCGGCCGCCTGGTCTAGAACAACCTGGTCAATTTGCGCCATAAATGCCTTGAGGATGGCGGACTTACCGGAAAATTCTCCGCGCACCTGCGCCAGGGTAACCTTGGCCGCCCGGGCAATTTCCGCAATTGAAATCTCCGGCCATTCCCTGTTTTCGGCCAGTTTTAATGCAGCATCGATAATCTTCTGTCTGGTTGTGCGTCGCGGTGCCATGGCAGTCCTCACTGTAAAATCAGGTTACTAGACTTAAAATGGACCCGTCAGCACTATTTTGCAAGCTCGCGCGATCTGTTTGCAGCGGCCGCAACTGCTTTATTCATAAGTTCGGCCATATCGCCACTGTCGCGCAAAACCTCCAGCGCCGCTGCTGTTGTACCATTGGGCGAGGTAACATTTTCGCGCAATTTTCCCGGTTCAAGCGGTGATTGATGCATTAATTCACCAGCACCACTCACCGTTGCCCGGGCGAGCTTGAGCGCTACATCTTCCGGTAACCCGGCTGCCACACCGGCCTGGGCCAGACATTCAGCCAGATAAAACACGTAAGCCGGACCACTTCCCGACACCCCGGTTGCCACATCAATCAGGTCTTCATCTTCGACCCATACCACTTCGCCGATTGCACGCAGCAGATGATCGCATTGCCGTTTTTGTCCGCGCGTTGCATTGGAATTTGCAAAAGCTGCGGTAATGCCGCGACCAACGGCTGCCGGTGTGTTGGGAATGGTGCGCACAATGCTTAAATCGCCCCCCAGTCCGGCTTCAAAATATCCGGTGGTTTTACCGGCGGCAACAGACAGGAAAACCGTAGACGGGCGCACAAATGGCCGAACGCCAGGCAGGACCGCATCCATAATCTGTGGCTTAACACTAAGAACCACAACGGAAAAATCAGCATCGGCCGGGTTACCTGCCATCTCCACACAACTCACGTTGTGTGCCTTCATCAATTCAGTAATATGATCCGGCGGGCCAGGGTCCTGAACTACAATCCTGTCCGGTTCCATGCCGCTGGCAAGCCAGCCGCGCAACAAGGCTCCGCCTAAGTTACCGGCACCAACCAACAGCAGTTTTCCGTCAAAATCGAAGTCCATCTATGCTGACCCTTTTGTCTCCAGCAGTGCCGCTGTCAGGGCTTCCTCAGCGGTCTTTCCAGCCC
>CAZVAZ010000432.1:0-2292 GCA_964625235.1 uncultured Hyphomicrobiales bacterium
AGTTCCAGCCAGCGCCATGCCACAACCCGCCCAGCAGCATGGTTGTTGCCACAGCGAGTGCCCGGCGTGTTGGGCCATGGCGGCTGCCGCCAAGGGGAATATAGAGGTAATCGCGCAGGAAAGATGAAAGTGTAATATGCCAGGTGCGCCAGAAATCGGTGAGCGATTGTGATTTATATGGTGATTTGAAATTAACGGGCAGGACAATGCCAAACATCAAGGCCAACCCCAGCGCCATATCCGAATAGCCGGAAAAATCGAAGTAAATCTGAAAACCAAAGGCGAAAGTTGCAATCCAGACATCCACAATATGCAACCCGGCTTTAAGAGAGGCATCAAACAGGGGATTGGCAATCTGGGCGAGATTATCAGCAATGAGGACTTTTTTGGCCAGTCCCAGAGTGAGGAGCAGCAGTCCGCGGGCGATTTTAGTGTCAACTTCGCGCCGGTCGGGCATGGTTTGCAATTGCGGCGCCAACTGGTCATGCCTGACGATGGGACCGGCAATCAGCTGCGGGAAGAACGAAACAAACAGGGCATAATCGAGAAAATTCTGGTTATGGAATTTTTCCCTTGTGGCATCAACCAACGCTGAAATCTGCTGAAAGGTGAAAAATGATATGGCCAGCGGCAGGACAATATTGAACCTGTCCACGTCAAACCCGAAGGAGGCGGGCAGGTTATCGACGAAGAAATTGAAATATTTAAAAAACCCCAGAACGCTTAAATTGAGTGCTATGCCGATAAATAGAAAATGTCTTTTGGGACCGGGTGATTTTACCAGAATTGAAATCAACACATAATTGACGGTAATTGACGCCAGCAACAAAGGCAGCAGCCGGATATCCCAATAGGCATAGAATACCCAGGACGCCAGCAATAACAGCAGACGAAAGCCCGGATGGCCGCTGTTACGGTAGCGGGCCAGCAACCAGAAAGATGCTACAACAACGGGTAGGAAAACAAGCAGGAACGTTTGAGAATTAAACAGCAAGCCAGATGTCCCCTCTCCTAGGGTAAAAACCCGAATGTCACCAGATCACTTTCAAACCATGGTGTGAAAACCTCTGGCTCGCGCTCAATTGTTGAGATTAGTTGTTGCGTTGAGAACAGGCGGATTTCAGATACCTCTTTGGGATCAAGGTGCATATCTCCTTCATAGACACCTTTGAAAACCTGCTGAAATTCATTATCCCGGATGCCTTTTTCGGAGATTTCGGTAGACAGGCGACGTTCGCCTCCCAGTGTTTCCAGCTCGATGGCGCTAATTCCAAGTTCTTCGCGCAAACCGCGATGGGCGGCCTCAACATGAGTTTCTCCGGGTATCAGATGTTCGCCAACACTGTGATCGAGCAGGTTTTCGTAGAGGTCCTTGCAGGCCGCACGTTTTTGTACATACATGCGCCCGTCGGGATGAAACAGATAGACGATTGACGATCGGTGCCACAGGCCGGTTTGGTGCACCTTTGACCTTTCGACAAGTTCAAGTGCGCGCCCGCCTTCGTCATATGTCTGAAAAAGCTCCATCATTCAGGCAAAATAACAGCCTGGGCAACAATGACATTTTGACCGTTAAAAGTCATGGTGGGCGAACCGTAAAGCACATAGCCTTCCTCGAGAGCCCGGGAAACTTTTTCACAGAAAGACCGGTCGTCGACACCGGTTAACAGACGATATTTCAGTTGCATTACCTAACCCTTTTTCTGCCATTTCCCGGCTTCATTTTGCGCCCAGTAGGTAAGCTCGTGGTCGCTGTCTTTGTAAGCTTTCCATTGTTTTCTGGCGTTGTTCAAAGCTTCTTCCTCACGGCCATTGAACATATAAATCGCGCGTATATAACCTGAAACATCATCTGTATCGGCACCATCGACGAAAAACCGTACATGCGCATCATTCTGGTTGCCGCTCTCTACAGTCAGCAAAACAGGCTGATCTTGTGGATTGTCCTGATAATCGGTTCCGTGCGGCAAAAATGATGCTTCGCTATACGTCCACAGACTGGCGTCAAGCGCTTCCACCCGCTCGCGTGACCCCGCCTGGACGATCACACGCCAGCCGCGTTCCAGGCATTTTTCCAGCAATTCCGGTAAAACGCGCTCCAGAGGTGAGCGCTCAAGGTGATAGAACAGAACCTCAGTCATTTTTCATAATGATCGGCAACAAGCTGGTTCAACAGGCGCACGCCATAGCCCGAGGCCCAGCTGCGGTTAATTTCACTTTTGGGAGAATTCATGGCGGTACCGGCAATATCAAGATGGGCCCAGGGCACATCATTGACAAAACGCTGTAAAA
>CAZVAZ010000433.1:0-2287 GCA_964625235.1 uncultured Hyphomicrobiales bacterium
GAAGCCGCGCGGCACACGTGCCTTGGGGCGAAATACCTTGTTCTTTTTTGCCATGGTTCTCTTCTTGCGGCCAAAAGCCGAAAACGATTGCTGTCGGCGCCGGTTCTAGCGCACTTTCACCAGACCCGGCAAGACCTTGAAACGCATTAATCGAAGAGAGCGTCGATATCATCTTGCGACGCAACGTCGATCGCATCTTCCATCGCCGGACCGTTGAGCAGATGATCGTCCGAGGTTTTACCGGTTTGTTTTTCCGGCTTGATGCCAGCAAAGCTATCTTCGCCGCCCCAGATGGACATCATGTGATCAACGCGTTCTTCGATAAATTTCAGGGTATTGACGACCTTGGTGATGCGCTGGCCGGTGAGATCCTGAAAATTACAGGCTTCAAAAACGGCGATTGCCTGTTCCTGAATATCCAGTGCCACATCATGGTCAGCACCTGATTTGAGCGCATTGGCGAGATTGGCTGCGTTGGATTCGATGATTTCAGCCGCTGTCAGTATTTTCTCGGTTGCATCCTCCGTGCCCTTAACTACAGCATCAAGCTCATCGCTTGCGGTTGCCTGATCTTCTCCGACAAATCCTGAATGATGCAGGGAGGTTATTTCGCGTTTGGTATTAACAATTGAGGTGCGGATTTCGTCCAGCTCACTTTTAAGCTTGTTGGATTGTGCCAGTTCCCTGCGAATGCTTTCGAGAACCTCGTTTGAAGCTTCGCCTTGTTCCTGAACCGGTTCTTTGGCAAGGCCCGCCACCTGGAGGTTGGCGATTGCGTCCATTATCTGGCGATGGCGAATTTCCTCGATGTCGTGGCCGCCACTGTCAAAGCCCGCAGGCATTGCTCTTTCTATACGAAAAACCTTGTTCGCCACTTGACGCCCTCCCCTATACAAATAAATGCCCGTGCGAAGGACACGTCCCACCCCTGAGCAGGCTAGAGCATAAGGGGCAATTCCTAAGAATTCATTCACTTTTAGGGTGTGTTTTCAGAAATTACCCTTAAATGATCAATTCATAGGCTGGCAGGGTTAAAAACGGGACAAAGGTTTTAGCGATGGACATCTGGCGAAACAGTTCTATGGCCTCGTCAAACCGCCCTGAATTGAAATTTTCAACTCCCAGACTGTCGCGCAGTTTTTCCATCTCGTCTTCAAGCAATTGATTGAAGAGCTCAGGCGTTACCTTGCGGCCATCGCCGAGTTCAGCATTGAAGCGTAACCATTGCCATATTTGCGCACGGCTGATTTCGGCAGTGGCGGCATCTTCCATGAGATTATAGAGAGGCACGGCACCACGGCCCTGCAACCAGGCTTCAATGTACCGGATGCCGACACGGATATTCTCGCGCAAACCGGCTTCTGTCTTTTGGCCATTGTGAATTTCCAGCAGATCGGCCTGTGTAACCTCGACATCATCACGGGTACATCCGAGCTGATTGCCATCCGGCATTAATCTGTCGAAAACCTCGCGGGCTACCGGAACCAGACCCGGGTGGGCCACCCAGGTGCCATCATTGCCATCGCGGGCTTCACGTTCCTTATCGGCTTTTACCTTGGCAAAGGCTTCGGCATTAGCCAGTTCATCGCCTTTGATGGGAATTTGCGCCGCCATACCGCCCATGGCATAAGCGCCGCGCCGGTGGCAGGTTTTTATCAGCAATCTGGCATAGGCCCCCAAAAAGGCCTGCCCCATAACAAGTTGCGCACGATCTGGCAGGATGTAATCAGGATTATTACTGAGAGTTTTTATGAAACTGAAAATATAATCCCAGCGACCGATATTGAGCCCGGCCATATGGTCTTTTAATTCAAACAGGATTTCTTCCATCTCGAAGGCTGCCGGCAGGGTTTCAATCAACACGGTTGCCTTGATGGTGCTAGGCCTGAGACCAAGATGATTTTGGGCATGGATAAAAACATCATTCCAAAGCCGGGCTTCTTCGTGGGCTTCAATTTTCGGCAGGTAAAAATATGGGCCGTGTCCCTGGTCTATGATTTTGCGGGCATTGTGGAAAAAATAAAGGCCGAAATCAAACAATGAGCCGGATACGGGCGCACCATCAACACTCATGTGCGCTTCAACCAGATGCCAGCCGCGCGGGCGGATTATCAGCACCGCCGGGTTGTCATTGACGTCATAGTGCTTGTTATTGCCCGGATCAGTAAAGCCGATGTCGCCATTCCACAGATCGAACAGGTTGACCTGACCATCCATCATATTTGACCACAAGGGCGATGAAGCATCTTCAAAATCGGCCATGAATACGTCAGCACCGCAATTGAGC
>CAZVAZ010000434.1:0-2278 GCA_964625235.1 uncultured Hyphomicrobiales bacterium
GCATCATCAAAAGCATCAAAGCCACATTCATAAGCGGAAAGTTTTTCTGGATCAGGCCGTCTGATCGCAATCAGAAATGCCGACAACATCAAGGCCAGACCAATGGCCAGAGCAACGCCGATGAAAATCGCAACCGGTAAATAGGAAAGGAGTATTTCTTGCATAAAAAACACTAACCGAGCTTGGATGACGCCAACACTGTTAATCTTCGAAATGTGAGCGTAATCTGTATGGACCTGCAATACACCTAAAATCTTTCAGGCGCATCGATCAGCCGCCTCGCGAACCTGTTTTGAACGACGATCATGGCGACATAACCCGTGTTAGCGTAACGGCTTTTGGGGCGCAAGTGATAATCCAATTAACTTTGGAACTAGTGGAAAGTTTCCCGGGTTTTACACCACTGTGAAGAAAATCGGCTGAATTTCACCACCAGATGACAACACTCAGCCGGTATTGATTCGGGTACGTTCTGATTTGGAAATTTTGAAAATAGTGGCGGGAGTGACGGGACTCGAACCCGCGACCTCCGGCGTGACAGGCCGGCGCTCTAACCAACTGAGCTACACCCCCATTCGTTCAAAGGAATACCGTTGAACTGGATGCCGTGGTTTAGTTCAGTGTTGCCATCAAGTCAAGCAATCTGAACCCACGGACTGGGTTTTTTTTGTGATGGGATTACACTTGGTAAAATGTAAACATACCACATACATAGGGTCCGCCTTCACTACGTTACGGCGCGACATCCGCTTCTCTAAGCTCCAGCTTTGATTGGGGCAAGCCCAATCGCGCCGTAGCAAAGCGAAGGCGGATGGTGGGCGGTGAGAGGCTCGAACTCCCGACCCCCTCGGTGTAAACGAGGTGCTCTACCAACTGAGCTAACCGCCCTTTTTGCGGATAGTAAACTATCCTGGCACTGCTTTAGAATGTTCTACTTGCAAACGCAACGCCAAAGACATGGCCCGCATCGAAAAAATGCGGGCCATGATGTATTTATTTATTCTGAAGCCAGAGAAAACTCACAAAGCATGCAAAACCTGTTTAGTTCACAGCATCTTTAAGAGCTTTACCGGCTTTGAACTTAGGGTTTTTGGATGCGGGTATCTGTATTTTCTCACCCGTGCGCGGGTTGCGGCCGACTGAGGCTGCACGGTGGGCAACAGAAAATGTGCCAAATCCAACCAGGCGCACTTCGTCACCGCCTTTTAGAGTATCGGAGATTGCATCGAGAGTTGCTTCAATTACGGTGGATGCATCGGTTTTAGAAATATCCGCACTCGATGCTACTTTTGAAATCAGGTCATTCTTGTTCACGTCAGGTCTCTTTCCTGGTTGTTAATCCTATTGATTCGTAAGGCTTACGAATATGTCCCATGCTCATTACATTTTCCCCGGGAATGCAAGGGTTTTACTCAAACAACTCACAACGAAGCCAAATCTCACCGGCAAAACGCTGCATGGGCTTATCGGGAAAACCTCAAACATTTTGACAGCAAGCGAAACTCATACAGCTGATTTAAAACCCTGGCCATGCACCGGAGCTTCACAAAAAAGAGTGGTCAAATTTTGACCACTCTTGATTTTTCACATTGTTATCAATGCATTAGTGCGCAGTTGTAGCCGACACAGCAGCTTTCTTGGCTAGATTTGCCGCTTCCTCTGCAAGATAGCTGTCTTCATCCCACTCGATGGCCTCAGGCATTCTCACAAGAGCATGTTTGAGCACATCATCAACAAATGCGGCAGGAATAATTTCCAGTCCACTTTTGAGATTATCGGGGATATCCACCAGATCTTTGACGTTTTCTTCGGGAATCAGCACGGTTTTGATTCCCCCGCGCATGGCCGCAAGCAGTTTTTCCTTCAACCCGCCAATGGGCAAGACCCGCCCGCGCAAGGTAATTTCACCAGTCATGGCAATATCATTGCGCACCGGTATCCCGGTCATCACCGATACAATAGCCGTCGCCATGCCAACACCGGCGGAGGGGCCATCTTTGGGTGTTGCCCCTTCGGGCACATGCACATGAATGTCGCGGCGGTCAAACAACGGTGGCTCGATGCCAAAATCGATTGCGCGCGATTTAACGTAGGAATTAGCGGCAGAGATTGATTCCTTCATCACATCGCGCAAGTTGCCGGTCACCGTCATTTTGCCTTTACCCGGCATCATCACAGCTTCAATGGTCAGCAACTCGCCGCCGACTTCTGTCCACGCCAGTCCGGTGACAACACCAACCAGGTTTTTGTCTTCGATTTCGCCATAGCGGTATTTTGG
>CAZVAZ010000435.1:0-2275 GCA_964625235.1 uncultured Hyphomicrobiales bacterium
CAGGCTTTCTTTTTGAATTTCCATCCAGATTTCGCCCAGCCGTTCAACCGTCACCTCACCACTGCTACGGCGTTCGGTGTGCACCTTGCGCTCAAACGAATAAAACGCAATCTGGCGCACCACGGTGTTGATCATGTCTTCGACTTTTTGCGCCAGCAGGGCTTTGCGCGCCGCCGGATCTTTGGTCTCGGC
Organism: uncultured Hyphomicrobiales bacterium; assembly: GCA_964625235.1. Classification (GTDB taxonomy): domain Bacteria; phylum Pseudomonadota; class Alphaproteobacteria; order Rhizobiales; family JAJFHR01; genus JAJFHR01. Next base: position 193 of record CAZVAZ010000435.1, read on the forward strand.
CAGCATTGAGCGAAAGGTCAGCATTTCACCAAAGACACTTGCGGTTTCAGCCAGGGTAAGCGGCGTTGATGCCATCAATGCCCCCTGTTTACCGGCCAGCACCTGATGCACCCCGTGGCCAAGTTCATGCGCCAGGGTCATCACATCGCGCGGTGAGCCCTGATAGTTCATCAACACATAAGGATGCACGCTTGGCACCGTTGAGTGCGAAAACGCACCGGGAGATTTCCCCGGCCTGACTTGCGCATCAATCCAGTTGTGATCAAAAAACCGCGCCGCTATATCCGACATCTGTGGTGAAAATCCACCATAGGCATTGAGAATGGTATCGCGGGCTTCGTCCCAGGAAACTTTAGTGTCATCACGTTCGGGCAAGGGTGCGTTACGGTCCCAGTGCATCAATGTTTCGGTTCCCATCCATTTAGCCTTGAGGGCATAATAACGATGGGAGATACGCGGATAAGCGCTTCTGACAGCCTTTTCCAGAGCATCAACAACCTCGCGTTCAACGCTGTTGGCCAGATGGCGCGAATCAGCCACATCCTCAAACCCGCGCCACTGATCCGATATCTCGTTGTCTTTGGCCAGCGTGTTGGTGATGAGAGCGAAAATGCGTGTGTTTTTCTCGAATGTTGCCGCCAGTGCGTCTGAGGCTTTCTTGCGGCGAATGCCATCGCTTTCCAGCAGAATATTGAGTGTCCGCTCTATTGGCAGAGGCTCTTCTTCACCGTCCACATCGAAACGCAGGTCGTTGATTGTCTCGTTAAACAGGCGGCTCCACGATGCGCGGCCGGTAACATTTTTTTCATGAAACAAACGCTCGATTTCATCGTCAAGCTGAAACGGCCGCTGCTTGCGCAACTCAATCAGCCACGGTTCATAATATTTGAGGTCGCGGTGTTCCAGCGCACGTTCAAAATCAGCATCATCAATGCGGTTTAATTCCAGCGGGAAAAACAGCAGGTTGGTGCTGATCTGCGTCATGCGATCTCGAACATCGCTATAAAACTTTGAGATTTCAGGATCGACCGTATCGCCCGCATGCAACAACCCGGCATAGGAAATAATCCGGCCAAGCCCTTCCTGCAAAGCTTCAAAAGCCTTGATGGCACCGGCAATTTTTTCGCCGCCATCAGGAGACTTTATCAGTTCCTCAAGTTTGCCTTTATAGGTCTTTTGAAAATTCTGCGCGTCTTCATCACATTGATCAAAATCCCGGCCCAGCGCTTCGCAAGTCATACCGGGATAAAGATCATCAAGGTTCCATTGCGGCAGTTTACCAAGAACATCGCCATCTTTGTCTGCGGATTTTTCTACTGCGGTCTCAAACACTGGGGAGAAAAAGCAACCGGTTTTACTCACATTCGAACTCCGTTTTCATAACTTCAAGTAATTTACTCAAGCGTTTCTAACACATTTCAGCTTTAAGGTCGTCTTAAACGTTTTGCGTCACAATGAGGCAAATCAAAGCAATAATCCTGCCGATTTTGGGTTTTTGAGGGCGCAGAAAAGAGTTGGGATAATACCGGCTTCCTGTGTGTTGTAAAAGAGTAAAAGAAGAGTTGCGTATATGTCTCAAACAGTCCTGATCGTGGACGATGATCCCGTACAACGCAGAATACTGGAAGAAATCATCAGGAAATCCGGCTACGCCACGTTGAGTGCAGAAAGTGGCGAAATAGCGGTTGATATACTGACCGGCGAACGCGGGCCTCAGGTATCATTGATGATCCTCGATCTGGTCATGCCTGATCTTGATGGCATGGGCGTTCTGGAGCGAATCAAACCCGAGTTTGGCAATCTGCCCATCATCGTACAGACCGCCCACGGTGGGATTGAAACAGTGGTGAGCGCCATGCGCGCTGGTGCCGATGATTTTGTCGTCAAACCGGTAAGCCCCGAGCGCCTGCAGGTCTCCATCAAAAATGCTCTCAAAGCCAATGCTCTTGTCGGTGAAATTACCCGCATCAAAAATAAAGCCGGGGGTATTTTCACCTTCGAAGATATGATTGCCCACAGCCCCGGCATGATCAATGTGATGCGTCTTGGCGAACGCGCGGCAAAATCAAATATTCCCATCCTG
>CAZVAZ010000436.1:0-2274 GCA_964625235.1 uncultured Hyphomicrobiales bacterium
GCTGTATCCAGATTGGCGCGGCCCTGACGGAGGGGCTTGGTGCCGGCTCAAAGCCGGAAATCGGTGCTGCCGCGGCGGAAGAGGCTATGGCGGAAATTTTAGATCACCTCAGCGGTGTTCATATGGCCTTTATAACCGGCGGTATGGGCGGTGGAACCGGCACCGGTGCTGCGCCGGTAATTGCGCGTGCTGCGCGTGAACTGGGTATTTTGACCGTAGGCGTTGTGACCAAACCGTTTCAGTTTGAAGGTCAGGGACGCATGGTAACGGCCGAGCGCGGTATTGAAGAACTTACCAAGCATGTAGATACGCTCATTGTTATTCCCAATCAAAACCTGTTTCGTGTTGCCAACGAAAAAACCACCTTTGCCGATGCCTTCTCCATGGCTGACGAAGTGCTGCATTCCGGTGTGGCCGGTATTACTGACTTAATGGTCAAGGAAGGCCTGATTAATCTGGATTTTGCTGACGTACGCTCGGTCATGAATGAAATGGGCAAAGCGATGATGGGGACGGGCCAGGCATCGGGCGAAAAACGTGCGATTGAAGCCGCTGAAGCTGCCATTTCCAACCCGTTGCTTGATGATGTCTCCATGCGCGGTGCGCGCGGTTTGCTGATCAGTATTACCGGTGGTGATGATTTGACGCTGTATGAGGTGGATGAAGCTGCCACGCGTATTCGCGAGGAAGTTGATCCAGAGGCGAATATTATACTTGGCGCAACATTCGACGGTAGCCTTGACGGGTTTATCAGGGTTTCGGTGGTGGCCACAGGAATTGATCGACAGGCGTTTGAAGAAATCGGCAGCCATGCGAAATTTCAAAATGCCATTGCTTCTGAAATCAACTCAAAGGTTCTCCCTGTAGGTATTCCAGCCTCACACGCCGAACAGTTTGAAGATGAAGCGGACGGTTCATTCGAATTGCCGTCAGCAAAAATACCGCAAAATCACGTCAATACAACGCCTGTGATGACTGGAAATGGCGAAAATGCTCCGAGATTGGAAGAAAAGCCAACGTCGGCGGCTGAGCATGTGGTGGGAAGTGAACAAGCTTCTCAACATGAAATGCCGGTCCTCGAAGCAACATCGGCAGAGATGAAAATGGCAATGGCCAGCCCGCGGATGCCAAGTATTGAGGAATTTCCCCCGTTGGCTGTGAAAGAATACCGGGAAAAAGGAGCTGATGCGTCATCTCAGGATGCACCGCAAGTCGGTAAGCGTCCATCGCTTTTTGAAAAACTTGTAAATGCCGGTTTGGGTAAAAAAACTCCTGAGCCCAGGTATCCTCGAGCCAAAAGCGATCCCGCCTTCGTCAGCCCGGCTTCTGCCAGCAATCAATCATTTCAAAAAACTTCCACACAGAATCCTCCGCCGAGACAACCGGGTGTTGCTACCGTGCAACCCGTTTCGGAACATCCAGGTGAGGCGGATTTCGATGCAGATCAGCTTGAAATCCCCGCCTTCCTGAGGCGTCAGGCCAACTAGAGCCAATTACTGTATAAATGAATAATGGCCAGTGATGAAATGTCACTGGCCATAGTTGTTTTTATCCGGTAAATGTACGTTTGACCTCGGCCTCTAGTCAATCTAAAGTGTCTTTACAAAGGCGAAATTGTAGCCGTATCTTACAGTTGCCGCAGGTGGGCAGAGTGTTTTATGAATATTGCGCCATTGTCGGGCCATGCAACCTTCGCGGATTGTTATATGTGTAGTCAGGTAACGCTTGGTGATAGCATTCGATTGTCGGGTATTGGTGTTCACAATGGACAAGATGTAAATCTGCATATTGAACCTGCGCCGGCGGGGTGTGGAATTGTTTTTTACCGTACTGACATTGAAGATAGTGACACAGTAATTTCAGTTGCCCCTTCTTCTGTCCGCTCCGCACAATTGTGCACGGTAATCGGTACCAATGATACCGCAACGGTTTCAACGGTTGAGCATTTGCTTGCAGCACTTCGTGGATGTGGCGTTGACAATGCCCGAATTGAGATTAATGGCCCGGAAGTTCCTATTCTTGATGGCAGCGCAATGGAATTTGTCGAGGCTATAGAGAAGGCGGGCGTGGTTTCACAGGATAGTAAGCGCCGTGTAATTCGAATTCTCAAGCCTATCGAAATCACCAATGGTCTGGCGCGATGTGGCTTTGTGCCCTACGAAGGTTTTAAACTGGATATCGAGATAGAATTTGCCAATGAAATGATAGGTAAACAACAATTCGATTTTGAGTGGAGTGCAGAGGCCTTTAAACGTGAGCTTTCGCCCGCGCGAA
>CAZVAZ010000437.1:0-2257 GCA_964625235.1 uncultured Hyphomicrobiales bacterium
CAGTTGATATGTTTGTAACAGTTGACAGCCAGTCTTCGAGGTTGGTGTAAAAACGATTTTGTGCCTGTGATGTCTGTAAATCCAGAAACCCCAAAACCAGGGATCCGGCAAGCCCGAACAGGGATGATGAAAAAGCTGTGCCCATGCCTTGCAAAGGTGCTTCGAGGCCGGCACGGAGTTCTTCGAAAATCACACCACTGTCGTTGCGTCCGACATCCAGGGTGCGGATGGTCTGGGCGACGGAATTTATCGTATCCAGCAAGCCCCAGAAAGTTCCAAGCAGGCCTAAGAAAATAAGCAGTCCAATCAGATAACGCGAGATGTCGCGGGCTTCATCAAGCCGGGTGCCAATGGAATCAAGTAAAGAGCGCATGGACAATGAGGTCAGCAGCATGCCGCCTCTTTGTTCGCCCAGCATGGTTGCCATCGGTGCCAGCAAAACCGGCGGGCTGGCAAGTTTGAGGCCGGGATCGCCGAACCTGAACGTATTGACCCATTCAACTTCGGGAAACAGAATGATTACCTGGCGAAAAGCATAGCCAATACCGAGTATTAAAATACCAACAATCAGCCCGTTCAAGCCAGGGTTGGCTGCGAAAGCTCCCCCCAGTTGCGGGTACAGGATGGCGGCCAAAAAGCTCACAATGATCAAAAAAACCACCATCCTCACCACGTAGGTTCGCGGCGATTCCAGTTGATATTGTTCAGCGTGTAATGACATAAATCCACAGATGCTTTTCGAGTTAGTGAAAAAGTATCCTAGCCGATTCATTTCTTATAGAGAAGTGCTGTCTTCAAGATCATGCTCTATCGTTTGAGCAACTTCACCATCTGAGTGTGTAATGTGGAATTTGCGGCAAGAACATTTCCGGTTTCCATCATTGTCGGCCTGTCGGTGATATCGGTGATTGTGCCGCCTGCTTCGCGCACAATAAGGGCACCTGCTGCGATATCCCAGGGGCTGAGATCGCGCTCCCAGAATATGTCAAACCGGCCGGCTGCGAGCCAGGCGAGATCAAGGGCGGCTGAGCCGGTGCGCCGGATGCCGGCGACAAGGGGTTGCAGCTTGGCGAGTTCTTCTCTGAACAGGTCCAGGTCTCCCCTGCCCTGGTGCGGAACGCCACAGCAGACCACGGAGAGGTCCAGTGATTTACGGTTGGCAACGCGCAGGCGAAGGCGGTCGTTGAAAAATGCGCCCTGGCCACGTTCAGCTACAAACAATTCGTCCAGAGCCGGGCAGTAAATCACACCGGCAACCAGAACTCCTTCGCGTTCCAGGGCGATCGAAATCGAAAACAGCGGGATGCCGTGGAGAAAATTCGTAGTGCCGTCAAGCGGATCAATAATCCACTTGTGGGTTTTGTCGGTGCCTTCGATGGCGCCGCCTTCTTCCATCAAAAAAGAATAGCCGGGCCGGGCGCGCTCAAGCTCTTCATAGATAACTTTTTCAGCCCGCCGGTCGGCAGCCGAGACAAAATCTCCCGGGCCTTTCAGGGAAACCTGGAGATTTTCAACCTCGCCTAAATCGCGCATTAATCCGCGCGAAGCCTTATGTGCGGCCTGAACCATGACGTTGAGAAGTGCTGATCTGGCCATTATTGCGCCCGGCGAACGTAGGTGATGTCGTTGGTATCAACGATGATCTTTTCGCCCAGAGAAACAAACGGCGGCACCATGACCCTGACGCCGTTTTCCAAAATGGCAGGCTTATAGGATGACGTGGCGGTCTGCCCTTTGACGGTGGGCTCGGTTTCGGTGATTTCCAGGGTCACATGTTCGGGCAGGGAAATGGAAATGGGGCGTTCTTCGTAAAGCTCAAGATCAACCTGCATGCCATCCTGCAGGAAGGCTGCTCGTTCGCCGACAAACTCATTTGAGAGTTCTATCTGTTCGTAATTCTCAAGGTCCATGAACGTTAGCATCTCACCATCGGCAAACAGGAACTGGAAGGATTTTTGATCAAGGCGGACGCGCTCGACAGTTTCGGATGAACGAAAACGCTCATTGAGTTTAGTGCCTTCAATAATGTTTTTCAGTTCAACCTGGGCAAAGGCGCCACCCTTGCCGGGTTTGACGTGCTGGGTTTTTACCGCCACCCACAGCCCGCCTTTGTGCTGAATTATATTGCCGGGGCGAATTTCATTACCGTTAATCTTCATGGTGGATGTGACCTCTTGAATGCCTGAGCCGCATCAGGGAACAGGTGGAATTTGTGCGCAACCTATCAAGTCTTCCATAAGTTTGCACCTGAAAAGCA
>CAZVAZ010000438.1:0-2249 GCA_964625235.1 uncultured Hyphomicrobiales bacterium
GGACAAGACCCGATACTGGCAGGAATGCCCGGACGTTATGCAACGGCCCTGTTTGAGTTGGCGCTGGAAGACAAAACCCTCGACGGTATTTCAAAAGACCTTGGGAAAATTGAGGAAATGCTGGAAAACAGCAGTGACCTGGATCGTCTGGTCAAAAGTCCGGTGTTTTCCACCGACGAACAAATGCGCGCCTTGAGTGCTGTTTTCAAAAAAGTCAAAATCTCCAAACTGACGCAGAATTTTGTCAGCCTGATTACAGCCAACCGCAGGCTTTTTGCCCTGTCCGATATGATCAAGGCTTTTTCCATGTTATTGGCGCAGCATCGCGGAGAGATTACCGCTGAAGTCACATCAGCTTCCAAGTTGTCGACAAAGCAGATGAACGCTGTGAAATCCGAATTAAAAGCTGTCGTGGGTCGCGACGTTAAACTCGTGCCCCATGTAGATGCATCCTTGCTTGGTGGCCTGATTGTAAAGGTCGGCAGCAGGATGGTTGATAATTCACTTAAAACCAAGCTTGACGGCTTGAAAATCGCCATGAAAGAGGTTGGCTGATGGATATTAAAGCTGCGGAAATCTCCGCAATTCTAAAAGAGCAGATCAAAGGTTTTGGCAAAGAGGCTAAAGTCTCCGAAATTGGCCAGGTGCTGTCGGTAGGTGACGGTATTGCGCGTATTCACGGGCTCGACAATGTTCAGGCCGGTGAAATGGTCGAATTTCCCGGCGGTATTCGCGGCATGGCGCTTAACCTTGAAGTCGACAATGTCGGCGTGGTTATTTTCGGCTCCGACAGGGACATTAAAGAAGGCGATACGGTCAAGCGTACCGGTGCCATTGTCGACGTGCCGGTGGGCAAGGAATTGCTCGGCCGTGTGGTTGACCCGCTCGGTAACCCGATTGACGGCAAGGGTCCGATTAAAACCAAACAGCGCAGTGTTGTTGATGTTAAGGCTCCGGGTATCCTGCCGCGTAAATCCGTGCATGAGCCCATGCAGACGGGATTGAAAGCGATTGATGCGCTAATTCCTGTTGGCCGTGGCCAGCGCGAATTGATCATTGGTGACCGCCAGACGGGTAAAACCGCCATTGTGCTCGATACTATCCTCAATCAAAAATCAGTCAATGAAAGCGACAATGAGAGCGAAAAGCTTTATTGCATCTATGTAGCCATTGGTCAGAAGCGCTCAACCGTTGCGCAATTTGTCAAGGTGCTGGAAGAAAACGGCGCTATGGAGTATTCCATCGTTGTTGCCGCTACCGCATCCGAACCTGCTCCCTTGCAGTTTATCGCCCCTTTTGCCGGCTGTGCCATGGCGGAATATTTCCGCGACAATGGCATGCATGCGCTGATTTCCTATGATGATCTGTCCAAGCAGGCCGTGGCTTATCGCCAGATGTCCCTGTTGCTGCGCCGCCCGCCGGGCCGCGAAGCCTATCCCGGTGACGTCTTCTACCTTCATAGCCGTCTGCTCGAGCGCTCAGCCAAGCTCAATGAAGATCATGGTTCAGGCTCAATGACGGCGCTGCCGGTGATTGAAACCCAGGCCAACGATGTCTCAGCCTACATTCCAACCAACGTGATTTCGATTACCGATGGTCAGATATTCCTTGAAACCGACTTGTTCTATCAGGGCATTCGCCCCGCCGTGAACGTCGGCCTGTCGGTGTCGCGTGTGGGTTCAGCCGCTCAGATCAAAGCGATGAAGCAGGTGGCCGGACCAATTAAGGGTGAATTGGCGCAATATCGTGAAATGGCGGCCTTTGCGCAGTTCGGTTCCGATTTGGATGCCGCTACCCAGCAGATGCTTAACCGTGGAGCGCGTCTGACCGAATTGTTGAAGCAAGGGCAGTTTTCTCCGCTGAAAGTGGAAGAGCAAGTGGTGGTTATTTACACCGGTGTAAACGGGTATCTCGATAAAATCGATGTCAAGGATGTGGCTCGATTTGAAGAGGACTTCCTGCGCTTTGTGCGTGATGAACACGGTGATCTTCTGGAAACCATCCGCAAGGAAAAAGCCATTTCAGATGCGACAAATGAAAAGCTCAAGTCGATTTCAGACAGCTTTTCCAAGTCGTTTGGTTGAGTCGGGTTAAGGATAAGGCATAGATGGCCAACCTCAAAGAGCTCAAGGACCGTATCGCCAGCGTCACTGCGACGCAAAAGATTACCAAAGCGATGCAGATGGTCGCCGCCGCAAAACTGCGTCGCGCCCAGGAAGCAGCTCTGGCAGCACGGCCTTATTCGCAGC
>CAZVAZ010000439.1:0-2248 GCA_964625235.1 uncultured Hyphomicrobiales bacterium
GAAAGCGTTCAGAATTCTTCTAGTGAACTGAGCCAGAGCGGCAATACCATGCGCACCGAAGTAACCGAATTCCTGCAGGAAGTTAAACGCGTTATTTAGCGCCTGTCTTGTTTGCGGACCCTGACCCCAGGACAACTCTTGCCTGTTTTGGCGTGCATCCTCTCCAGCGCCTGAAGGCAACGCTGAATGCACTCTGGTTGCCGTAGCCGAGCAAATAAGAAATTTGTTTCAACGACAGTTTCTTATCCTGAATATACGTCATGGCCAGATTGTATCGCAAGGTTTCGAGAATTTCGAAGAAGTTAGTGTCTTCGTCGGCCAATCGCCGCGACATGGTCCTTTCCGTCATCCCCATTACAATGGCAATATTTTTCGCCTTGGCGCCACCACCTGGCAACCGGTCAATGATACTCTTTCGGATATCCCTTGAAAAATCAGATTGCACCAGCTCATGCTCACGCAGAAGTTGATCGCAATGCAGTTTAAGAATTCCCAAAAGCCGGTCATCAGAATTCCTGGTCGGTATTTTGAGGTCTTCACGGCTTATAATAACCTGGCAATGGCGTTGGCCAAAACTGACTTTGCATCCCAGAATTTTCTCATAATCAACCAGGCTTTTTTGACTTCCCAGTTGTGCGACAAAGCGCACTTCGCGTGGCGGCAAGTCCCTGGCGACAAAAAACTGATAGCAATGGATGAGGTTGGCCACAAACCATTCTGTGGCTGATTGATAATCAAAAAAGTCAGTTTTGTCAGGTATGAACTCAAGGACAACATTTTCATCCTGCATCAATACGTCCATGCTCCAGGCCCCGGTCACAACCCGAAAATACTGTTTCAGATTGAATAAAGCATCTCCCAGGGTTTTGGAGCAGGTCCCCATATACACTACCGCACCAAATTCGCGAGGATCAATGCTATGGGCAAGTTTAAGCGCAAAACAGGGATCGTTCAGCGCCGTTGCCGCCAGGTCAAAAAACCGGGCATGGACATAGAACGGCACCCAGCCATTTTCTTTGTACACATCGCATAGTTGTAACCCTGCCTGCTTCAAAAGCGGCTCTACTACAACGTTGGAATTATCAAGGCACTCCAGGACAAGCCCAACGCCAATATTGCGCACATACGATTCTTCTACCATAGGTAGTATTCTTTAAATTTGAGATTTCCACTTCATTTTTAAAAGAGTTTTTCTGATTGAAATTTGTATTTTGGCATCAAATCACAAAAACTGTCTTCAATTCAATCAAATTTATATTTGAATTGCCTGTCAATGAAAACGTATACAGGTCGCCGACTGCGTGGGGGGGCGCAGTTTTTTAGCCGGGGGACCGTGATTGTTATAAAAAGAGGCCAATACATGACAACCATCATTTGCATCAATGATGACCCCAAGCATGGTGAGAATATCACCAAAATACTGACAGAAGCGGGCTACGAGGTCCTGGTGAGCGGTGACGGCGACGAAGGGCTGGAAATGATCCTCCAACATCTGCCCGGTCTTATCTTATACAACATCAGCAAACCTTCCGATAACCGCTACCGGATTTTAAAAGAAGTTCGTGAAAAATACCCGCTACTGGCTGAGATACCTTTCATTTTCATTTCCTGCGCTACCAACAACCAACAGATATTGTCGGACCTGAATTCCGGTGCCGACAATTTCCTGATTGCGCCCGTCAACACATCGCTATTACTGGCAACAATTCAAGCCAGCCTGCGCCAGGTGGACCGCATCAAATTCAAACACGAAAAACTTCTTGTGCTCGATATTTAGCCCCTTCTCCCCCCTGTCCTTATAATTTTCAGATTATGTAAATTCCACATGGTGTTCCTTTCAATTTGCACTGAAGTCTTGTTTTATGTTCAGATGGGATTAGGTTAAAACGCCGGTTTTTGCAGGGGGAAGAAATGAAAGACTACGAATTTGATGAAGTCCCCCAACTTCCAGATGACTGGATGCGGGCAATGGTACAGCAGCTTGAGCGCACCGAACGGGCAACGCCTGCCCAGCAGGTAGCCAGCCAAAAAAACCTGCTGCTTGAACTCGTCAAACACTCGATTGCAACCGTTCCCGCCTATAAAGAAAGACTAAAGCCGTTAATACACGCCAATGGCGAGATTAGTCTCGACGGCTGGCTCGATATACCGGTGTTAACACGCCAGGACGCCGTATCATTTGGTGATGAACTCGTTTCCTCAGAAATTCCCACCAGCCATGGCAAAACTAAAGAGGGTTCAACTTCCG
>CAZVAZ010000440.1:0-2235 GCA_964625235.1 uncultured Hyphomicrobiales bacterium
ACCCGATCGCAAAAACTCAATGGCTCGCCCACCGTTCCCAGCCGCTGGCTGTCAAGGCTCGAAGCAATTGCCTCAGGCCTGGGTCTGGAGAATTGTTTTGAAACCAGCGAACCCTGGCTCAATTGGGCGCAAGGCCTTGATGATGACAATTCCCCGGCAGTACCCATAAAAGCGCCGCGACCCTGTCCGCCAATAGATGCGCGCCCGCGCTCCATGAGTGTCAGCGACATCGAAACCTGGATACGCGATCCTTACGCCATATATGCCCGCCGGATTTTAAACCTGCATGAACTCGATGAACTGGAAGCCTCCGCCGATGCCGCCCAGCGCGGCATCATCATCCACGATTCGATGCAGACATTCATCGAAAAAAATATCTCCCTCCATAGCGATAATGCCTATAAACAATTGCTGGAAATAGGACGGGCAGGTTTTGAAAAATCCAGTATCTGGCCGAGCGTTGCAACCTTATGGTGGCCGCGTTTTGAACGCATCGCCCACTGGTTCGTGAAATCCGAAACAGAACGCCAGCAAAATGTTGAAAAGCATTTCACCGAAGTCACCGGTGAATATGAGTTTGATCACGATGGCAAACCCTTCACCCTGCGCGCCCGCGCCGACAGAATTGACCTGCTGCGCTCAGGCGCCGCCATCATCTATGATTATAAAACCGGTGCCGTACCCACCGCCCCGCAGGTTTTCACCGGGCTAAGCCCGCAGTTGCCACTTGAAGCGGTTATATTGACTGCGGGCGGTTTTAAAGGTGTGGCCGCGAAAACAGTAGCAAAAATTGTCTATATCAAACTTTCGGGCGGTGATCCTGCCGGCGAACAGCGCTCTATTGAAAAAATTGGTTCAGAAATCATCACCCCGGATGAAGCGGCAGAAAATGCTCTGGCCGGTCTGCGCCGCCGGATTGCAGAATTCGCTCTCAAAGACACGCCCTACCTGTCACGCACCACGCCGCAATTCGAACGTTTCACAGGTGCTTACGATCATCTGGCGCGAACAAAAGAATGGCAGCGCTTTGGCACTGAGGACGCGGAGTGATGGCAGATCTTGGTGACAAAACCAGCTTGAGCCAGCGCCTTGCCTCTGATCCAAAAAAATCAGCCTGGGTATCCGCCAATGCCGGTTCGGGTAAAACCCATGTGTTGGTCAACCGCATCATCCGATTGATGCTCGACGGTGCCAACCCGGGAAAGATCCTCGCCCTCACTTTCACCAAGGCTGCGGCGGCCGAGATGGCCAATCGACTAAACCAGCGGCTGGCTGGCTGGGCCATGCTGGGCCATGATGAACTGGCAGGTGACATTGCCGGCATTACCGGCACAGCACCTTCGCCAGATCAATTGCTTCGGGCCCGGCGGCTTTTTGCCCATGCGCTCGAAACCCCTGGCGGGTTAAAAATTCAGACCATTCATGCTTTTTGCGAACGCATCCTCCACCGCTTCGCACTCGAGGCCAATGTGGCACCGGAGTTTGAAATTCTCGATGATCGCACCGGCAGCGAACTTCTCAATGAAGCCCGCGACCGGGTTTTTGAAAACCCTGACGAGGCCGCAATTAAGGACCTGAAAGTAGTTTCCAGCGCTCTTAGTGCCGCCGGTTTTGACGGCCTGATTGCCCAGGTGCTTAAACGAAGAACCCTGTTGCGGGCATTTCACCGCACCCACGGTGGTTTGGACGAAATGATAATCAGGCTGCGTAACGTCTTTAAACTCAAACCAGAAGAGACAAAAGACACCCTGATGGAAAAGGCCATCGGCGGCACCTTGCCTGAAGTCATTCCGGCGCTGATTGAGTTTTACAGCGCTGGCACAAAGACCGATATTGAAAAGTCTGACACTTTAATCGCAATGGCGCGAAGCGATAGTCCTGAAGACAGATTAAATCTGTATAAGTCCTTGTTTTTCACCAAGGCTGGAGATCGCCGCAAAAAACTGGCGACGAAAAAAATTAGCGACGAAAACTCCGATATTGCCCGGCATCTTGAAGAAGAAGCAGAGCGCATAGGTAAGCTTGTCGAAAAGCTCGCCTCCGTTCGCATCGCTGATTTCACCGGCAGTCTTTTAAACCTTGCCGATAAGATATTGGAGAATTATGAGGTAGCAAAAAATGACCGTGCATTGCTCGATTATGATGATTTGATCCGGCATACGGCTGATTTACTGTCACAAACCCAGGCCGCTGCCTGGGTTCTGTACAAGCTTGATAGTGGTATTGACCACATTT
>CAZVAZ010000441.1:0-2233 GCA_964625235.1 uncultured Hyphomicrobiales bacterium
CGATGAGGAATGGCGTCAGCAACTGACGCCGGAACAATATGATGTCACCCGTCGCGCCGGTACGGAGCGCGCCTTTACCGGAGCCAACTGGGATGAAAAAGCCGCTGGAACTTACTTTTGCATTGGCTGCGACAGCTCTTTGTTCAGGTCGGAATCCAAGTTTGATTCAGGCACCGGCTGGCCCAGCTTTTATGCACCTGTTGAAGCTGGTGCGGTTGAGGAACACGAAGACAATGGTTTTTTCAGCCGCCGCACTGAAATCAGGTGTGCAGCTTGCGATGCTCATCTGGGCCATGTTTTCCCCGACGGGCCTGAGCCGACGGGTTTAAGATATTGCATGAACGGCAATGCCATGAAATTTACAAAGGATTGATTGAGTGTCTGTAACACCACAAGCTGCCAGAATTCCCTCCAAGTCGATAAATCACGGGTTTACGCGTGAAGATGATTACGCCTGGCTGCGGGCTGATAACTGGCAGGAGGTTATGCGCAATCCTGATGTTCTGCCAGCCGATATCAAGGCCTATCTCGACCAGGAAAATGCCTATTGCAAAGATATGATGGCGGATACATCCAAATTGCAGGAGACGCTGTTTGAAGAAATGAAGGGCCGCATCAAACAGGATGATTCAAGTGTACCTTCTCCTGATGGACCCTATGCCTATTACGTCGCTTACGTTGAAGGCGGGCAACATCCGCGTTATTGCCGCAGTTTACGCGATGGCGGTGAAGAAAGAGTGCTGATTGACGGCGATGTCCTTGCCAAAGACAAAAGTTTTTTTCAACTCGGCGGCATCGCGCATTCTCCTGATCACCAGCTCCTTGCCTACTCCACCGACATCAAGGGAGCTGAATTTTACACAATTTACTTCAGCAACACAGATACCGGGGACCTGCTTGACGAGACAATAGAGGACACTACCGGTGGCATCACCTGGGCGCGGGATAATAAAACGGTGTTCTACACCCGCGTTGATGAAAACCATCGCCCATCACGGGTTTTCCGCCATGTTATTGGTACACCTGCAACATCTGATGTGCTGGTTTACGAAGAAAATGACCCCGGTTTTTTTGTTGGTGTTGGCAAGACCCAGAGCGGTCGTTTTATAATGATCTCGGCCCATGATCATGAAACCAGCGAAATCCATCTGATTGATGCGAGCCACCCCGACAGCGAGCCGAAACTGGTGGCGGCACGTGTTGCCGGTCTGGAATATGACATTGATGATCAGGGCGACAGGTTTTTAATCCTGACCAATGGGGATAAGGCCGAAGATTTCAAAATCATGACAGCGCCCGTGTCAGACCCGGCAATAAGCAACTGGCGCGAATTGGTGCCGCATAAAGCGGGGCGTTTAATTCTGTCGCTGGCGTGTTTCAAGGATCACTTTGTTCGCCTGGAGCGTGAGGACGGTCTGCCAAAAATAGTTATCACCCGGGACGGCGAAGAACATGCCATCGACTTCGATGAAGAAGCCTATTCCCTTGGTCTTGGTGCGGGCTTTGAATATGAAACATCAAAATTACGTTTCACCTACAGTTCAATGACCACACCGGCGCAGGTTTTTGATTATGATGTTATCAGCCGCACGCGGAATTTGCGCAAAACCCAGGAAGTTCCCAGCGGTCATGAGCCTGAAGATTACGTTACCAGACGCATCTATGCACAAGCTGATGATGGCGAAAGCATCCCTGTAACTTTGCTGTATCGCAAAACCACGACACTTGATGGTACCGCGCCCTTGTTGCTCTATGGCTATGGTGCTTATGGCCATGCAATGCCGTCGGGATTTTCAACCGCCCGATTGAGCCTGGTTGATCGCGGCTTTATCTTTGCCATCGCCCATGTGCGCGGCGGCAAGGACAAGGGCTTTCGCTGGTACCGGCTGGGGCGGCGCGAGCACAAGATCAACACATTCAAGGATTTTATAGCCGCTGGCAGCCATCTCATTCAGGAGCAATATACAAGTGCTGGCCGAATTGTGGCGCAAGGCGGCAGTGCCGGAGGTTTGCTGGTCGGTGCCGTGGCCAATATGGCGCCACAGCAATATGGTGCTGTAATTGCTGAAGTTCCGTTTGTGGATGCGCTTAACACTATACTCGATGACACATTGCCTTTGACACCACCGGAATGGCCTGAATGGGGCAATCCGATAACGGACGAAAAGGCTTATGCCCAAATTGCAGCTTACTCTCCCTATGATAATGTGAGCGCACAGGATTACCCGCCGCT
>CAZVAZ010000442.1:0-2229 GCA_964625235.1 uncultured Hyphomicrobiales bacterium
ATGGCCACAGACAACTGGTCGGCAACCCTGCTGATCATTGTCCGTTCATAGGCATCCCAGTTCGATTTTCCGGGGTTATTTTCATTTCCGCCTGCGATTTGACGCACGAAACAAAGTGTCCCGTTGAGTTGGCCGCCATAGTTTGTCCGGGCAACCAGAAAAGACCAGCCGTTGTTGGTGAATTCGCCGATGTCGGCTTCAGGTTTTGTGAGGTTTTTGGTAATTATGGCACGCAATTGAGCTGAGGTCGGGGCATTCTTCAGCCCCATTGAGGCGCGGGGAACAATATTCAGGATTTTTGCTGTCTGGCAGGAGAATTTGTCACCGTATTTGCGTTGAAAAACCCAACACGAAGTCATGCCAATGGCACTTATTACGGCAGCCGCTGCTGCTGCCAGCATTTTGGACGGCTCAACCTCATTGCGGATTATGCCGAGCACTGTATTAATCAGTTTTTCCGAACGTTGAGCGCGCTGTAATTCGGCTTCGCGCGCGCGCAATTCGGTGACGTCGCGACCAACACCTCGCGCTCCAATCCACTTAGCTTGCGCATCATTCACCGGCACGGCGGAAATTATGAAACAGAAATTGTCGCCATTGGCCCCTTTCAGCCAAATCTCATTTTCACTAACCCGGGTTTTTGTCTGAAAAACGGCTTTTGCCTGGGCGAGTGTCGTCGGTGATGCCAGCAGGTCTGTCGCCGGTTTGCCATGGACGCCATCGCTGGAATATCCAGCCACTCCCCTTTGATTGATAAATGTAAAAGTGCCGTTTGTATCTGTTGCCCAGGTGAAATCACTCGAGCAATTTGCAAGGTCCTGAAAGAAAGTACGGCTTTCAATTAAAGCCTGGCGCAGGTTTTGCTCAAGAGCGCTGTCAGCGCCATAGATGAGCACAGCGGAGGGTTTTCGCCCGGCCAGAGCAAGATGTATGCCGGTCAGGGAATGGTTTATGGTGGTGAGCCCTGTGCGACTGCGTTTTTTAACCCTTATGATCCAGTTTTCGGAAATTTTGCTGCGGGTAATTGCTGCAACTCTTGTCAACAAATCAGACGTCAGCCGAGTACTGCCATCGCTATTTTCGTGCACGAGAACCGAGGCATGCCGGTTTGCAGAGATTATTTGACCATCAGGCCATACCATCACGGCTGGACAGGGGATGGCATCGACCAGTGCTGCACCATCAATGTCGACGGCTGTCTGATCACCTGAATGGGGGGTTAAAACACTCTGCACTGAAGGGGTATCACTCATACTGCTGCCAATTTCTGTGGTAGGCCAAGTGTACACCAAGCGTGTTAATTGGGGGTTACCGGAGTATTTCCTACTTGATTGACAGGCGATCAATGGTGCACCTTGCCTGCCATGACCGAAACATCAGAAACATCTGTTGATCAGGTGGCCAGAATTTCAGCCGATTTTGCGGATAAATCAGTCTGGATATTCGACCTCGACAACACGCTTTATCCCGCGCACTCAAATCTGTTTGCGCAGGTTGACTACCGCATGGGATCTTTCGTCGCTGAGTTTCTTGGTATTGACAGGATGGAAGCGCGCAAAATCCAGAAGAAATATTACCGCGAATATGGCACCACCATGAATGGGTTGATGACATGCCATAATCTCGACCCGCAGCTTTATCTCAATTACGTTCACAACATTGACCTCTCGCCAATTTCCAGTGATGCAGCATTAAATGATGCCCTTGCACAGCTTCCCGGCCGCAAGCTTATCCTCACCAACGGTTCGGTTAAACATGCTGAAAATGTTGCCGGAAAACTGGGAATACTGCACCATTTTGATGATATTTTTGACATTGTTGCAGCCGATTTCATCCCCAAACCGGCAAGGTCAACCTATGAAAAATTCATGGAACGGGCGGGAATAGACCCGCACGAGGCGGCAATGTTTGAAGATCTGGCGATAAATCTTCAAGTCCCTCATGATCTGGGTATGAAAACAATACTGGTTTGTTCACCGCCACAGCTCAGGGATGAAAAAACCGATATGTACAATGGTGTGGATAGCGATGCTGAACATGTTCATCACGTCACCGAACATTTGAGCGATTTTCTTGAATTGATTTTGCAGCATATGCCGGTCAGGAGTTGACATGCCATTATGTATGGGTAGGTTGACGGCAATCACACAACACCCTCAATTCAGGAGAAACCTATGAGCCACGCAGATCTTCAGGCAACAATTGACACAGCTTTTGAGGACCGCGGCA
>CAZVAZ010000443.1:0-2219 GCA_964625235.1 uncultured Hyphomicrobiales bacterium
TTCGATTTTGAGTGGAGTGCAGAGGCCTTTAAACGTGAGCTTTCGCCCGCGCGAACATTCGGGTTTATGGAACATGCAGAAGTTTTGCGCGCGCAGGGTTTTGCCCTGGGAGCTTCTTTGGAAAACACTGTTGTTATCAGCGGCAAGGAAATCCTGAATGTAGAAGGATTGCGATTTCCTGATGAGTTTGTTCGTCACAAGGCACTTGATGCTATTGGTGATCTGGCCATAGCCGGAGCACCGATTTTGGGTATGTATTATTCTTATCGCGGCGGGCATCAAGCCAACTTTACCGCGTTAAGCGCATTGCTCCAGGACGATTCAGCCTGGGAAATCATAGAAATGTCATAATTCATCGCCTAAATCGGCGCGGATTTCGAATTTGTAATTCTTGGTTTTTATCAGTTCGGTTTTTGTGATACATAATTGCTTTTTGGTATGAAATCGAGGCTGACTTGAAATTTACAATGTTAAAAAATCCTTTTAAGGCTTTGAAAACACTCCTGGTATCGGCCTCGTTGCTGACTTTGGGTGCGTGTAGCACCATTTCAGATATTAATCCATTTAGCCCAGCAGAGCCGGAAGTGAAGGTGAGCGAAGCATCGGCTGAGAAACTATACGCCCGCGCACTGGCAACAGTTAATGAAGGTGCCGCAAAAGAAGCGGCAACCCAGTTTGAGGAAGTTGAGCGGCAGTATCCGTATTCAACCTGGGCCAGACGTTCCATGTTGATGTCTGCTTATGCTCATTATGAACGCAATGCTTTTGATGATGCGATTAACGCATCAAAACGGTTTTTAACACTTTATCCCGGTCATGAAGATGCACCTTACGCCTATTACCTGATTGCGTTGAGCTATTATGAACAGATTTCTGATGTAGGGCGCGATCAGGCATTAACAAAAAAGGCGTTGGTCGCTCTGGAAGAACTGATACGCCGGTATCCTTACAGCGATTATGCCAAAGATGCTGAACAAAAAGCTATTCTTGCCCGCGACCATCTGGCGGGAAAAGAGATGAAGATCGGTCGTTACTACATGGATAAAAAAGCCTATGTGGCGGCAATCAACAGATTCAAGGTGGTTGTGACTGATTATCAGCGCACTTCTCAAGCACCGGAAGCTTTAATGCGACTGTCGGAAGCCTATATGGCATTGGGTGTCACAAGCGAGGCGCAAACAGCCGCTGCCATACTCGGTAATAACTTCCCGGACAGCAAATGGTATGATGATGCCTATGTGTTGTTGAAGTCCGGTGGGTTGGAACCACGGGAAAACAAAGGTTCGTGGTTGAGCCGGGCGTGGAAGTCGATTACGTTCTGATGCGTAATGCTAAGCGCAATTTCCATACGAGATATCGTTTTAATCGATAGGCTGGACCTCGCCATCGAGCCCGGGTTAACGGCTCTAACCGGTGAAACAGGTGCAGGTAAATCCATCGTGCTTGATGCGCTGGGGCTGGCGCTTGGCGCGCGCGGTGATGGATCACTTGTGCGCGAAGGTGTGGACCAGGGAAGTGTGGTCGCTGTTTTTGAACTTGAGCCCCTACATCCGATTTTTGCCGTCCTTGAAGAAAATGGCCTGGAGATTGACGCCTCCCTGATTGTACGCCGGATACAATCAAGAGATGGTCGCACGCGCGCGTTTATTAACGATCAGCCGGTAAGTGCTGCATTATTACGCAAAGTAGCTACCGCCATGGTGGAAATACACGGCCAGCATGATGACCGCGCTTTGATTGAACCGGCCACCCACCTCAGGCTGCTGGATGCTTTTTGTGGTAATGCAGAACTGGCCGCAGATGTGACGCGGTGCTGGAGCAAATGGGTTAAACTGAAAACTGAACTGGGAGCGTTTCAGGCCGAGATTGCCAAGGCCAAAGAGGATGAGGAGTATCTCCGTCACTGCCTTGATGAACTGAATATCCTCGCCCCGGAAACGGGCGAGGAGGACAGGCTTCATGGCGAGCGCCAGTTGATGATGCATGCAGAAAAATACGCCGGTGAAATCCAGGAGGCAGCCGCTTCTCTGGAAGCCAACGGGAAGCAGCGCGCGCGCATCAGTGCAGCCTTGCGCAAGCTTGAGCGCGCTGGTGATGAGGTTCAGCCCCTTATGGCCCCTGTTGTCGAGGCTTTGGACAAAGTGCTTGTAGCTCTTGATGAGGCGCAAGGCGTGGTGGCTGCCAGTCAACGGGAGTTTGAATTTGATCCCCAGGTGCTC
>CAZVAZ010000444.1:0-2208 GCA_964625235.1 uncultured Hyphomicrobiales bacterium
ACTGATGATCTTCAGCACGATATTCTGTTGGACCATTGCCAAGACCGTCAAATTTAAAGCCTTCGAGGGACTTTACAACACCTGCTGGCGAGTATGTGCCAGCCAGTTCGCAAGCGTTGGCATAGAGCAATGCCTGCACATAGCACGTGTGGGCCGCCATTGACGGAGGTGCACCATATTCAGCACCAAAGCTCTTGACGAATGCAGCTGAGCCTTCGTCCTTCAGTGACCAGTTCCAGTTGGTCGAACCAAGGATACCCTTGATTGATTCACCGGCACCTTGAGCCATCAGACGTGAGAACAATGGCACAACAATTTCGAAATTCTTGCCATTGACCTGTTTGTCGCGAAGACCGAACTGAACCGCCTGGGTCAGGGAATTGACCATGTCTTTGCCGTAGTGATTGAGAATCAACACGTCGGCACCGGAGTTCAGAACCGGGGTGATGAACTGAGAGAAATCACCTGCACCAACCGGTGTTTTGACGGATTTATCGGTTTTCCAGCCGATAGCCTCAGTGAAATCTTTCATGGATTTTTCCTGAGACCAACCCCAGTTGTAATCCGCAGTCAGATGGTAGGCAACACGGTCTCTACCGTATTCTTTTTCAAGCACGGGCCCAAGGGCTGCACCTGACATATATGTGTTGAAGAAGTGACGGAAACCGTTGGCGCGTTTGTCTTTACCAGTGGTGTCATTGGAATGGGTGAGGCCGGCCATGAAGATAATGCCAGCTTCCTGACACAGGCTTTGAACAGCAACCGCAACACCGGAGGAAGAACCACCGGTAATCATTACAGCACCATCTTTTTCAATCATGCGTTTGGCAGAAGCGCGAGCCGCATCAGATTTGGTCTGAGTATCACCGGTAACGAACACAACTTTCTTGCCCAGAATACCGTTGCCCTTCAAAACTGAAGGCTTGAAGGTATTCATCATACCGCCATCACCTTCACCATTGAGATGCTTTACAGCCAGCTTATAGGCCCGAAGCTCATCTGCGCCCTCGTCGGCATAAGCGCCGGTCTGTGGTACATTGAAGCCCAATGTGACCGTCGAGCCTGTAGGTGTATTGCAATACTCAGCAGCATTGGCACCGGATATAAAAAACATTGGTGTTGAAGCAACAAATGCAGATGCTGCACCCGCTTTCAAGATGCTCCGGCGTGAAATATCATTAAATTTATCAGACATATTATTTTATTTCCTCCCGTCTCCCAACCTTAAGCTAACAAAAGGCCTGCTAACCAAAAGATTGTGAGCTTAAATCATAATCCATGTCTGGCACTCATATGTCGCACCAGACAACAATCAGCCTATATCCGCTGTGTTCAGGCAACAATTTCAGCCTGTTTGGCTCAATACTGTCGACCAGACTTAACACGGATATCCAAGAGGACTTTAATATCGCAGGGAAATTCTGACCATTGGACAATGGGCGATTAGACTAAAGTATATGTCAGTTAAATTTTTTACGTGTTCTGGCTTCAGGGCTACAAAGTAGCTTACGCCACGCGCGCCTGTTTTTTGCGCTCGTGTTCTTTGAGGAACTTCTTGCGTATCCTGATTGTCTTAGGAGTTACTTCCACCAGCTCGTCATCATTGATGAACTCCAGAGCATATTCCAGCGTCAGGGGAATGGGTGTTACCAGAATTACGGCTTCATCGGTGCCGGCGGCGCGAATGTTGGTGAGCTGCTTGCCTTTGAGAGGGTTTACCATCAGGTCGTTATTGCGGGCATTGATGCCGATAATCATGCCTTCATAGACGGCTGCATTATGGCCGATGAACATGCGGCCGCGCTCCTGCAGATTGAACAGGGCGAAAGCTACAGCTTTACCGGTGGCCATGGAGACCAATGTGCCGTTTGAGCGGTTGCCTAAGGTTCCGGCAATCTTGTCACCGTAGTGATCAAAGGCGTGATACATCAGACCTGAGCCTGAAGTTGCGGTTAAAAATTCGGACCTGAGACCGATAAGCCCACGGGTTGGAATAAGATAGTCCAGCCGGACGCGGCCTTTGCCATCAGACACCATGTCACGCAGATTACCTTTACGGGATCCGAGTTTTTCCATGATGGCACCTTGATGAATCTCCTCCACATCGATGGTCAGGGTTTCCCACGGCTCTTTCATCACGCCCTCAATCTCCCTGAGAATGACCTGAGGGCGGGAAATTGCCAGCTCAAAGCCTTCGCGGCGCATGGT
>CAZVAZ010000445.1:0-2204 GCA_964625235.1 uncultured Hyphomicrobiales bacterium
CGGTGACAACACCAACCAGGTTTTTGTCTTCGATTTCGCCATAGCGGTATTTTGGTACACCGGAAAATTCTTCGAGATTATCCATAGTGATACTGATTTTCTTAATATCGCTGGTGACCAGTTCCCTGACACATTTGCGCATCAGTTTGGCTATTTCACGCTCAAGATTACGCACCCCGGCCTCGCGGGTATAACGACGAATAAGCTCGAGCAGCGCCTCATCGGAAATTTCCCACTCCGAATCTTTAAGACCATGGCCGGTCAGTTGATTGGAAATCAGGTGGCGTCTGGCAATCTGGACTTTTTCATCTTCCGTATAACCCGCTATCCTGATAATCTCCATGCGATCCATCAAGGCCGGGTGAATATTCAGCGTATTGGCTGTAGTGACGAACATCACATTGGAAAGGTCATAGTCAACTTCGAGATAATGATCGTTAAACGAGCTGTTTTGTTCGGGATCAAGCACTTCGAGCAGGGCAGAAGACGGATCACCTCTGAAATCAGAACCGAGTTTGTCAATCTCATCAAGCAGGAACAGCGGATTGGTGTGTTTTACTTTTTTCATGGACTGAATAACACGCCCCGGCATGGAGCCGATATAGGTGCGGCGATGGCCACGTATCTCGGCTTCATCTCGCACCCCGCCTAACGACATGCGCACAAAACTGCGACCGGTTGCTGCTGCAATTGATTTGCCAAGTGACGTTTTACCCACGCCTGGAGGTCCAACCAGACACAGGATTGGTCCTTTCAGTTTGTTTGTGCGCTGTTGCACCGCGAGGTATTCCAAAATGCGCTCCTTGACCTTCTCCAGACCATAGTGATCCTTGTCGAGAACGGCCTCGGCCTTGACAATATCCTTCCTGACGCGGCCCTTGACGCCCCAGGGAATGGACAGGAGCCAGTCAAGATAATTGCGCACCACGGTGGCTTCAGCCGACATCGGACTCATCTGGCGCAGCTTCTTCATTTCCGCCAGCGCTTTTTCGCGCGCTTCTTTGGAAAATTTGGTTTTGGCTATATTTGCTTCAAGCTCTGCCAGTTCATCCTTGCCGTCGTCGGTATCGCCGAGTTCTTTTTGAATGGCCTTCATTTGCTCATTCAAATAATATTCACGCTGGGTTTTTTCCATCTGGCGCTTGACCCGGCTGCGAATTTTCTTTTCAACCTGCAATACACCGATTTCGCTTTCCATCATGGCATAGACACGTTCAAGCCGCGCGGTGATGGAGGGAATTTCGAGCAATTCCTGCTTCTCTGCTATTTTAACCGCCAGATGAGAGGAAATCGTATCAGCAAGGCGGGAATATCCTTCAATCTGACTGACGGATCCCAGCACTTCAGGCGGTACTTTTTTATTGAGCTTGACGTATGATTCAAACTGATTGATTGCCGTGCGCGACAAGGCTTCCATTTCCTCATCACCGCCGTCTTCATCTTCAATCAACTCAGCTTCGGCTTCATAGTGGCTGTCATTATCCAGATAGCGCAAAATACGCGCACGCTGCCCGCCTTCGACCAGCACTTTTACGGTGCCGTCAGGCAATTTCAGCAATTGCAAAACCGATGCAATGGTGCCGACATCATAAATATCATCGGTTGTCGGATCATCATCAGCAGCATTTTTTTGCGACACCAGCAATATCTGCTTGTCATCACGCATCACTTCTTCAAGCGCATTGATGGATTTCTCGCGTCCGACAAACAGCGGTACAATCATATACGGAAACACCACAATATCGCGCAACGGTAAAACCGGATGCACCGATTTACCCCCCTTGTTCTGTGGCTCCTGCGGTTGTTCTCCGCTTTTTTCCGGCATATTTTTCATCCTGCATTTTAAAGATTTAAATCGTTTAGACATTCATGTGAGCGCACACACCCTCACATGAGGCAGCGATAGCTGACTATACGCGTCTTTTACACGCTCAGCCAGAATCACTTTCAAGCCGAACAACTTTTACTGGTTAACAAGTGGGGTGCTCAAGACATTGAGTCAAGAGCACAGTCGTCACAGAAACTCGCCCGTCAACTGACTTATCAGGCGCTGGTTTCAACCTCATCCACTTTATCTACATAAATATAAAGCGGGCGGGCATCACCATCGACAACTTCAGGGCCGATAACAACTTCTTCGACGCCTTCAAGGCCGGGCAACTCAAACATGGTGTGCAACAGAATTGATTCCATGATTGAACGCA
>CAZVAZ010000446.1:0-2193 GCA_964625235.1 uncultured Hyphomicrobiales bacterium
TTACGGGCCTCGTCAAATGGCCATGCTTTTGTAACCCGGGCGGCTTCCAGCAGGGAGGCATCAAAAGTTTGATCGTGCGTCATATAAAAATCCAATATTTTAAACTAATGGGACATATCAACAAGCCCTCATGTTATCAACTTAAAACCACAGAATCGCTCAACGCATTTATATTGGTTTTCTTATGCATACAAGTGATCAAAATGAACCGGTATCGCCGCTAAATCATATCCCTCATGTGGTGGTGGACGGACTGGAAGTCGCGATAGCAACGGCGGGTGGCGGTTGTGAAAAACTGAATGCCGCCAAGGCGCTTTCACGACTGATCGAACGCCCCCATCTGATCTGCCATTCTGCTTTCATTTTAAACCGGCTGGTGAGGATTGCCAAAACTTCACAAAATCAGTTTCAATCAGCGCGCAGCCAGCGCCATCTCGATATTGCCGAACTTTATGCCTTTTGCTTTCCTGCCCAATTTGCCGCCCCCACCCCGCAAGGCCTGATTGACGCCAGTGGTTTGGGCGAGACTTGCCCACCGGACGATTTGCACGGGCTGGCACACGGGCTGATTAAAATTCTGACATCACAAAAACCACTGGTGAAACGACAGCTCTATCGAATTGCCCGCACCATGGAAAAAGGCGGCTGGGCCTGGGGACCATATCTGACTGATGCCCTGAAATCACCGGAAGCCGAACCCGACCGATCCGCCATCCGCGGGCTTGATGTCTGGGTGAGGTTGAAAGAATGGCAGGATGACGGACCGGCAAAAGCGCCTAAAACACTAGGCGTGAGTGCGAAAGAAGCAAAAGAGCAACTGGAACATCTGACCGCATCGCATGGAACTGCGCGTGAGGGTCAATCGAGATACAGTGCTGCAGCCGCTTTGGCTTTTCAGCCCAGGGATGCAGCTAACGCTCCCAATGTAGTGCTGGCAGAAGCAGGAACCGGCATTGGCAAAACACTTGGCTATCTTGCCCCGGCCAGCCTTTGGGCAAAACGCAACGGGGCACCGGTGTGGCTGTCGACGTATACCAAAAACCTGCAACGCCAACTGGTGCAGGAAATAGCCCATGTCTACCCCGATCCCGTTGAACGACGGGAAAAAACCGCTGTGAGAAAGGGGCGCGAAAATTACCTGTGCCTGCTCAATTACCAGGATCTCGTCACCAACCTGCAACCGCAAAACGAGCGCGCCACCACACTGGCGGGCCTTACGGCACGCTGGGTTATGGCCACACGCGATGGTGACATGGTCAGCGGAGATTTTATCTCGTGGCTGGTGCCGCTTTTTACCGGCGGGCGCGAGCCTGAAGGCGGTGGTAACATGCGCGCGGGCTTTGGCCTCACCGACAGGCGCGGTGAGTGCATTTATTCGGCGTGCCCGCATTATCGCAAATGCTTCATCGAAAAAGCGGTGCGAAAATCGCGCAAGGCAGACCTTGTGGTTGCCAATCATGCGCTCGTCATGGTGCAGGCAGCGCTCGATCAATCAACGGATATGTTCAAGGAACTGAAGGACAGGAAGGATAAACCAGATGAAAATGGTGGCGCTGAAGTCGGGCGTCATTTCGTCTTTGATGAGGGCCATCATGTTTTTGATGCGGCGGACAGTGCGTTTTCCGCCCATTTAACCGCCCTTGAAACAGCCGAACTGCGGCGCTGGATACGTGGCAATGAGGGGCAGAAGCGGCAACGTTCACGCGGACTCAAGGAGAGATTTGCCGATCTTTTCGAAGGTGATGATGAAACAGACACCCTGCTTGATCTGGCCCTGGGAGCTGCGACAGCCCTGCCCGCGCCGGGCTGGCGGCAGCGAATTTCCTCCGGTGTTGGCCAGAGCACAACAGAATATTTCATGATGCTGGTTCATGCCCAGGTTCTTGCGCGCACAAAAAACCAACACGGCCGGATAATGGAAGCTGATTGTGATCCACCGGTTGAGGGCTTGCAGGACGCTGCCAATCAACTCAGATTGCAGCTGGAAATTCTGAAAAAATCTTTGAGCGAGTTGAGCGCCAGACTTGAAGCATCCCTTGATGATGACGCCTCAGACCATGACAGTGTTTCACGCATCCGCATTGAAGCCGCCGTGCGCGGGCTAAAACGCCGCGCCAATCTGGTGTTGCCGTCGTGGCTGTCCATGCTTGGCAGTCTGGCGCAGGAAACGCCGGAAGAATTTGTTGACTGGTT
>CAZVAZ010000447.1:0-2172 GCA_964625235.1 uncultured Hyphomicrobiales bacterium
TTGGTGGGCGATACAATATCAAAGCCCTGGCCTTTGTTGGCCTTCATTTTGTTGATGATTTCTTCGTTTGAGCCAATGCCGGTGTAGTTGAGCTTAATACCGGTTTTAGCTTTGAAGCCGTCGATAAACTCAGGTGGAAGGTAATCCGACCACATCAAAATATTGATTTCGCCTGACGAGGCAAGAGCGTTTTCGATAAGTGCCGGTCCAGCAGCAACGATCGCACCGGCTGCAGCGCCGCCTTTAACAAAACTACGGCGGTTCAGTGCCGAAGCTGCCAGGAGCAGTTCTCTTGTTGCTTTGTTTTTCATGGTTTCTTTAGCCATAATACTCATTCTCTCCATGGTTACGGGATATAAAATCTCCATTTTCCCTGACAGATGGCGCTGTTGTAACGACGCAATGCTCCTCCCTGAAGCTGGCCTGTCATGGTATTTTTTAATTATGCGGAGCCAAGGCCGGTTGGTCAACAACAAGTAATAAAATTAACAAGCCGGAAAACGCGGTTCTCTTGATATTGAGCATTGATAAGTGGTGCCAATTTGAAGAAATTTATGAGGCCAGTTGGCAGGGTTGAAAAAGGCGACGGCTATTTTCTGTTCGCCACTTCGGCCAAAACACACAAGAGTTCGAACATAATGCTGACGCCGACCCAGGCGGTATTGCCACTTTGATCAAATGGCGGAGAGACTTCCACCAGATCGGCGCCAATCAAATTCAGACCACTTAGCTGACGCACCATTTTCTGGGCTTCGAATGTGCTGAAGCCGCCTATTTCAGGTGTGCCGGTTCCCGGTGCCTGGCTGGGGTCGATGCCATCAATATCAAAGCTTACGTAAGTGGGCTGATCACCAACAATTGTTCGCGCTTCCGCCATAACGTCATCGAGCCCGCGATCGTACAGCTCTTCAATGCGTATAATTCGCACACCTTGTGACAATCCCCACTCAATATCCTCACCGTCATACATGGTGCCGCGGATACCGATCTGGATCACACGTTTGGGATCAAGCAGACCCTCTATGATGGCCCGTCTGAAGGGGGTGCCGTGGGTATACTCATAGCCGCCAAAATAACCTTTGTAGAGGTCGGTGTGAGCGTCAAAATGGATCATGCCCACCGGACCATCATTCACAATACCGCGTAAGACAGGCAAAGATATCAGATGATCGCCGCCCGCCGTCATCGGCACGATGTTTTTGGCGGCAATTGTTCGATAATATGAAGTAACGCGTTCAAGCGTGTCGTGAACATCAGCCGGATTGACCGACACATCACCAAGGTCAGCACAATTGACCAGCGAGAACGGCTCAATGTGGCTGATGGGATGTTTGGTGCGGATCATTGTCGAGAGATCGCGCAACTGGCGCGGACCATGGCGTGCGCCGGGGCGATTGGTTGTTCCCCCGTCCCAGGGCACACCGATGAGGCCGATTTGCACCTGATCGATATCCTCATCATCCATGCTGATAACCGGAAGGCGCATAAAGCTCGCGATGCCGGCAAAACGCGGCAACTCATTGCCGGAAACGGGTTGAAAATTTCGCTTTGACGGCACGGTCAGATCCCCTCCAATGTCACAAGTGCCGGTTAAAAACCGACCTGGAAATTTGGAGGCCACGCCCAGAATCGAACTGGGATAGACGGATTTGCAATCCGCTGCGTAACCATTCCGCCACGTGGCCATCGCCGTGTAGTTACAGCAAGGAGAGTTAACAGGTCAACAAAGATGTTGCCGGTTTCTATGCGGTTGCACGCACCGGGGTGCCTTGATGCGATGCCGCCAACTCAGCGGCGAGAAATTCCGCTATACGTGCCATGCCACCCACCGCCGTTCCAGCAGCACTTTCAGCAGCGGAATTATAGTTGGTGTTGGTGTTGATATCATAAATCACCGGTGTGCCATCGGGCCGGCGAATGAATTCCACCCCGGCAATTTCAATACCGTGTTGCGCCAGAAAACCCTCAAGCCTGTGGGCCAGCACCTCATCATGGTCGCGTTGAACTTCGAAGCGCGGGCCGGGGGCTTCTTCTTTGGATGCAGGCGTATTGGAATTAACGGAACAAAAACCCTGCAAATCCGTCTCACATACATCAGCCGGGCAAAGTTCAAAACGGCCGCCGGAATATATCCGCAAGGCATACAGCAGTTTGCCACCAACAAATTCCATA
>CAZVAZ010000448.1:0-2168 GCA_964625235.1 uncultured Hyphomicrobiales bacterium
AAAGGCGATGAACAAATACCAACTGGGCAAACAGAGTCAATGGTTGTGTGACAAAGATTGTAAATCTGTGGTCAAACCGGGTGTTTTTTTTTAAGCTGGGGAAAAATCGCCATATAATTTCCTCAATTAGTATGAGTGATAGCTGGAGTTGACCTGTTGCATTGATCGACAATAGTCGGTTGTTGGGGACAGCTTGCGAAAATTTGGATGCAAACACCGGTAAAATATGTTTATTTTGGGTTACGTTGTCAGTTTACTGGTTAGCGGAGTTTAAGAGGAAGAAATGGTGGATCAGTCGCGGCTGAATTATGGTATGGAAAAACTGAATAGTGCACTTGATGCTCTCGAGGCATCCATTGTCAAATTTGACAAACAGAAGAACAGCCGACAAGCAAAGGTGCTTGATGTTGCTTCGCTCAAAAAACGAAATGCGGAATTGACCGCCGCACTTGACGCTGAAAAGGCGCGGGCTGTTGTGCTTGAAGACGCCAATAATGAGGTGGTCGAGCGTCTCGATGCCGCAGTGGAAAATATCAGTGACGTATTGCGCGCTGTTTAGGGGACTTTGATGGCAAGAATAACTGTCGAGATAAATAAACGTCAATATGATATGGCGTGTGAAGATGGAGAAGAAGATCATCTGCACGCTCTGGCAGCCGGTCTTGATGCCCAGGTTGGTGAAATGCAATCCAGTTTTGGCCAGATCGGTGATCTCAGATTAATGGTGATGGCGGCATTGATGGTGGCGGACAAGCTGGAAGATGCACAAAAATCCGTGGATGCTCTTAAAGATGAAATCGAAGGGTTGAAAGAAGCCCGCGCAGCTGAAATTGAACTGAGCCGTTCGAATGAAGATGAGTATGCGACAATGCTGGAGGCGACAGCGCAACGCATCGAAATTCTGGCCAGCCGCCTTCATGCGTAAAAAAAAATACGCTGATTCCCAAACATTTACTGGATCATAAGCCGCGATGGGCTTAAATAAGCCTGTGGCGGTGCTGCGTTTGTCGTCAGAAGTTTAATTTCCGGGGCCTTATCGATCCACTAGGGAGCCGACGCTGGCTGGAACCGTGGTTCCTTTCATTTGGCGCCCACCTACATTGTAGGTACCCGGGATCGCATCCTTCAACGCTTATTTGTGGCACCGCCCGCTTTTTTGAAATGGCAAACTTATGATTGCGCCGTTAGTCACCCTGAAAAAAGAAAAGGCGCTTTTACGTAAATCAGCAGCTTTGAACCGGACTGAACTGTTTGAGCAAAATAAAGGGCAGGCAGCAAAATCCCTGCTTCAGTTTGCCGATGATCTATCGCCTGGAGAGCGCAGGTGCGTGGTGTCTGGTTATGTTGCCATTGGCAGCGAGATTGACGCCATGGGCCTGCTTGAGTGGTTTTTTGACCATGGCTTTACCATCGGCCTGCCGCTGGTGACGGCAGCAGATACACCCCTGACGTTTCTCAATTACCAGCCCGGCGATCGTCTGGTTAAGGGCAACTTTGATGTCTTTACTCCGCAACATGGTGTGGCAACTGTCACGCCGTCGCTTTTGCTGGTGCCTTTGCTGGCTTTTGATCGCCGGGGCTATCGTCTGGGTTATGGTGGCGGATTTTATGATCGCACACTGGCGCAATTGCGACAGCGCGGAGCGATAAGGGCGATTGGTCTGGCATTTGGAGGCCAGGAAGTTGACGCTGTTCCCCATGATGGGTTTGACCAACCTCTTGATGGTGTTCTATGTGAGAGCGGATTAATCGAATTTTAAAAACAGGGCAG
This sequence comes from uncultured Hyphomicrobiales bacterium, assembly GCA_964625235.1. Classification (GTDB taxonomy): domain Bacteria; phylum Pseudomonadota; class Alphaproteobacteria; order Rhizobiales; family JAJFHR01; genus JAJFHR01. The sequence goes on from CAZVAZ010000448.1 coordinate 1,772, forward strand.
ACTTTAACCCCATGAGATTATTGATTTTAGGTGACGTGGTGGGGCGTGCGGGCCGCGAACTTGTTTTGCGCGAATTGCCGAGGTTGCGTGAGCGTTATGATATTGATTTTGCCATTGTAAATGGTGAAAACTCTGCCGGTGGCTTCGGTATTTCAGAGAGTATTTTCAATCAGTTGCGTGACGCCGGTGCCGATGTTGTCACCACCGGCAATCATGTATGGGATCAGCGCGAAGCTCTCGTGTTTATTGATCGTGAGCCAAATCTGTTGCGGCCTCTTAACTATCCCAAAGGCACGCCAGGAAAAGGTGCCGGGGTATTTACGGCTAAAAACAATGCACAGGTTCTGGTGATCAACGCCATGGGGCGCATTTATATGGATGCGATGGACGATCCGTT
>CAZVAZ010000449.1:0-2159 GCA_964625235.1 uncultured Hyphomicrobiales bacterium
CTGCCTATCACGTCTGAAACAGGCAGACGGGCGCGAATTTCGTCAAGAAGCGAGGGTGGAAATTTCATCGGGTTTTTCGTGTTTTAGCATAGCGGCATAGAAAGAACACACCCCGTCATTCCCGCGAAAACGGGAATGACGGAATGATCATGATTTTACACGCATCCAATTTTTAATACAGTGCCAGCGCCCGTGTGGTGCCACCGGAACCACCGCGTATTTTTGGTGCGCCAACAACAAGCGTTGCCCCTTTAACCGGAAGGGCATCGAGATTGGCGACACATTCAAGACCCCAGCGATTTTGCGGCAACCAGGCGTAATGGGTGGCAAAATCCGGCGAAATACCGAAATCCAGCGACAGTGAATCAACCGCCATGCCTACAGATTTGGTCTCCTCCAGCAACATCTTTGTTGCTTCAATATGGAAACCGGGGAAATGCATTTTGCCATTATCATCGACGTTTCTGAACTTTTTACCATCGACAAACTTATCCCACCCCGACATCATCGCCACACACGCACCATCAGGGATTGGTCCATTGGCAGACACATAGGCTTTAATATCATCAGGGGTCACTTGCGCATCGGCATCAGCGGCAGCTTTTTCGCGGATATCAATGATGGCGAGCGGGCAGAAAAGATTTTCAACCGGCACCTCAGCCACGGATTGGCCATCGGCGGAAAAGTGCAACGGGGCATCCAGATGAGTGCCAATGTGCTCATCAATCTCCATTGTATTCACATTGAATTTATCTTTGGCATAGGTAAACTTACGATTTATTTTCAATCCCTGCTTGCCAAAAAAAGTCGGAAAACCCTCATGCAACTCGTGCGTCAGGTCTGCCGGTTTGCCTTTGGAAACATCCATTCCCGCCACCGCCGGTGTTACAGAACTTCCGACTGCCGCTGCAGCTGAAGCCAGTGCCGCACCTTTGAAAAAGTCACGCCGATCCAGCATCTTGCTCTTGACGGCTTCCATCACGCAATGATCACACATGGTCTTGTCTCCCTTTGCCAGTTACAATTTTCAATTACAAACAATGATTATGGCAGAGAAGTTTCTAGGCCGCCAGTAAAGAGTCAGCTTTGGATTGCGCCTGGGCTGCACGATGGCCGTCGTTGAGACCTTTATGGGCGCGTGCCACATATTTCCAGTTTTGCGCACTGCTGGGCTTGAGCGCACACCGCTCATTGGCTAAAGCCAGAGCCAGATCAAACCGGCGTGCACGCAAAGATGCCTCAAGCAAGGTCCAGCCAATAACGTCGCGCTGGGCAAAGCTGCCACCAAGCCGATGGGTGTTGTAACGCGCGGGCAACAGACGGTCCACGCACTCACCATACTTTCCCTGGGCAAAGGCCTGAAGAGCCAAACAAAATGGAATACCCATTTCGCGTGACATCGCCACATTGGCATCAGATGCATGTTCAACATAGCGCGCATTGGCATTGAGCAACTGTTCGGCTGCATCGCCCCGGTTGTCAGAAACAAACGCCATCATCGCATGCACATCATTAAACGCATAGAGCGTGTCACTGGCACTCGACTGCCACTTGTCCGCCAGTTCCGACCAGCGGTCTTCCACATCAACATCAAGCAGTTTCAGCCGCCACAACAAGGCAGCTGCATCAAGTTCTTCATATTTGTCGCCCGAGTGCTGCTTAGTTCTCAAATGATTGTCATAAATATGCAAAACCGTGCCCACCTGCCCCACATCCATATGAAACAGCGACAGGTGCCACCACAGGTGATTGGCGAAATTGGAATTGGCCCAGTAATGCTCATGATGCTTCATGAACGCGATACCACCGGACTGGCGCCCGCGCATTTCCATCACGTGAGCTACCGCATGAACCGCATAGGGGTTATTGGGCCGCAATGCCAAAGACTGCCGCCCCAGTTCTTCGGCATGCATGAAATCGCGGTTTTCTTCCAGCCCGAATGAATAAAACCCTAAAACAAACTCATAACCCGGAACCGCTTCATCCCAGATTGAAAACACCCGCGCCACACAATCACGCTGGGCGACAACATCACCGAGCAAAACATCTGACAGATGCACCATTTGCAAAGCCAGCAGATCGAGCGGGTGGCGGACCAATGCTGCTTCCCAATGTTGAACAGCGCCGTAAAAATCACCATCGACCCAGGCGCGCACGGC
>CAZVAZ010000450.1:0-2154 GCA_964625235.1 uncultured Hyphomicrobiales bacterium
GAGGGAGAATTGCCGCTTACGTCGGTCATTCATGGTGTGTTTCTTCTTATCGCCGGTCTGTTGTTGCTAACACCGGGATTTATTACTGATGGTGTCGGGTTTTTGTTATTTATCCCGCCGTTGCGCCTGCTGATTGCCAAATGGGCGATTGATAGATTTAAAAACAGCGAGAATATTCGCGTTCAAACAGCGGGTCCCGGCAGTGGTAATCCCGCGGGTCGCTCCTCTCCACCTGTTATAGAAGGTGAGTTTACGGTAGCCGATGAAGATGGTGAAATCGCAAATGATACCACTGACGGGCCAAAATCACCTGAAAACAACTCTGATTCAGATTCGCCATGGCGGCAATGATCTGTTTAGAGTTGTGAATTTTCGAAATTGGGTGTAAGCCACCCCCATAATGCCAACCCTGAAGGAGTTATCGATGGCAGACGAAAATAAAGAAGCCCCGGAAGAAAAATCAGAACCAACTGAAAATGGTGCTGCCGTTGAAGAAGATGAGGTGACGTTTCGGATTTTAGGTCAGTATCTTAAAGACCTGTCTTTTGAAAACCCCAATGCTCCGGCCAGCCTCAATCCCGAAGCTGAAAGTCCAAACATCGAAATATCGGTGAATGTTAATGCCAACGTTCTGGCCGAAAATACCTATGAGGTGGAACTGGCACTCAAGGCTATGGCGACTGCCGACGAAAAGACGATTTTTGCCGTAGAGCTGCTGTATGCCGGTGTGTTTCAAGTTGAAAATTTTCCCGATGAAAACCTGCAGCCTCTTATTTTGATTGAATGCCCGAGAATGCTGTTTCCGTTTGCACGGCAAATACTTGCTTCCGCCTCTCGCGATGGCGGCTATCCGCCCTTATTGCTTGATCCAATTGATTTTTCAGGACTCTATCAACAAAAGATGACTGAAGCCGCAGAAGAAAAAGCATCAGGCACCGCCTAATTCTTTTCAGGCATTAAGAAGTTTTCTTCCAGATCACCTTGTCACCGAGTTCAAGGAGAAATGTGTTGTGGGCTGCAATCTCTGCTTTGGTAAGCCGCGATTTCAAAGGTGTTGGTCGCGCACCAAAGTCTTTGGCATGGACAGACTTATCGCGTTGCGGCAGTTCTTCAGAAATCAATGTCAAATTTGGCTGGGCACCGCCAATGAGCTCAAGATAGACTTCGGCCAGAAGTTCGGAATCAAGCAAGGCCCCGTGTTTGACGCGGTTTGAATTATCGATGTGAAAACGCCGGCACAAGGCATCAAGACTACTGGAAGCACCGGCGAATTTTTTACGCGCCAAAACCAGACTGTCGATAACCTGAGCATCATCAATTGCCGGGCGATTGAGCGCTTTAAGCTCCCGGTTCAAAAAACCCAGATCAAAAGGGGCGTTGTGTATTATCAGGGTATCATCTGCAATAAATTCGAGAAATTCATCGGCAATTTCGCGAAACAGCGGTTTGGTGGCGAGAAATTCGCCTGACAGCCCGTGTATATTGAAGGCTTCTTCCGGCATGTCACGTTCGGGGTTTAAATAGACATGGAAAGTGTTGCCGGTGGGCAGATGATGCAGCAATTCGACACAGCCGATTTCAACAACACGGTCGCCGCGGTTGGGTGATAATCCGGTGGTTTCTGTATCCAGAACAATTTCGCGCATTTCAGTTTTTTTCCAGCAATTCATTCACAAGCTTACGGGTTTGAGAAAAAGCATGTTCCAGGCCTTTGTCGGTTTCAACTATATAATCGGCTTTTGCCCGCTTTTCTTCATCCGGCATCTGACGCGATAATATCAGCTCAAGTTTTTCCCGGGTCATCCCCGGTCTTGCCAGGGCGCGGCTTGCCTGAACATCTGCAGGTGCGGTGACCACAAGCACCTTGTCAACCAGCTCGTCACCACCGGTTTCAAACAATAAGGGTATATCGAGAACAATCAAAGGCGCGCCCGTTTGTCTGGCATTTGCGATAAATTCATTCTGCTTGCGGCGCACCAGAGGGTGGATAATCCGTTCAATATCGCTGATAACATCGGGGGTATCAAGAATTTTCAAGCTCAGCTTTTCCCGGCTCACTTCATCGTTGACAATCACATCGGGATACAGGCTGGCAATGGGTTTTACGGCTGCTCCGTTTTTGGCATAAAGTTCATGAACGGCCTCATCGGCACT
>CAZVAZ010000451.1:0-2148 GCA_964625235.1 uncultured Hyphomicrobiales bacterium
AGGCGCGCAGCTTCACGCGCGGCATCAATTGCTTCGCCGGTTTTGAACATGGTGATGTTTTGTAAAATTGTGCCGGTGAATATGTCTGAATGCTGGGGAACATAAGCTATTGCTGCCGACAACTGTTGCCAGGCGGGACCGCTGATCTCGTGGCCATCAATTTTGAGCGTGCCCGAAGTTGGCGCCATATCACCCTTAATCAGTCTGACCAGGGTGGACTTGCCACAACCGTCACCGCCGTGCAAGCCAATCATCGAACCGGATAAAATGTCCAGGCTGAGATTGTTAATCGCAGGCTTTTCATCACCTTCATAAAAATAAGTCAGGTTTCTGAGTTGTATGTCGCCGGTGCATTCAGCTGTTTTCACGGTGCTGTTCGACGGTTTCTTTTCCGACAGATCATACAGACCCTGCAACCGTGCCTTGGCAATGCTCAAGCCCTGCAATTGGGTCCACAGGCCGAGCCCGCGCAGCACCGGTTGTACCGAGCGACCCGACAGTAATGTGCACGCCGCCAGAGTGCCGATGGTGAGGGATCCATTGATGATGAGGTAGGCACCGACGGAAACCACCGAAATCATCGTCAGACTGGAAAACAGATTGCCGAAATTCTGGGCAAGATTGCCAAGGGCGATGGTTTTGTAACTGGCTTCAACACCGGCTTTTTGCAATCTCTCGAAACGGCGCTGTATCTGTGGCTCCATGGCCATTGTCTTGATTGTCTGGATACCATTGAGGGTTTCAATTATGAAATCATAGCGACGGTCGTCCTGCTCAGCGCGCTGTTCAAGAACTTCACGCAGGCGCTTACCGCACACCAGGGTAACCAGGCCCAGAGTGGCAAACATAACCAGAGGAACAACTACTATCCAGCCGCCAATAATGGCAACAAGACCGAGAAAAACCAGCACAAAGGGTAAATCAATGAGCAGAAGCCGCGATTGCCCGCCATAGAAATCGCGCAAGGCATCAATTGCATTTAGCCTGTCTATGTGAATTCCCGGAGGTTCCTGTTCTATCGTATTGGAAGGCGTGAATAAAATACGCTCAACGGCTTCAACCGCAACTTCATTTTCAAAACCAACGCCAGCCCAGCCGATTAAATAGGCCCTGGCAACGCGCATAATGCCATCCAGCAGCAACACCACCGCCAAGCCTATCAACAGCAACGCAAATGTATCGAGAGCCTGGTTGGGTATAATTCTGTCATAGACCTGCAAAACCACCATCGGCAACGCCAGCGCCAGCAGGTTAATAAAAATCGTGCCGACCAGAACAGCTGAATGAATGGGGGCTACGGGAAGTTTTTTCGCATCGTTGTCCCAGTCAGCCTGCACATCTTCTGCCGGGGTTTCTTGCGGCGAAAATATCATCGTGCGGGTTTCTTTTATTGTTGATTTTTTTGAAAACAATTTTTGGATGCACTCCACCTGTCCGGCACAAGAAACCGGCTTGACGTGATTAATCTACCCTCAATTTCTTTGTGAAAATTAAACCGAAAAGATTATTGTACGGTTAACCATAGAATTTTTTTCAGAAGGAAAACGGAAGATTTCTCTACGTTTTTATCCTGAGGTGCAGAGAGATACCTTTCCCTTTTAAGTAGTGTTTTCGTTGTTACACCGGGTAACACTTAGCATTTAGCATTTAGCCCCTTGACCCAGCCATGAATGTAATGCCAAACGCCGATGACAACCGCATGGGAGTTGTCGAAAGCCTGGCCCGAAGCAGAATTGAAAATAATTGCTGACGCCGGCCACGCAACAACAGAACACGGAATAATTGACGCCCTTGTAAGCGCTACAGATGCATTTCGGGGATAGATTCCGGCTCAAGGCCGGGATGGCGATGTGAGTGTAATGATCGACCTGTTTTTATTGCTACTCATTTCCCCGCACACCGTCCCGGTCTTGAGCCGGGACCTGTTAACGATCGGCGGAAATGTTAACAAAAACCCAACACAAGCTTCTGTTTTTACATCGTTTTCCCCTATGCATAAAATGCATACCAGACCTGAGAAATCAACATTTGTCCGCAGCGCCATTTTCCCTATATCTGCAGTATCGAAACCGTCGATATTTCGACAGTACAACCCCTGATTTGAGGTGTGACATGACAATAGCAAACGTTCTTAAAGATTTTCTTGGT
>CAZVAZ010000452.1:0-2146 GCA_964625235.1 uncultured Hyphomicrobiales bacterium
GAATAACGACGGCCTTCCATCATGCGGCCGGTAAACTCATCGATAATGATAACTTCATCATTTTTGACAATGTAATCGGTGTCACGGGAATATAATTTATGCGCCCGCAAAGCCTGATTAACATGATGAACCAGTGTCGCACTTTCAACTTCGTAGAGCGAGCGGCCTTCCAGCAGACCGCTTTTTTCCAGCAGGTCTTCTACATGATCATTGCCCTGCTCGGTCAGGCTGGCGGTGCGTTGTTTTTCGTCAATTTCAAAATCATCGTCAACCAGCTTGGGGATGAGTGTATCAATCTGGTTATAAAGATCTGATTTATCTTCAATCGGCCCTGAAATAATCAGCGGTGTTCTGGCTTCATCAATTAAAATCGAATCGACTTCATCAACGATGGCAAAATTATGCCCGCGCTGAGCCATGGCATCGCGCTGATATTTCATATTATCACGCAGATAATCAAAACCCAGTTCATTGTTGGTGGCATAGGTGACGTCAGCTGCATAAGCTGCCTGGCGCTGCTCATCGTCAAGATCATGGACGATACAGCCTACTTCCAGGCCTAAAAAGCGATAAATCTGCCCCATCCATTCGGCATCGCGAGAGGCAAGATAGTCATTGACCGTGACCACATGCACACCCTTGCTCGACAGAGCATTGAGATAAACCGCCAGCGTTGCCACAAGCGTTTTTCCTTCGCCGGTTTTCATTTCGGCAATATTGCCCTCATGCAAAACCATGCCACCCATAAGCTGGACATCGAAATGACGCTGACCCAGTGTGCGCTTGGCGGCTTCGCGAACGGTGGCAAATGCAGGAACCAGCAGGTCGTCCAGGCTGGTTCCTTCTTTATAAGCCTGGCGAAACTCTTGCGTGCGCGCCTTTAATTCTTCATCGCTCAAGGCCTCTATTTCAGGCTCAAGTGCATTAATGGCGTCAATTTTGGGATAATAGGCATTCAGCGACCGGTCGTTGGAGGAGCCGAAAAGCTTTGCGGCAAGGTTGCCAAAATTGATCATAGAAATTTGTCCTTATCAAGCCGTTCTAAAGCGCAATGACAGTTTTCAATGCTTAATCTTAATGAAGGCAATCTGTACTCAACTTAAAAATCTGATCTTATGGTTAAGCAGAAAATCCGCTCCCAACAAGACTTTATGGTTCCGATAAATGAGAGATAAGCGCCACTACGGCTAATGTCAACACAACCCGGGTATTCTCATTTTCAACAAACCCGTGATGTTTGTGGCAGTTGCATCGAGACCTGTTGCCATCCATTATCGTATCAGCTATTGGAGCAAGCGGTTTGCTTTGCTAATATACGTTATTGAATGTTGATGATCTCATGTGATTTAGACGCACTTTCTTGGGCGTTTTGGACATAAGAGTGATCTAGAAAAGAAGGAAAAGAGCCCATGTCCATTAAAATACTTTGCGCGAGCCTGGCGCTGGGAGTTGCTTTGTTAAGTGCACCTGCTACCGGTTTTGCAGGCGAAGATGAAATTGTTGCCAAAGTTAACGGTACAGCCATAACCCGGGCACAGCTCAACTATTTTGCCAGCGAACTGGGAGAGAGAATAAACAATGTACCGGCTGAACAGCGCGATCAAATCCTGATTGAACAGATGATAGCCCGTCATCTGATTGCGCAGGCGGCGGAAAAGCTGAAGCTTGAGAAAACAAAAGAGTTTGCATCGCGTCAGGATTTTTACCGCCTCAGAAACCTGCAGGAGGTCTATCTGTCCAAGGTAATTGAAGCATCAATTACCGATGAAGCGCTCAAAAAGACCTACGAGGAAGGCCTCGCCAAGCTTGAGCCTGAAGTGGAAATTAGCGCCCGTCATATTTTGGTGAAAACTGAAGCGGAAGCCAAGGCAGTCTCGAAAGAACTCGAAGGTGGTGCGGATTTTATTGAGCTGGCGAAGAAAAAATCCATTGGCCCCAGCAATGTCAAGGGTGGTGATCTGGGTTATTTTGGCAAAGACCAGATGGTCCCGCCATTTGCTAAAGCAGCCTTTGCTCTTAAAGCTGGCGGGGTATCCAAACCGGTTAAAACCAGGTTTGGCTGGCATGTGATCAAGGTTGAGGATGTTCGCGAAAAACCCGCACCCACATTCGAAGACATTCGCGATTCCATGCGTCTGGCCCTGCT
>CAZVAZ010000453.1:0-2141 GCA_964625235.1 uncultured Hyphomicrobiales bacterium
ATGCCACCAAAGACGTTCTTCATTCTTTGGCGCTTTCGACAAAAAACTAAATCCAATTCATCAACACTGAATGGGGCTGTGAATTCACATTGTGATTGCCTGGAATTATTTACTTGACTGACCGGTCAGTTTAATTTAATCCTCCAAACAAATAACGATGTGAAATGATAACTAGAAAGAGAATTCCTATGAGCAGATTTACACAGATCGATCCCGATACAGCTACCGGAGAAGCCCGACAGGCACTTGATGAAGCAGCAGCTCAGTTTGGCGGTGTTATCAATCTTTTTAAGGTTGCAGGCCATGCCCCCAATGTGTTGCAGGGCATTCTTGCGTTTAACAAGGAAGTCGCACGTTCGACTGAGCTGGACATGAAATTGATGGAGCAGGTTGCCATGTTGACATCAGCGCTGAACCGTTGCGATTACTGCGTAAATGTTCATATGAAGGTGGGCGAAGGTGCCGGTCTCACCCGTGAAGATATGCTTCTGGCAATGGAGGGCCGGGCAAAAGATGCCAAAGCCCAGGCTTTGCTCAATTTCACTGGCGAAGTGGTGCGCAATCGCGGTCTCGCTGGTGCAGAAACCATAGAAAAAGCGCTCGCTGCGGGATTTAGTGAAAAGGCTCTGTTGGAAACAATTGGTGTGATTGGTGTTTATACCACCTTGCAATATATCCGCCATGTTGCCAATCCCGATCATGATTTTCCAATGGTTCACGAATTCAATCCCGACAAACATGGCGCATGAAAGTGATGCGGACAAATAACGAGCGAGCTTACAATTTTGTGAAATCCGGGTATACTGATGACAGAATAGCCAACACTTTTTTTAAATTCAGCCCTTGGTAAATCTCGCTGGCAGGGTTGTCGGGATGATAGATTGAATACATTGTTTAATCATGCGGCACGAATTGAAACGGCTCTTGCCACCGGCAGCGCCGTTCGTGATGCTGTTGTCGCATCCTGGCAGCGATCTAAAAACCTGCATCATCTTGACCCCGGTCGAGGTTCTGCACCGGAAAGACTTTCTGCCCGGGAATTGAGCCTGGCGCGTGAGCGCCTGGGGTCTTTCATTCAAACAGCTGATGCCAGCCTCGACCAGCTGTATCTGGCCGTCGGCAATGCCGGGTGTTGCGTTTTGCTGGCGGATAAAAATGGTGTTCCGGTGGCACGCCGGGGTGCGCGTGCTGACGACCGAATATTTGACGAATGGGGTCTTTGGACCGGCGCTCTTTGGAGTGAAGACAGCGAAGGTACCAATGGTATTGGTACCTGCATCGTTGAAGAACGCGCGTTGACGGTGCACAAGGATCAGCACTTTCATTCAAAAAACATTGAGATGTCGTGTACGGCGGCCCCTATTTTTGACCACGAAGGAAAATTGATGGCTGCGGTGGATGTTTCATCGTGTCGCGCTGATCTCACAGCAGGCTTTTCAAGTCTGATTTCAATCGGCGTTGTTAATGCAGCTCAAGCGATTGAAACAGCTCATTTTCGCCAGTTTTATTCAACCTCGCGCATCCTTCTTGCCGCTTCTGCAAATCAGGTTGATACATCCGGCCCCGCCCTGATCGCCATTGATCGCGACGATCTGGTGATAGGTGCCACACGGCAGGCGCGGCGCATTTACGGGTTGAGCGACAGGGATTTGAAAAACCCGGTTCCCCTGTCCACACTTTTTGACCAGGATGTGGATGAGGCCGATGATTATACCAAAGCCGGACGCAGAACCGTTTTGCTGGCTCTGGCACGCTCTGGCGGAAATGTGTCTGCCGCAGCTTCTTCCATGGGCATCAGTCGTGCCACCCTGCACCGCAAGATTAAGCGATTAGGCATTCAGACCAGACCGAATTAAGCCTTAACTGTCGCATATCTGCGACAGATCGCTCATGCCCGACGGAGACAGGTGTTCTCAAGGTGCAATTTTTAGTTTTATAATCGTTTGAAACTGGAGTAGCCTTCTAGACATCGAAGGCGGGACAACAAATGCTGCGCTTGAGGCCATCTATCTGACGCATTTTTGTCCACATAACAAACAGCCAATCGTTGGCTCGTTGACAAGAAAAACAGCGCAAACCATTTATCAAGCTGTCTTGGGAGGAGGCTAAATGCAAAAAACATTAGTAATTGATCCGGGCAA
>CAZVAZ010000454.1:0-2132 GCA_964625235.1 uncultured Hyphomicrobiales bacterium
GCGGCTGGAAGTTCATGGATGGCCTGCATGAAAACATTGCACGCTACACCCATTCGGGCTCCAAGCCTTGCAAACTCGCCGCTGCCGGTGAAATCCCCATTGGTATCTCGTTTGCTTTCCGCGGTGCCAAGTCAAAAGCCAAAGGTGCGCCGATTGATATCATTGTGCCCGAAGAAGGCGTAGGCTGGGATATGGAAGCGACCGCGATTGTTGCTGGCACCAGCAAACTCGAGATGGCTAAAAAACTGGTTGACTGGTCGGTCACCAAAAAGGCCAACGTAATGTACAATGCCGGCTATGCCGTTGTGGCTTATCCCGGCGTTGCCAAACCGGTCAAGTTTTTCCCGGAAAACCTTCTTGAAAAAATGATCCCCAATGATTTTGAGTTCGCGGCAAACAACCGCAAGCGCATTCTGACTGAGTGGCAGAAGCGTTATGATGGAAAATCAGAACCAAAAAATTAAACACTGATAGACTTGGGTGTTATGATTTTGGACGCCGGCAGCATAATCCATGCTGCCGGCGTCTGATGCACGCATCATGAGGTAATCTTCTGGGGAAAGTGAAAATTTAAGAAACATGGCAGAGGCACAGGTAACCAGCGGGTATTTACAAATTAAGAATATCACCAAGAAATTTGGTGATTTTACAGCGCTGGATAATATTTCACTCGATATTCATGAAGGCGAGTTTATTTGTTTTCTGGGGCCATCGGGGTGCGGCAAGACAACCTTTTTAAGGGCCATTGCCGGACTTGATATTCAAACCTATGGTGTTATCGAACAATCGGGAAAAGACATATCGACCCTGCCGCCAAGTGAACGCGATTTCGGTATTGTCTTTCAGTCTTATGCCCTGTTTCCAAACCTTAAAGTTCGCCGCAATATCGCCTTTGGCCTGGAAAATCGCGGTGTCTCCAAACCCGATATAGAGGCAAGAGTAACTGAACTTCTCGAACTCGTCGGCCTGCCCGATCAGGGCGATAAATTTCCCGCACAATTATCAGGCGGCCAGCAACAACGCATTGCTCTGGCCCGCGCCATCGCCACCAAACCCGGTCTGCTTTTGCTTGATGAGCCCCTGTCAGCGCTTGATGCAAAAGTCCGTGTTCATCTTCGCCACGAAATCAAGGAACTCCAGGTCAATCTGGGCATCAGCACCATCATGGTAACCCACGATCAGGAAGAAGCCCTGACCATGGCCGACAGAATTGTAGTGATGAACCACGGTATTATCGATCAGGTTGGCACGCCGATAGAAATCTACACCGAGCCAGCCACTGCTTTCGTCGCTGATTTTATCGGCAAAATGAATTTCCTGCCCGGCCAGGTGGCCAAAAACGGTACCGTCAAAATTGGCGATATCTCATTGATGGCGGATACTCAAGAATATGCCCGGGGCGATGATATAACCGTGGCCGTCAGGCCCGAAAACATTATCGTTCTCGAAAATGCGGACAAGCCTGAAAATACGGTGCCGGTCGTCGTAAAGGCGATGGAGTTTCTGGGATCTTTTTATCGCGCCACGCTAATATCGCACCAGATGGGCGGCGTTGAATTTGATGCCGATTTCTCCATTAACATGACACGCCGCACAAGCATAAAACTCGGCGACGAAGTTAAGATCATCCTGCCATCAGACCGTGTTCTGGTCTACCCCAAGGATGTAATAAATGGCTGATACCAGTAGTCATTCCACACAGAAATTGACTGTCGTCAAGCAAAAAATCGGTCGCGACGACTGGACTATGCGCGCCTTTATGGTGGTCATCGCAATCTACCTCGTGGTCGCTCTGGCGTTGCCATTGTATGTGATGATGTCTAAATCATTTGAGACCTACCGCTTTGAGCTGGACCGGTTTGAAATGCAGGTCGACAAGGGCGATGGCTGGAGCGATGTCACCACGGTTGCAGCCATAAACCGGCAGGTAAATGCTATTGGCGTGGACGAACTGCCCACCAGTTCCGATGGCCGCCTGAGTATCACCAAGCTGTTCTCGGACTTCAGCTTTCGTTCAAAAACCAACTACCGCCTGCGCAATATCGCCGGATCAGATGCAGTATTTCTCATAGGCAGTGAGCGCATTGCCCACAATGAGTGGGTGGAATTATCCAGTAATGACTTCCGGCGCA
>CAZVAZ010000455.1:0-2131 GCA_964625235.1 uncultured Hyphomicrobiales bacterium
AATGTTCCAGCATTTTTGTTGCAGAGTGTTCCGGGGAAAAGGAAATCCAGCAGTTAGTTTTTTTCGATTAATTGCTCAAAAACCCACGGCCTTTACAAATCCTGTCATACAAAAAGTTGTTTTTTCAACACCTTACAACCTAACCCATGGGTTTACCTATCGGTAACCACATTGCGCTAGGCTGTCACCACTCGAAATTCAATCGGCTATATGCTGGCGAGTGCTGCATGGTGTTAAAAATATAATAAGTTGAAATAAGCTGGAGGACGCGGTGTCATACTCAGATGATGTCGATCAGACGATTGCATACGGTCAGAAGGTATTGAGCCTTCTAAAATCTCGTAAATGCCCTGCATCGCCGAAAAATTACGAGCTCTGGTTCACTTATGTTTCCGGCCATGACAGAGCTTTGGTGAAGTCAGTAAACGAGGCTCTTAAAGTTGATGGTACTTTGTCGGCAAAAGCAGCAGAACTGATTCATACCGAGCATTTGTCTCAAGACCATGTGGTTGAACAGGTTGAACAGGTCGGCGCACAAATCGGCGGTGAGATTGAGCATATCCTCGCCATGGTCGATAATACCATGGGGGAGACCAGCGAATACAGCAGCAGTCTGGCTGAAGCCGGTTCGAATTTGAACGAGGGCCTCACCGGCAACTCCCTGAAAATGCTAATTCAATCACTTGTTGATTCAACCACCAAGATGGAACGGTCCAACCAAGAGTTGCAAAGCCGATTAAAAGAATCAAGTGAACAGATCAGCGATTTAAATCAAAACCTTGAACTGGTGCGCACGGAATCACGTACAGATCAGCTCACCGGTATAGCAAATCGAAAACACTTTGATGAAGCCCTGGAAGAAATGATCCGCCAGTCTGAAAGAGACGGCACCGAATCCTGCCTGCTCATTGGTGATATCGATCACTTCAAAAAATTCAACGATACATATGGACATCAAACCGGTGATCAGGTGTTGCGCCTTGTTGCTCATGCCATATCATCGAATGTGAAGGGTAGAGATCTTGCAGCGCGTTATGGTGGTGAGGAATTTGGCGTTCTATTACCGGGAACAAGTCTTCAGGCCTCCGTCATTGTTGCCAATCAGGTCAGGCTGGCAATTAAATCGAAGGAGCTGGTTAAAAAATCAACCGGGGAAAATCTCGGTGTTGTTACGTTTTCAATTGGCGCTGCGCGCTATCACGCAGGCGATACTGCCGAGAGTATGATTTCGCGCGCTGATACTTGTCTCTATGCTGCCAAACATGCCGGACGCGATCAGGTTAAATGTGAGACAGATCCAGGAATTGAGTTTGATGCGGCGGTTGCCTGAGTAAGCCACTGCCAACGAGAAAAGCCGGGAATCTTGTATTGAGTATCCCGGCTTTTTTTTATTCTGCGGGCAGAACCGCAGGTACAATCGTTACAGATTCACCACAGCCACACGCACTGGTCTGATTGGGGTTGTTGAAGACAAAGCCGGAAGAAAGTTTGTCGACCAGAAAATCCATTTCGGTTCCAAACAAAAAGAGGATAGCCTTGGGGTCAATCAGAATGGCGACGCCTTTATCTTCGACGAGTTCATCGAGAGGGTTTTTTTCTTCGGCATATTCCATCGTATAAGCCATTCCGGCACAACCGCCGTTTTCAACACCAACGCGCAATCCGACTAAATCTTTGTCAGAATTCGCCATGATCTCCTTGATGCGGTCAGCGGCGGCATCGGTAAGAGAAACAACTTTGGGGCGGGCGCGAGCGGCAGCAGTATTCATTGCTTAATTCCTTTGGCATCGACCGGTAATCTTAAATATCATCATTCCTGAACATGGTTACAAGAGCTAACATCTAGAACATGTTAAGGGCAACACGGGCTTCATCCGACATGCGGCTCATATCCCAGGGGGGGTCAAACACCAGTTTGACGCGCACGGTGCCAACACCATCTAAAGAGGCAATGGCGTTTTCCACCCATATGGGCATTTCACCCGCCACCGGACAGCCAGGTGCCGTCAGGGTCATATCGACGTCGATATTGCGCTCGTCATCCACATCAATCTTGTAAATCAGTCCCAGTTCATAAACATCAACCGGAATTTCAGGATCGTACACAGTCTTGATGGCTTCAACCATTCTG
>CAZVAZ010000456.1:0-2127 GCA_964625235.1 uncultured Hyphomicrobiales bacterium
CACTTTTGATTAATATTGCCTTCATTCCGGTGTTTATCTGGGTATTGAAAATGCCTTTCACCATCCTGGCACCAATCATTTTTGTCCTGTGCCTGATTGGCGGTTATGCGCCTACCCAGAGCCTGTTTGATGTCTGGCTCATGGTTGGTTTTGGCATTGTCGGATACATGTTGCGCAAGCTCGACTATCCTCTGGCACCTGCTGTTCTGGCGATTGTTTTGGGGCCGTTGGCAGAGCCCGCCCTGCGCCAGTCACTTTTAATCAATGATGGATCATTTTCGATTTTCTTCAACCGGCCTTATTCAGCACCAATCATGATCGTTGCACTTATCCTGTTGTTCCTGCCATTGATCAAACTTGCCTTGAACAAAATCAGAGGAAAAAAGGTGGCCGCCTGAAGGGCTGTTTCCACCAGATGGGATTTGTAACAAAAGATTGTAAAACGCGACAGTAGGGATAGATAAATAAGCTGGCACATAGTATGCCAAAACCGAAATTAGCAGTGTGGAATTGATTTTACGGAACCATCCATGACCCAGACCCGATTAAAAGTTCAACCAATTGCCGAAGACTTCAGTCTTAAGTCGCGCATTTATGTGTCGCTAAAGCAGGCTATTGTCTCAGCTGATATCTATGATGATGCGACAGATCTTCGGTTGGACGAGAGGAAACTGTCAGAACAATTCGGCATCAGCAGAACACCGCTGCGAGAAGCTCTCGCCCGGCTTGAGCAGGAAGGGCTGGTCAAAATCATGCCGCGCCGTGGCGTCTTTATCGCCCGGCGGACCAAAGTTGAAATTCTGGAAATGATAACAGTGTGGGCAGCACTGGAAAGCATGGCGGCACGTCTGGCAACGCTGCATGCAAGTGATGCTGAAATTGCCGCGCTGCGCCAGATGGCGTCAGCCTTTGAAAATCCCGGATCGAATGCTGATATCGATGAATATTCCGAAACCAATATCAAATTTCACCAGGCGATTTTAAAGCTGGGAAAATGCCCGCTTATCGAAAAAATTGCCGACGGATTGTTTATGCACGTTCGTGCCATTCGTTCACGGACAATCTCTGAAGGCGACCGGTTCAAAAAATCAATTGTTGACCACATGCATATTATCGAAGCGCTGGAGGCGCGTGACACAGAGCTTGCCGAGCGGCTGGTGCGCGAGCATACGCTCAACCTTGCCGCCCACGTCAAAGAAAATGTCACCAACCTCGATTGAAAACACAACACTTCTTGCACCCATTGACGGAAGAACTTTATGTCCACGACACCAACCGACACCGAAACTGAAAACTTGACGGACGGCTTTCATCTTATCATCGATGCGCTCAAGCTTAACGATATCAACACCATTTATGGCGTGCCGGGCATCCCGATTACGGATTTCGGCCGCTATGCCCAGGCCGCAGGCATGCGCGTTCTCTCCTTTCGCCATGAGCAGCATGCGGGCTACGCTGCCGCAATTGCCGGCTACCTTACCCAAAAGCCCGGTATCTGCCTGACCGTGTCTGCACCTGGTTTTTTAAACGGTCTCACCGCTTTGGCTCACGCCACCACCAACTGTTTTCCAATGATCCTGATCAGCGGCTCATCCGAGCGTGAAATCGTCGACCTGCAACAGGGTGACTACGAGGAGATGGACCAGTTGGCCATTGCCAAGGGCTTGTGCAAGGATGCTTATCGTGTATTGCACGCCGAAGATATCGGCATCGGCATTGCGCGCGCTATCCGCGCGGCTGTCTCCGGCCGTCCCGGCGGCGTCTATCTTGACCTGCCCGCCAAACTGTTTGGCCAGGTGATGAATGCGGACGCCGGTGCAAAATCCCTGGTTAAAGTGATTGATCCAGCTCCGCGCCAGCTCCCCGCACCTGAGGCGGTCACGCGCGCGCTCGACGAATTGAAAAACGCCAAACGCCCTTTGATAATCCTCGGCAAGGGTGCCGCTTACTCTCAGGCTGATGCCGATATCCGCGCCTTTGTCGAAAAAAGCGGTATTCCCTATCTGCCCATGAGCATGGCCAAAGGGTTGTTGCCGGACACTCATCCGCTATCAGCAGGGGCGGCCCGCTCCCTGGCGCTGAAAGAATCCGATGTGGTGTTGATGATTGGCGCACGCCTCAACTGGC
>CAZVAZ010000457.1:0-2119 GCA_964625235.1 uncultured Hyphomicrobiales bacterium
TCGGGCCGCGCTTCCAGCTGTTTTATCGCTTCTTTAACAGTCGCAATCGTTGCCGGTGAAGGTGATGCTGAAAACATATAAGCGCGTGCGGCAAAGCGCAGCATTTCAAATAATTCATGATCACTGGCAGCAAAGCCGCCAATGGCACCAAAACTCTTGGAAAACGTGCCGACGACAAAATCAACATCGCTTTCCAGTCCCGCTTCATCAGCCAACCCGCGCCCGTTGGGTCCCAAAACACCGGTTGAATGGGCTTCATCCACCAGTAACTCAAAGCCATACTCGTGCTTGACATCAACAAATTCGCGCAAGGGTGCGCGATCACCAAACATCGAGTAAATACCCTCAAGCACCACCAGACGACCGCCCTCATCTTCGCTTGAACGCCGCAGCCGCTTGGCCAGATCATCAGCATTATTGTGCTTGAAACGAATAAGCCGCGCCCCTGAAAGCGCACAGGCATCATAGATGCTCGAATGACTGTCGGCATCGAGATAAACCGTATCGCGCGATCCTGCCAACCCGGCAATGGCCCCCAGATTGGCCTGATAACCGGTTGAAAACACGATTGAATGTTTGCGATTAAGAAAACTCGCCAGTGATTTTTCCAAATCAAGATGGAGTGCATAAGAGCCATTGGCGATGCGCGATCCGGTGGTGCCGGTGCCATAGTCTTCCAGCGCTTTCTGGCCCGCCTTGATGCAGGCCGGATCAAAGGTAATTGCCATATAGTTGTTGGTGCCGGCTAAAATAATCTCCTTGCCGTCAATGCGCGCGCGTGTCGGCGAATAAACATCATCCATCCGCAGGCCGACGGCATTTTTGCCCAACTCAAGCATTTTCTTGTGTCGCTCCACCAAAGGGCGGTATTTTTCCAGGATATCCATTACTTTAAGCCCCTTTGACGCGGGCTTTTACAACATCAATCAAATCGCTCAATGTGCGGGTATCCCCCAGCACATTAAGCGGAATATCGATGTCGAATTCATCTTCAACCTCCATGACAAAATCCATCACCGAGACCGAATCAATGTTCAAATCAGCAGCAATATCGGTATTTTTTTCAAGTTTTACATCTGCTGTATTGAACGGTCCTATCAACCGGCACAGTTTTGCAAAGATTTCATCGTCAGTTGCCATTTTCCACCTTACCAAATGCCAGGCTCTGTGGACGCTTGCGCACAGGCCGTAATAATATTATATCCATTTTTCTTTCCGGTACCAATCCACCGTTTTGGAAAATCCGTCTCTAAAACCTGTCTGCGCCGACCATTTGAAATATTCCTCAAACAAGAAATGTTTTGCCACCCAGTCGGGGTGGTAAATCTCATCAATTTTCTGTCTGGTGATCATCGGAGTTCTTCCCACCAGTCGAGTGCATGCTGAGATACCAATAGCTGCCAGTTCACACAATGCTTTTGGCAGAAAATAACGCCATATTTTTCGCCCGGTGCTGTCTGTGGCCAACATGGCAAGATCCTTCCACGAATATCCCTCGCTGCACCCATCGTGGAGTTCATGGGTCATCTTTGACTTGAATTTTGTCGCCGTTGCCGCAACCACAATGGCGCGAGCCAGGTCCTGCACGAAAATCAGCGAGATACGGCTTTTGGAATTACCGGGAATAAATGCAATTTTGCCTAAAAACATTTTCATCAGCGGCAGAGTTGCTTTATCGCGCGGCCCATATACAGCCGGTGGCCTCAGGATAATCCACTCCATGTCCCCGGCGTGTCTGTGCAAAGCGTGTTCACCTTCACGTTTGGAGGCGGCATAATCAGAAATTTTCGGCTCACGCGCAGCCATTGTCGAAATATGTATAAATCGGCTGGTTTTAGCGTCCACACAGGCCTTGATCAGGCGCTTCATCGCGACAACATTAATTTCTTTGAATTGGTTCAGGTTTTTCGCTTTGATAGCACCGGCGCAATGAATAATTGTCTCTGCTCCCTCAACCAGAGCAGCCAGAGCTTTAGGCTCTTCCAAAGAGCCCGTGCACACATCCACACCGGCAAGCCAGTCCGGTCTGGTTTTAGAGCGTATCAGCACCCGAACGGGAATTTCCTGGCGAACCAGTTCCTCAACCACGTAACGACCAACGAAACCGGTTGCTCCTGTG
>CAZVAZ010000458.1:0-2105 GCA_964625235.1 uncultured Hyphomicrobiales bacterium
CACTTATCGGGTTGAACGACAGATTGCCCCAGGCTTTGAGCCAGATTTCAGAGCGGATATCATCGAGGATGCGTGACCTGAAGCCTGATTGTGTAAACAATTCAAACAGCTTTTCAACCCGTGACGATGTTGAGCCGTCAAGTTCGCCGATGGGAAAACGGTCACCTTCCACATGTTTGATGACGCCGGGTTCTATGATGGCCGCTGCGGGGTAAACCACACAACCGATAATACGGTCGCCATCAATATGCTTTGTCAACAGGCCGGTGGGGTCGAGCGTATCAAGACGGTGGCCGTCAAATTCTCCACCGTGTTTATGAAAATACCACCACGGGATGCCATTTTGAACCGGCACAATCATGGTGTCAGGCCCCATCAGCACTTCAATATCGCGGGCAACAAGTTCAAGGAAATGGGCTTTCAGCGCCAATACCACCAGATCCTGGGGGCCGATATTTTCTGTTGTATCTGTGGCCGTCACTTCGGCAACAAGTTCGCTGCCATCTTCCCAAATCAGCTTCAGGCCGTTTTGCTGAATGGCTTCAAGGTGCCTGCCACGATCGATGACCGTGACATCGTGCCCGGCGAGGGAAAATTTCGCTGCCATCAGACCACCAATGGCTCCGGCCCCTACAACACATATTTTCATCACTGTTTCCTCATGTTGGTTTTTTTCATGTCTATTGCACGAATGTATTGTTGAGTGTGCCGATACCTTCAATAGTAATCGAGATCGAATTCGACGGCTCCTTCATGGCGCCGACACCAATAGAGGTGCCACAGGCAATCACATCACCGGGATTGAGTGTCATGTCGTATGACAGGCGCGAAATCAGCTTATGGGGTGGAAATATCATGTCATTGACAGGGTAGTTCTGCCGCTCGGCACCATTTAGTACGGTTTTGATGGCAAGCGTCATCGGGTCTATATCTGTTACGATTGCCGGGCCGAAAACGCCGAAAGTATCGAAGCTCTTGGCCCGTGTCCACTGGGCGAATGTGGCATCCTTGGAGATGATTTCAGCTGCAGTCACATCATTGATGCAGGTGTAGCCAAAGATAAAATCCTTAGCGTCGGCTTCAGAGATTTCGCTGCACTGGCGGCCGATAACAATGCCAAGTTCGCCTTCATAGACTACTTTGCCATCATAAGAAGACGGACGACGTATGGTCTGGTTGGTGGCCAAAAATGAGTTTGAGGCTTTGAGGAAGAAAAGCGGATCCTGCGGCACCGGTGAATTCATCTTTGTGGCAAGCGCATGATAATTGTTCCACAGGCATATCATCTTGCCGGGATCACACGGCGTCAACATTGTTACTTCTGCAAGCAGAACCGTTTCCCCGGTGGGTTGCGGGTTGTTGAACAACTCGCCGTCACAAATGGTGATAACACCTTCATTCAATGTGCCGATGTGGCTTATGCCATTCTTATCAAATCGTATCCAGTGGGTCATAAATGCCTTTGTTCAAAAAACCTGCGGGAAAATGCCTGCAGGTCAGAGTATTGAACCTGAATTTCGAATTTGCAATAAAAATGGAATAGATTTCCGCATACTGGAAATTATCAAAAAAGCTGCCTTAAGCGACCATCGACTTGTGGGAAATTCTGGCCTTGTAAAGAGTATAAAAACCTCCGACCATGACAACAAACCCTATGGATGGCCTGATGAAACCGCCCATCATGTATATGGGAACAGAAACGGCTATCAGCAGCAGTGCCGGGTAATAAAGCGTCCAGATTTTCGTACCGCGTTTGTTTTGGTACATGGGATACATGGCAGAGAACACCGCTATAATCATGAAAAACAACGACCAGGGCCGCGTGAAAAAGGGGCTGAGATCTGTGGTGATGGCAAAAGCACGCGCCAGGTTCAACTCGGCAATATTACCCAGCACGACACCTAATATCATCGGGGCCAGGGGAAAGCCGAATTGCCGCATTAAGAAGCCGAGAATTCCAAACCACAGTATTGTCCACAGGTCATATTCAACATTGTTCAAGGCAAAGACACCGATGCCGCAGAAGCCTAAAATGACCGCCGCCAAAACGTACATCCTCACCCGCGTCACCAGCACAAATACTCTGAGCATAAAGGATTGCAGGC
>CAZVAZ010000459.1:0-2105 GCA_964625235.1 uncultured Hyphomicrobiales bacterium
CGCCCATCACCACAACCTCGCTGCCGGTGGTGGCTTATACAACCACAAATATGGATGATGCGACTGCCTATGCGCTGACCAAAACCTATTGGTCACAAAAAACCGCAATGGGCAAGGGTGCGGCATGGTGGAACGGGGTGAGCAAGGATTTGATGAAGCACATCACCGGCAAGATACACCCCGGCGCATTGAAATATTACAAAGAAGCCGGCTTCGCGATCACTGACGCTCAAATGTAAACCCAGGCATTGAGAAGAGTTCAATTCAGATTATGTCTACAGGTCCGCGCATAATCTGGGTTGTTCTGGGTGGGCTTACCATCTCTTTTCACCTGTGGCTGATTTTTTCCGGCCTGGTGCCCAATCTTGTCAGCCGACCTTTGCACATGGCTTTGGCTTTGCCGTGGACACTGGTGTTTGTGGCCAAAACCAGGTTTGAGCGCATCTCCGGCCTGATGCTGGCTGCTTTGGGTGTTTTCAGCAGCCTGTGGATTGCATTCAATCAGTCGATGCTGGCCGATCAATACGGCTATATCGCCAATGATTTTCAGATATTTGTCGCCATAAGCCTGCTGGTTGTGGTGCTGGAAATGGCGCGGCGTTCGATTGGCTGGCCGCTGCCGCTGGTTGCCGTTGTGGCATTGGCTTACGGGTTGTTCGGCCAGTATATTCCCGGCGAATTCGGCTACCCCGGGCTGCCTTTGCAAAGCTTCCTCGGCACGTTGACAATTTCCGAAGGTGGTATCTGGGGCAAGCTTACCGGTATTTCCGTCAGCATTGTCGCCATATTCGTTATTTTCGGCGCGGTGCTGAACGCAGGCGAAGCCGGTCAGGGTTTTATGAATGTGGCGGCAGCGGCAGCCGGTCGCCTCAAAGGCGGTGCCGCCAAAGTTTCGGTTATCTCGTCAGCTTTGTTTGGCTCAATTTCAGGTTCGGCCTCGGCCAATGTCGCCTCAACCGGGGCGATTACCCTGCCCGCCATGACCCGGCTGGGATACCCCAAATCACTGGCTGCTGCGGTCGAAGCTGTTGCGTCCTCGGGCGGGCAGATAATGCCACCGCTGATGGGGGCCGGTGCTTTCGTTATGGTGGAGCTTACCGGTGTACCCTACACCGGCATTATGGCCGCGGCATTTTTACCGGCCCTGCTGTTTTTCACTGCTGTGTGGGTGGGTATCAACGGCTTTAGTGCGCGCTATGAATTAAAAGGTCTGCCCGCTGACCAACGCCCCGCTGCACGCGATGTTATTATAACCTCGGGCTTTTTCCTCGTGCCGTTTTCGGTGTTGCTATGGGGCATGTTCATCGGTGATTACACACCGCAATATGCCGCCTGTATGGCGATTGTTGCCGCAGCAGTGTTGCTGGTGCTGGATGGCAGGTTGACACTGGACTGGCAGCGCACCTGCCTGCGGCTGGAACAGACCTGCCTCAATGCCGGAAAACAGGTGTCGATGATTGCTGCAATCATCCTGTGTGCTTCCATCATCATCGGCATTTTAGGCATCACCGGTCTGGGTATAAAAATCACTTCGCTCATTTTATCAGGCTCGGGCGGCCAACTGTGGCCTGCCCTGCTGCTCACCGCACTTGCCTGTCTGATATTGGGCATGGAGGTGCCGACAACGGCAGCTTACGTCATTTCCGTATCCATTGCCGGGCCGGCTTTAATCAACCTGGGGCTGGAGCCGTTGCAGGCGCATTTGTTTGTGTTCTGGTTTGCGCTTTTATCGACCATAACGCCGCCGGTGTGCGGGGCGGTGTTTATCGCTGCTGGCATGGTCGAGGAAAACTGGTTGAAGGTTGCTTTATCAGCGATGGCGCTGGGGCTGGGGCTTTACCTTATTCCTCTTGGTATGATTGCCAATCCGGAACTGATAAAGCTCAGCTCAAACCCGGTCGGTGCAATATTCGCTGCACTGAAAGTCGGCGTTGCCCTGTCGATGGTATCTTTCGGCGTGATTGCGCCAAAACCAGCGCTTATGCGTATCGGGCTGGTTTTGGCGGGGCTGGGGCTGATGTTTTATTCCGCTTTTTAGCAGCTTTTTAGAGGCGCTCAAGCGGCGCGCAGCCTGCAGGCCCCTTGGGCCTTAGTCCAACGCTTCG
>CAZVAZ010000460.1:0-2103 GCA_964625235.1 uncultured Hyphomicrobiales bacterium
GCGAGCGCCAGCGCGTCGAAATCCTCAAGGTTCTTTACCGCGATGCCCGTGTTCTTATCCTCGATGAACCTACCGCTGTTTTAACCCCTCAGGAAACTGAAGGGTTATTTGCCACACTCAAAAAACTGACAGCCAAAGGTCTGGGCGTCATTTTTATCTCGCACAAGCTCAATGAAATTCTGGCCATAAGCAATCGGGTGGCGGTGCTGCGGCGCGGGGCTATTACCGGTATCGTTAAAACCGTGGATGCCGACCGGGCCCTGCTGGCTGAAATGATGGTGGGGCGTAAAGTTACCCGGCCCAGACTGGAAGCAGCTGCCGCCGGGGCGGTGGTATTGCAGCTTTCCGGGGTGAGTGTTTCGGGCAATACGCCAACGCCGTTGTTGAACAATATTGACCTTGAAGTTTGCGCCCATGAAATTGTCGGCGTAGCCGGGGTTGCCGGTAATGGCCAATCGGCTCTGGCCTCACTGCTATCGGGGTTAACCCGGCCCGCATCAGGAACCCTGGAGCTGTTTGGCGAAGTCTTAGGTGACGTTTCGCCCAGTCTCATGGTCTCAAAAGGCGTGGGGCGCATACCTGAAGACCGCCATGCCTCAGGTGTTGTCGGTGAAATGTCGGTGTGGGAAAATCTGATCAGCGAGACTTTAAAATCTCCTGAAATATCGCATGGCCGTCTTTGGATTAAAAAGTCCGATGCTCTGAAACGGACCGAGAGGTTGATTGAGCAATATGATGTCAGGTGTGAAGGGCCGTTGCAGCAAACCAAGCTTTTGTCCGGCGGCAATATGCAAAAGCTTATTTTAGCGCGCGTTCTCTCCTCCGATCCTTCTTTTATTCTTGCCAACCAGCCGGTGCGCGGGCTTGATGAAGGGGCCATTGCCTATGTGCAGACACAGCTTTTGGCGGCGCGTCAGCGCGGGGCTGGAATTTTACTGATTTCAGAAGATCTCGATGAACTGATGTCACTGTGTGACAAACTTGTGGTGATGTATCATGGCGAACTCAGTGCGCCGTTTGCGCCCAAGCAAAAAACTGTGCAGGAAATTGGCCTGATGATGGCCGGGCACCGGCCCGAGGCAACGCAAGGGGCGGCCTATGCAAATTGAACCGCGGGAACATATTTCGGTTTTGCGTGCCGGACTGGCACCGATTGTTGCGGTATTGGCCGCGATGGCTTTATGTTCAGTTTTGATTGTGTGGGCCGGTGCGCCGGTTTTTGAAGCCTACTTTTTGTTGTTTAAAGGGGCTTTGGGCTCGCGCTTTGCCCTGACGGAGACCATCACCCGCTCAATCCCGCTGATGTTCACAGGTCTGGCTGCAGCTATCGCTTTTCGCGCCAAGTTTTATAATATCGGTGCCGAAGGCCAGCTTTATTGCGGCGCTCTGGCGGCGACGTACTTTGGCACCGGGCTGGTGGTGTTGCCAGCGTTATTGATGGTGCCGTTTTTAATGGTAGTGGGCGCACTGGCCGGTGGTCTGATTTTAATCATTCCGGTTTTGCTCAAAACCCACATGAAGGTGGATGAGGTTGTCACGACACTTTTGTTGAATTTCATTATTCTGCTGCTGGTGAGCTTTCTCATTGAAGGCCCGTGGAAAGACCCGATGGCGATGGGCTGGCCCCAGGCAGCCTCTATCATCGACGAAGGCGTGTTGCCGCTGTTGATGTCCAAAGGCAGGCTGCATGCGGGGTTGTTGTTTGCGCTGTTAGCCGCATTCCTGGTGTGGGTTATGATGCGGTTTACGGTCTGGGGTTATGAAATCAAGGCGGTTGGCCACAATGCCAAAGCGGCCGAATTTGCCGGTATTCGCATCAACTCGACCATAATCCGCACTGCCATGATTTCCGGCGGTCTTGCCGGGTTGGCCGGTGTCAGTGAAGTCGCCGGTCTCAAGGGCTATCTCACGTTGGATATTTCTCCCGGCTTTGGTTACACCGGCATTGCTGTTGCCATGCTGGCGCAGTTGCACCCTCTGGCCGTTATTCCAGCGTCTTTGTTCCTGTCGGCAGTCTATGTGGGGGCTGACGCCATGAGCCGCGCTGTCGCCATTCCCACTTATATTGCTGACGTTCTGGTCGGTGTTTCGGTTCTGTGTGTC
>CAZVAZ010000461.1:0-2099 GCA_964625235.1 uncultured Hyphomicrobiales bacterium
ACAGAATTTGCAACATTGTTGCTAGGTGCGATTGGCGGTGATATGTAGGCGCGTTCGCTTAAGCGCAATTTCGCGGGCACAATAGTACAAGGTCAGCTTCGTGCTGGTTTTATAGAATTTTTTCAGGAGATATCATGTCGGTTGATCTAGCGACAGTCCGCCATATTGCCCATCTTGCCCGCATCTCTATCAGTGATGAAGATGCGAAGAACATGGAGGGTGACCTCAACAGTATTCTGGAGTGGGTTGAGCAATTGTCAGAAGTCGACACTAACGGTGTTGAGCCAATGACAAGTGTTGTGCGCATGGAGATGAAAAAACGCGACGATGTTGTCAGCGATGGCGGTTATGCCGAAAAAATCGTTCACAACGCACCTGCATATGAAGAAACATTCTTCATGGTGCCAAAGGTTATTGAATAGGGGCTTTTGATATGAACGATCTGACCACATTGACCATTGCTGAGGCGCGGACAAAACTTGACGCTGGCGAGATAAGCTCGGTTGAACTGACCCAGGCTTTTGTTGATGAAATCGACAAGGCCGATGCCCTCAATGCTTTTATTACCAAAACGCCGGAAAAAGCGCTTGAGATGGCAGGGCAATCCGACCAGCGCCGCGCCAAAGGTGAAGCTACGGGCAAGCTTGAAGGCATTCCGGTGGGCATCAAGGACCTGTTTTGTACTGAAGGTACGCTTACCACCGCAGGCAGTCATATTCTCGATGGCTTTATTCCTGATTATGATTCGACCGTCACCACCAACATGTGGCGCGATGGTGCGGTGATGCTGGGCAAGCTCAATCTGGATGAATTCGCCATGGGCTCGTCGAACGAGACCAGTTACTACGGCCCCGTGGTCAACCCGTGGCAGCGCAAGGGATCAAACGTCAAGCTGGTGCCCGGCGGTTCGTCGGGCGGCTCGGCCACATCTGTGTGTGCCAACCTGTGCATGGCAGCGACAGCCACTGATACCGGTGGCTCCATTCGCCAACCCGGTGCCTTTACCGGAACCGTTGGCCTTAAACCTACCTATGGGCGTTGTTCGCGCTGGGGTATTGTGGCGTTTGCATCGTCACTTGATCAGGCTGGTCCGATAACCAGAACAGTTGAGGATGCAGCCATCATGCTGGGGTCAATGGCGGGTCATGATGCCAAAGACACAACAAGTGTTGATGTGCCAGTACCAGATTATGAGGCCGCGCTCACCGGTGATATTCGCGGGCTTAAAGTCGGCATTCCCAAAGAATACCGCGTTGATGGCATGCCATCTGAAATTGAAGATCTGTGGGCCAAAGGCATCGAGTGGCTTAAATCGGCAGGTGCGGAAATTGTTGATGTGAGCCTGCCGCACACAAAATATGCGTTGCCGACCTACTATATAGTGGCCCCGGCGGAAGCGTCCTCAAACCTCGCACGCTATGACGGGGTGCGCTACGGATTGCGCGTTGAAGGTGATAACATCATTGATATGTATGAAAAAACCCGGGCGGAAGGATTTGGCGAAGAAGTAAAACGTCGCATCCTGATTGGGACTTATGTGCTTTCGGCCGGCTATTATGATGCGTATTACCTCAAGGCGCAAAAAGTGAGAACTTTGATTGCTCGCGATTTCACAAAAGCCTTCGAAACGGTGGATGTGATGTTGACGCCGTCAACACCGTCACCGGCTTTTGGTATTGCAGAGCGCATGGATGATCCACTTTCAATGTACCTCAATGATATTTTCACAGTATCCCTGAATATGGCCGGACTGCCGGGAATATCTGTGCCAGCGGGTCTGTCACAAGAAGGTACACCACTGGGATTGCAGGTGATTGGCAAAGCTTTTGATGAGGCAACATTGCTGCGGACCGGTCAGATTATCGAACAGGCGGCGGGTGTTTTGCCAGCACCGCCAAGCTGGTGGAAGGATATGCCATGAGTGAACATAAACAAGCGCCCGATTGCGTCGACATGAGCGATGTGCGCGCCGAAATTGACCGCCTTGACCATGTGCTCATAGATGCCATGGCCGAGCGCTTCAGCTACGTGGAGCGCGCCTGGCAGCTAAAATCATCACCGCAAGAAGCAACGGTGCCGTGGCGCATACAACAGGTCAT
>CAZVAZ010000462.1:0-2089 GCA_964625235.1 uncultured Hyphomicrobiales bacterium
TCGGACTGGCCAGTTATCTGACTGTTCTCAACGGGTTGTGGCTGTGGACGAAAGACGAAACCTATCTGACGCTGTTTAACTACTGGATAAAAATTTTTGCTCTTGCCTTTGGCATGGGTGTCGTTTCCGGCATTGTTATGTCGTATCAGTTCGGTACCAACTGGAGTGTGTTTTCCGACAAGACCGGTCCCGTTCTCGGCCCCCTGTTCGCTTACGAGATTCTTTCCGCCTTTTTTCTCGAAGCCGGTTTTCTCGGCATCATGTTGTTCGGGCGCGAACGCGTCGGCCCCAGGCTGCACATGTTCGCCACTGCCATGGTGGCTGTGGGCACGTTGATGTCGGCCACCTGGATATTGTCCGCCAACTCCTGGATGCACACGCCTGCGGGATATTCCATCAACGCCGTCGGTCAGTTTGTCCCCGAAGACTGGTGGAAAATCATCTTCAACCCCTCTTTTCCCTTCAGGCTGGTCCACATGGTGCTGGCGGCATTTTTGACCACGGCCTTTGTGGTGGCGGGCGTTGCCGGCTGGCATCTGCTCAAAGACCAGGCGAACACAGCCGCCCGGCGCATGTTCTCCATGGCAATGTGGATGGCGGCACTGGTGGCACCGTTGCAGATTTTTGTTGGCGACATGCATGGCCTCAACACTCTGGAGTATCAACCTGCCAAAGTGATGGCGATGGAAGGACACTATGACAGCTATCCCGACGGCGCGCCGCTGATCCTGTTTGGCATTCCCAACGCTAAAGAAAAGCGCATTGATTATGCGATACAAATACCCAAACTTTCCAGCCTGATCCTGAAACACAGCCTCAATGCACCGATGGCCGGACTGGACACCATCCCGGATGATGAAGAACCACCTGTGGCAATCGTGTTCTGGAGTTTCCGCATCATGGTGGCTCTGGGCTTTGCCATGCTTGGTGTTGGCATCTGGAGCCTGTGGCAGCGCTGGCGCGGAACACTTTATCAGGATCGCTGGCTGCATCGCATTTCCGTCGCCATGGGTCCAAGCGGGTTCATCGCCGTGCTGGCTGGCTGGATCACCACAGAAGTCGGGCGCCAGCCGTATACTGTCTATGGTCTTTTGCGCACCAGCGACTCCCTTGCTCCGGTGGAAGCGCCCGCAGTTGCTGCCTCCCTCATCGCCTTCATCGTGGTTTATTTCTTCGTATTTGGAGCAGGCACATTCTATATCCTGCGTTTGATGGGCAAGGTACCAGGCACAACACACAACCTCAAGGACGGGCCGACGCGATCTGCGGGCATCACGCCTGCCCTGCAAATCAAACCGGATATACTGCCCGGTAGAAATTAGGAGCATATCATGCCATTTGATCTCGCATTTATCTGGGCCGGCATCATAGCCTTTTCCATACTGATTTATGTTGTGCTTGACGGCTTTGACCTTGGCATCGGTATTCTTTTCCCCTTTGCCAAAGCCGAGCAGGACAAAGACGTGATGATGAATTCGGTTGCTCCGGTGTGGGATGGCAACGAGACATGGCTGGTTTTAGGCGGTGGCGGCCTGTTTGCCGCCTTCCCGCTGGCCTATGCCGTGGTCATGCCGGCTTTATACATGCCGATCACTTTCATGTTGCTGGCGCTGGTATTTCGCGGGGTTGCTTTTGAATATCGCTGGCGCACAACGCGCTGGAAAGGCGTGTGGGATTTTGCATTTGCCGGTGGCTCCACCGGTGCAGCCCTGATGCAGGGCATTACCCTGGGTGCTCTGGTGCAGGGGATAGAAATAACGGGCCGCGCTTATTCGGGTGGATGGTGGGACTGGCTCACGCCGTTTTCGATATTGACCGGCATTGCAGTTGTCACCGGCTATGCGCTTTTGGGCTCAACCTGGCTGGTGATGAAAACCAGTGATGATCTGCAAACTCAGATGCGCGGGTACTCGTGGTATCTGGCGGGGGCAATGTTGTTGTTTATTCTGGTGGTCAGCATTTTAACGCCCCTTCAGGATCCGGTTTATTTTCAGCGCTGGTTTAGTCTGCCCGGCAGTATCCTTTCCGGCGTGGTTCCCGCGCTCGTTGCCCTGGCTGCATGGCACCTATACAGCGGACTGAAAAACCA
>CAZVAZ010000463.1:0-2075 GCA_964625235.1 uncultured Hyphomicrobiales bacterium
TACCACTGCTCAAATCGTCCTGGCCGGGTTGATTCTTGCCGATCTTGGCTATGATCTGAATTTATCTGTTATAACCAGCATCACGCTTTATGGCGTGGCCGTACTCACAATCCTGTCCGGTACTGCTTATCTGGTAGAGTGGATGCGTGATATGGCCCGGTTTGAAGATGGCCGCAACGGCTAGAATACCAGAGGATAAAGGCTCATGACTTGGCAAAGGCAATTGGCTTTCTGGGCCATTGGAATGTTGGGCATCATACTTTTTTTGTATGTGTTGCGCGGTATTCTGCTGCCGTTTATTGCCGGACTGGCATTGGCCTATTTTCTTGACCCCGTTGCCGATTGGCTGGAGAGCAAAGGCGTGGGGCGCACCTTTGCAACCAGCCTGATACTGAGCATCTTTCTACTGATATTCATCCTGAGTCTGGTGTTGATACTGCCCATACTGATTGAGCAGTTTTCAGCGTTTATTGCACGGCTGCCGGATCATTTGAAAACCATCGGGCAGATGTTGGACGAAATGGCACCGGAGTGGCTGCGCCAGCTTATCTCGGACAAACGCAGCGGTATTGAAGGCTCGCTGAAGGATGTGGCCGGACAAGGTGCAAAATGGATTGCCTCATTGCTAAGATCCCTGTTGAGCCAGGGGCTGGCGTTGGTTAACCTGATATCCTTGCTGGTGATTACGCCCATCGTTGCTTTTTACATGCTGAATGACTGGGACAGGATGATTGCCAGAATTGACGGTTGGCTGCCACGCGATCATGTTAAATCCATCCACCAGATTGGCCATGATATTGACCGTGCCATGGCGGGTTTTGTGCGCGGGCAGGGCACAGTGTGCCTTATCCTTGGTGTTTTCTATGCTGTGGCTTTAAGTCTGGCCGGGCTAAACTTCGGCCTGCTTATCGGGCTCATAGCAGGCTTTATTTCCTTTGTACCCTACGTGGGGTCAATTGTCGGACTGGTGCTTTCCATCGGCGTTGCCCTGGTGCAGTTTTTGCCTGACTGGTTGGCGATTGGAACTGTTGGCGCCATTTTCGTTGTCGGGCAGTTTATTGAAGGTAATTTTCTCTCGCCAAAGCTGGTCGGAAACCGGGTTGGTCTGCATCCGGTATGGTTGATGTTTGCGCTGTTGGCTTTTGGCTATCTGTTTGGTTTTGTCGGCCTGCTGGTAGCGGTGCCACTGGCAGCCGCAATCGGCGTGCTGGTCCGTTTTGGTCTGGGGCGGTATCTGGAAAGTGCGCTTTTTAAAGGCAAACCCAAAAAAACGGTAACAAAAAAACGCATCACGAAAACGCAATCATGACAGTGCGCGGTGACAATGACAATACAGCTTCTGCGCGCCAGCTGGTTTTTGACCTCAAGCATCGCCCCGCCATGGGTCGGGATGATTTTCTGGTAACGCCATCCAACAGTGATGCAGTTGAAGCCATCGATACCTGGCCCCATTGGCAGCATCATTGTCTCGCACTGGTGGGGCCAGCAGCGTCGGGCAAAACCCATCTGGCAAACGTGTGGCAAACGGCATCGGGCGCGATTGTCAAATCAGCTTCAGACCTGACAATTGATGCTGTTCCTGATTTTTTGTCTACCGGCGCTGTCCTTATCGAGGATATGGGGCAAAAAAAATTCGACGAACCTGCACTTTTTCATTTGTTGAACCTGGCGCGGGAGGGTCGTGCGAGCGTACTTTTAACCTCGCTTACTCCCCCGGCTCACTGGCCGGTTAAGCTGCCGGACCTTGCCTCGCGGTTACGCGCTGTAGCTCTGGCCCAACTCAATGCGCCCGATGACGTGTTATTGCGTGCGGTGCTGGTTAAACTGTTTGCCGACCGCCAGTTGTTGGTTGAGGTTAATGTGATTAACTATCTGGTGTTGCGCATGGAGCGTTCGATTAAAACCGCAGCCAGCGTGGTAGCCGAACTGGATCAGGCGGCCTTGTCGCGCAAGGTCAAAATCGGCCAGCGACTGGCACGTGAA
The DNA here is from genome assembly GCA_964625235.1 of uncultured Hyphomicrobiales bacterium. Lineage (GTDB taxonomy): Bacteria > Pseudomonadota > Alphaproteobacteria > Rhizobiales > JAJFHR01 > JAJFHR01. The sequence continues at coordinate 1,984 of CAZVAZ010000463.1, forward strand.
GTGCTGGAAAAATATCAGGCCTGAAAATTTATTGAACACAGAATTTGCAACATTGTTGCTAGGTGCGATTGGCGGTGATATGTAGGCGCGTT
>CAZVAZ010000464.1:0-2072 GCA_964625235.1 uncultured Hyphomicrobiales bacterium
TCAACAATCAGGGTTTCTTCATCTTCCGCATAGACCTGCGTTCCCGCCGGAACTTTTAAAACCGCATCGTCACCTTTGGCTCCGGTGCGGTTTTTGCCCATGCCGTGCATGCCGGTTTTGGCTTTGAAATGTTGTTGAAAGCGATAATCTATCAACGTGTTGAGGCCCTCAACTCATTCAATCCAGACGTCACCACCACGGCCACCATCGCCGCCATCGGGACCGCCAAATTCAATATATTTTTCACGGCGGAAACTGAGACAGCCATTGCCGCCCTTGCCCGATTGAATGTGTACCTTGGCGTGGTCGAGAAATTTCATATCAATTCACTTCTTCCTGCAGACCAGCCCAGCGTTGGCGCTGTAGCTCAAACAAATTGGCGGCTATTATTTGTTCTTCGCGCGCCGGACTGCTGCAGATTCCCTTGCCGGTTTCAATAAACCCGCACTTTAACAATACTTTTTTTGAAGCCACGTTGTGCAAAAAGGTACGGGCATACAGCGCACTCACAGAATGCTGCAAAAACGCTATTCTGGCGATGGATTCCAACGCTTCGGTCATCAGACCGCGACCCCAGTAAGGCTTGCCCAGCCAATATCCGATTTCCGGCTCACTTTCGGTTAGGTTTTCAATGCCGATAATGCCAATCAAATTGTCCTCGTTCTCTTTAAGAACAATTGCGCGTGCCAGATTTTGACCATTTTCTTTCCCTGCAATTGCTTTCTCCAGAAAAGCCTGTGCTCCTCCTTGCGGGTAAGGGTGGGGAATGCGGGCGGTCATGTCTGCTACATCCACATCGCTTACATAGATTTCTATGGCACCTGCATCACTGTATCGCAGAGGACGCAATATCGGTCTGTAAGTTTCATTTTTTATCTGTGTCATGGCTCAGGTCTACAAAAAGAAAAAGGAGATGGTAACCCATCTCCCTTAAATCAATCTGCGTGGATTATCGCCGGGATCAGGTCACCGGCGTATTTACATCACCAGTTATTCAGCAGCCTCGGCTGTCGGGAGGACAGAAACGAATGTGCGTCCACCGCGCGAGGTTCTGAATTTTACATTACCGGTGATCAGAGCGAAAATCGTATGATCTTTGCCCATGCCGACATTGTCACCGGGATGCCATTTGGTGCCGCGCTGGCGAATAATGATGTTACCACCAATGACGTTTTCGCCACCAAATTTTTTCACGCCCAGTCTGCGACCTTCGGAATCGCGACCGTTGCGTGATGATCCACCTGCTTTTTTATGTGCCATATCGTGGCTCCTTCAAAATCTTTTTAACCGGATTATTTGTCTGCGTCGAGCTTTTTAGCCTGAGACAGCCAGTCTTCGCGTTCAATGCGGCCTTTGAAACTCAAAACTTCGTCAACCTGATCAATTTCAGCCTTGGTGAAAGCTGCCACTTGGGCATATTTGGTAATGCCAAGCGCATTAAGTTTCTTTTCCAGAACCGGACCAACACCTGAAATTTTCTTCAGATCATCGGGCTCGCCTTTGGGGGCTTTAAACAATGGTGCTGCATCAGCAGGCTTGTCGTCGGCTTTTTTGGCTTTGGGTGCGGCTTTCTTTTCGGCAGGCTTTTTAGCCTCAGGTGCTGCTTTGGCTTTTGCCTTGGCGGGTTTTTTACCGCCGGTCAGAATATCAGTGATTTCTATCAGCGTCAGGTCCTGCTTGTGACCGGCTTTGCGGCGGTAATTCTTGCGGCGTTTCTTTTTGAAAACGACAATTTTTTTGCCGCGGGTCTGGCGCACGACTGTGGCATGAACGGTGGCACCGCTTACCAGCGGGGCGCCAATTTCCATATTGCCTTCGGTACCAACCATTAAAACGTCAGAAAACTCAATGCTGTCGCCAGCATCACCTTTGAGTTTTTCAATGACGAGAATATCTTTTTCGGCAACTTTATACTGTTTGCCACCAGTCTTAATGACTGCGAACATCTGTCCGGTCCTTCAATTTCCGCGCCCTGTGGCGCCGCACTTCTTGCGGACTTGTTCTCTGGCCTCGGGCAGCGCATACAAAATATAAGGGGCAGAAAACCGCCCCGTATCGCGGCGCACTATAGC
>CAZVAZ010000465.1:0-2059 GCA_964625235.1 uncultured Hyphomicrobiales bacterium
CTGGGTGGCAAGTTCAAGCGTTGTTACTTCGTGCAGACTGCCGTCCTTTTTGCCGCGCCCGCGCGGGGTGCGCACCGCATCGTATATATAGCAATCAGTCATTCTGGTTGGGCCTCTCTGTATTAAAATGCTTCCGGTGCCATTGACATCATGGTGTCAGCTCCGCTTTCGATACGTGCAAGATGGGCTGTTGTCTCCGGCATCAGGCGTTGCATGAAATGATGGGCAGTAATGATCTTGTTGTTCATAAAATCGGTATTGCCTTCACTCAAATCAAGTGTCTGTTGTGCACTTTCCGCCATTTTTAACCACATCAACCCCAATACCACCAGACCAAACAGGTGCATATAATCAGTTGATCCGGCACCGGCATTGTCCGGGTTGCTCATACCGTTTGCCATGAACCACATGGTGGCTTTTTCGAGATCTTCGCGGCCTTTTGTTAATGGCTCATGGATAAAATCCAATTCCTTGTTGTCTTTGATGCGGGCAAGATTTTCATCAATTTCCTTAAAGAAACCCATCAGGGCGCGACCGCCATGGCGCGGCAGCTTGCGACCGACAAGATCGAGCGCCTGAACGCCATTTGCACCTTCGTAAATCATGGCGATGCGGGCATCGCGAACAAATTGCTCCATGCCCCATTCACGAATGTAACCATGTCCGCCAAACACCTGCTGGGCGGCTACCGTGTTTTGAAAGCCTGTGTCGGTTAAAACGCCCTTGATCACCGGCATCAATAATTCCATGTGATCATCGGCCTCTGTGCGGGCCTCTTCATCTTCGCCCCAGCGTGCCACATCGGCCCTGATGGCACTCCACAGAATAAAGGCGCGCGCAGCTTCATTGAATGATTTAATATTGAGAAGCGTGCGGCGGATATCGGGGTGGACTATTATCGGGTCCGCAGGTTTGTCGGGAAACTTGGCCCCGGTTAGCGAACGGCCCTGCAATCGGTCTTTGGCGTATTCAACAGCATTCTGGTAAGCGACTTCCGAGGCTGCCAGCCCCTGGATACCCACACCAAGGCGGGCTTCATTCATCATGGTGAACATGGCACGCATGCCTTTGTGTTCTTCGCCAATGAGCCAACCGGTGGCACCATCATAATTCATGACGCAAGTTGAATTGCCATGAATGCCCATTTTTTCTTCAACCGCGCCGCAGGTGACATTGTTGTTTTCACCCACGGTGCCATCGTCTTTGATAATGTTGCGCGGCACCACAAACAACGAAATGCCCTTGATACCGTCGACAGCACCTTCAATGCGGGCCAGCACCAGGTGAATGATGTTTTCAGTCAGGTCGTGCTCACCGGCGGAAATGAATATTTTCGTACCCGTAATCCTGTAAGAACCATCGCCTTGCGCTTGCGCTTTGGTGCGCATCAACCCCAGATCGGTACCGCAATGACTCTCGGTAAGGTTCATGGTTCCCGACCATTCGCCGCTGACCAGTTTGGGCAGGTAGGTGGCCTTTTGTTCATCCGTGCCGTGTTTGAAAATTGCTGTATAGGCTCCGTGAGTGAGACCCGGATACATGGCGAATGCCATATTTGCTGATGAAGCAAATTCATTGACAATCGCACCGATCACCTGGGGCAGACCCTGGCCGCCATATTCCCGATCAGCGCTGAGGCCGCCCCAGCCGTTTTCGGCAAATTGCCGGTATGCCTGATCAAAACCTTTCGGTGTGGTAACCTTGCCATTGTCAAACCCACAACCTTCTTCATCGCCGATTTGATTAAGGGGTTGCATCACTTCTTCGGCAAATTTTCCAGCTTCGGCAACGATAGCCGAGACCAGATCGGGAGTGGCTTCGGCAAAGCTTCCCAGATTGTTGTAGCGCTCCAGTTTCAACACATCATTGAGAAGGAATTCCACATCCTCGATCGGGGCTTTGTAGGTAGGCATAGCGGTGGCCTTTCCATTGGTTTATAGGCTACAGGCAGCAAACAACATCCAGGGCGGACGGGCCTTGATCTGGATCACGATCCCGGAACAAGCATGCCTTCAACAATCTGACAGGTGCGGTTGAGATCTGTAATGGCTTCCTCGAC
>CAZVAZ010000466.1:0-2047 GCA_964625235.1 uncultured Hyphomicrobiales bacterium
GCAGGCCGGGGCGGCCCATTCTTTCAGCTGCATAACGCACGTAAGTGTAAAAATGCTCATCAAATTCGCGGCCGTTTTCATCAACCACCGTGGTGTTCATTAATTCAACATGGAGGATGGGCGGGTCGCGATCATCAACGGTGCGGTAGGGTTCATCAAGATAAACCTCGCCTTCGAGCAGGCGCCAGAAGGTCCACATATCCATGGCTTTTTCCACGTGACCATCGGGATAGCGCACATCGAGTGTATCTGATTTACCCAGCCATTCCCAGTGCTTTGGCAACCAGGCACCGGCACAGATGACTACACAATCAGGCGCTATGTTGCCTTTGCCGGTGAGGACGCTGGAGATGCGCCCGTTGGTTATGTCATAGCCGGTAACTTCGACGCCATAACAACGCTGCACGCCCAGCCTGCGGCAATGTTCATCAAGCCCCCACATGGATTGGGTGGTGCCAGCGTAGCCCGAGGGTTTTTCGTGCAGGGCAACGTCAATGTTTTCGGTTTTAAAATCGGGCCAGATTGAGGTGAGGAAATTTTTGGCGTCCTTGCCTACATACAAGTCAGATGCGTAATCGACAGCGTTCTGGCTTGCATGGATTTTTTCGTAATCCGATGTCTGGTTGGCTTCACCGCATGAAATGTAGCCGACCTGCTGAAACCCGAGTGTTACCGGGTCGCTTTCCCACACATCGACAGAATGACGCAGGATGGCATGCAGGGGTTCGGTCATATAAAAATTGCGCACGCAGCCACAGGCGATACCGCTGGCACCGGCACCGGGGCCTTTTTTGTCTATAATAACAATATCTTTGCCTGACCCTTTGCCGGTGGCTATCAGGTCTTTAGCCAGATGCCAGGCGGTGGACAGGCCGTGAACGCCAGCGCCGATGACCACATATGTTGCTGATGTCGGGAGGGACTGGTTCATGGCTGTGCTTTCTTCGGTTTTTCGCTCATTGCGGGCAATCTTTCCGGCAAAACAGTTTATACTTATGCAGAATGTACTTTGTTTTTTGCTCAATGAGAACATATTCCTGTTTCGACAAACAGTTTTGAGAAATGGTTTTTGAATGGATCGCCTAGCCTCTCTGCCCATGTATAACTGGCCCGAATTGCGCCAGCATACCGACCAGTGGTGGCGGGTTCTGGCCCGAAGTTTTGAGGCCGAAGGATTGGCAGAAGTGCCAATGGCACTCAATGGTCATGACAACCCCTATGACGACTGGCATCATCCGCACTTGTTTATGAGCCAGACCTGCGGCTATCCCCTGCGCCACCAGTGCCGCGATGATCTCTCGGTGATTGCCGTGCCGCGATACACTGCCGAAGGCTGCCAGGGGTCAAATTATTGCAGTATGGTGGTGGTGAGGAAAGACGATCGACATTTATCCCTGGCTGATTTTAGCGGGCGTCGTGCAGCTTTTAATGGTGAAGATTCGCAATCGGGATATTCTGCGTTGCGGGCTGTCATTGCACCACTTGCGCGGGGGGAGCGTTTTTTTGCCAAGACGCTAAAAACCGGCGCACATTTAAATTCAATGGCTGCAGTGGTCGCGAAAAAGGCAGATATTTGCGCCATTGACTGTGTCGTCTGGGGGCTGGCAAAGCGCCTGTTTCCAGATTTAGTGTCAAAACTTTGCGTTATTGCTCAAACGCCTATGGCTCCGTCGTTACCCTATGTTACTTCTAAATTCTGCTCAGATGAGGATATGCAACGCCTGCGCCAAGGACTGTTAAAAGCAGTTGAAAATAAAGATCATAAGGTTTTGCTGACGCACCTTCTCATTGACGGTTTTGATGTGCTGCCGCAAAGCGCCTATGAGCGCATTGAGAAAATTGAAAAATCAGCAATTGATGCGGGTTATCCTGAACTGGTCTGATGTCGGCTGTGAAGGAGATTTAGTCGGATTTGTTGCAAGTCAATCTATCTTTTTCCCATATCTTCCCCGAAGGTAGACAAATGCCAAACCACCTTTATGCCGGGAGTAGCCGATGGCTGAAGAACAGGACGACCTTGATCTGCGCGAATTGAGCGATGAAGACC
>CAZVAZ010000467.1:0-2045 GCA_964625235.1 uncultured Hyphomicrobiales bacterium
GCAAGGCGTGGTGGCTGCCAGTCAACGGGAGTTTGAATTTGATCCCCAGGTGCTCGGTGATACTGAAGAACGACTGTTTGCGCTGCGCGCCTGCGCGCGCAAACACAATGTTCGCGTGGACGGCCTGCCGGCACTGATGGCACAGTTTGAGGCGCAACTTAGTGATGTTGTCAGCGGGCAGGCGCGTTTGTCTGAACTCATTGGGCAATGTGATGAAGCTGGGGAAGCCTATTTCGTTTGTGCGCGCGAGATTTCCAGCTCACGTCAGTCAGGCGCATTGGAATTGGGGAAAAAAGTTGAGGCGGAGTTGCCGCCGCTTAAGCTGGAAAAAGCGTCTTTCAGTTGTGCCGTGCAAACATTGCCTGATGAAAATGCCGGGCCCGGCGGTCTCGACAGGGTGGAATTCATGATTGCCACCAATCCCGGTTCATCACCGGGGCCTTTGGCCAAGATAGCCTCAGGCGGAGAGCTGTCGCGGTTTATTCTGGCGCTCAAGGTTGTTCTGGCTGGTGTTGAAGGTGCACCGACACTTGTATTTGACGAAATTGATGCAGCTGTTGGCGGCGCGACTGCTGATGCTATCGGCGTCAGGCTCGATCATTTGTCGAAAAAGATGCAGGTTATTACCATCACCCATTCGCCGCAGGTTGCAGCGCGGGCGGGCGTGCACCTCAAAATTTTCAAATCAATTGAAATGACCGATCAGGGCGAAAGAGCCATTACCAGAATAGATACGCTGGAACAAGATGAACGGCTGGAGGAAGTTGCCCGCATGTTGTCGGGCGCGCAAGTGACAGAAGAAGCACGCGCAGCCGCAAGGCAGTTGATAAATGGCGGTTCAGGGCAATGACCAGGTCAACTGACCCAAAAAAACTTACCCGGGTTCAGGCTCGTGCGGAGCTTGTTCGATTAAAAGAAGAACTGGCGCAACATGATGAGCGCTATTACTCTGATGATGCGCCGGTTATTTCCGATGGCGAATATGACACCTTGCGCCAACGCAACAGCGAGATTGAAGAGCTGTTTCCTGAACTGGTTCTTGATGACAGCCCCAGCAACAGGGTTGGTGTGGCACCGCAGGAAAAGTTTAAAAAAGTCACCCATAGTGTGGCGATGCTGTCTTTGTCCAATGCTTTCAGGGATGAGGATGTGCAGGATTTTTGCGACCGTATCAGACGTTTTCTGGGTTTGGATGACACCCGCGAACTGGCAATGACGGCCGAGCCTAAAATTGATGGTCTGTCGGCAAGTCTGCGTTATGAGCGCGGTGAACTGGTGGTGGGGGCTACGCGTGGCGATGGTCAGGTGGGAGAAGATGTCACGGTGAATTTGCGTACCGTGAAAGATATTCCCCATCAATTGCACGGCGAGTTTCCTGATGTGGTTGAGGTGCGTGGTGAGATCTATATGAGCCATACGGATTTCATCCAACTTAATCAGCGTCAGGAAGATGCGGGAAAACCGCCTTTTGCCAACCCGCGCAATGCCGCTGCGGGCTCACTGCGCCAGCTGGATTCAACTATAACAGCCTCGCGCCCCTTGAAGTTTTTTGCTTATGCCTGGGGTGAACTGGCAGTGCAGTCGTGGGACACACAAATGCAGGTGATAGACCAGTTTTGCTCATGGGGTTTTGAGGTTAATCCCCTGATGAAACGCTGTGTTGATGTTGACGAAATGATACAGGTTTACAGGGAAATAGAGCAGCAGCGTTCCGCTCTGGGCTATGACATTGACGGTGTGGTCTACAAGGTTGACCGGCTCGACTGGCAGCAGCGATTAGGCTTTGTTTCACGCTCGCCGCGCTGGGCGATTGCGCACAAGTTTCCAGCTGAAAAAGCCACGACGGTTTTGCGCGATATTGAAATTCAGGTGGGCCGCACCGGACAATTGACGCCGGTGGCCAAGCTGGACCCGGTAACCGTTGGTGGAGTGGTGGTTTCCAACGCTACCTTGCATAATGCAGACGAAATTGCCCGCAAGGATGTGCGTGTCGGTGATACGGTCATTGTTCAACGTGCCGGTGATGTTATTCCCCAGATAGTTGA
>CAZVAZ010000468.1:0-2043 GCA_964625235.1 uncultured Hyphomicrobiales bacterium
TGCACCGGATGGCTTGATCTTCAACAACAGATCCTTGCCCTTTTGAGCTGCCATGGCAATATCTCCTTGGATTATGAATGAATGGTTTTTGATGGTTTAAAATGCATCGGATATAATTGAAAAAAACCCAACCACTTCGTCATCCTCGGGCTTGACCCGAGGATGACGGAAAAGGTGAGTTTGGTTAAATGTAGTGGGCTTCAAACCGGCTCGGTGACGGCGCGAAATCTCAATATATTGTGATGGGTTTTGCCATCGCGATCACGCAGGACATCGGCGCTTAAAAAGCGCAGGTTGACTAATGTATTGTCCTGCAAAACCAAGGCTGCATCGTGCAACACAGAAATGATTTCCTCGGCAATCAATTGCGCCTCAGTGCCGCCGCTGTCGCGTGACCACACATGCACGCGAAACAGGTGCTCGCGACCCTGATCGGTAACCGTACTCCAGTCAGCCATGAAAGACTGGCCGATGGTGACATAGGGGAACGGTGTTTGTTCGGGAATGTCATCATAGATTTTTGCACCGCCAAGATAATTCACCAGGGCAGTTGAGCCGGTTAATGCGGTGAAAATCGCCTGTTGCAGTGACAGGCCGGGGGGATGGGTCATGAGTTGTTTCTCGCACCTGTTGTTGAAGCAGCAGTTGTCAGCAATAGATCGCTTATCCGGTTTTTGAAGGCCGGTTTTTCAGTTGCCAGCGCTGAACTGAGCCAGGGTTTTGGCGGGTTGCGCACCGTGCCGAACTCCACAAAAGCTGCGTATTTCAGGTTGGTGCCAATTATCTTTGAAAACTCTTGATTGCCTGTCGTCACGGTGAGCGACGAGGCTATTTTTCCGCCCGGTTTTTCTGCGCCCATCCGGCTCAGGTTTTTTGCCGCTGTTGCTGCAATATCCCGCGCCGAACGTTCAAGCTCACTATCAAAGCCCTGCAACTGGGCCAGGTTCGACAGGTTTTTCTTAAACCGCTCAAGGCCTTTAACGGTCAGTTTCACCGTCACGCCGTTAGTCCTTCGACGCAATAACACACCAGCCATTGGTCGCGCTCAGCCTCATTGATAATGGCTTCGATATCAAAGATGCGCCCGTCGCCAACAAAGCGCATGGTGGCATTTATGTCGCTGCGATAACGCAGGGTTATCCTGTGGGTTGTTTTTTCAGCACGTTGTTCGGCTGATCTTTGTTCGCGTGCCGAGGTTGGCGTAACGTTGACCCAGACGGTGGCTACTTCAAGCCAACTGGTGACAGCGCCGCCGGCGCCATCAGAAATACGCTGCGGGCTTTCAACAACCAGTCGGCTGCGCAGTTCTCCCGCTCTCATAATCGCACCGGAATAAATGTTTTCAAAAGCGAGGCTATGGCGGGTGGCATGGCATCATCAGGCCCGTTCAAGGTGGGCGGTTCGCGATGTTCAAACCACTGAGCCACCAGCATCAGGATGGCCTGGCGTATGGACTGGGGAACCTGGGTGCCATCATTGCCGTAACCGGCGTTGACAATAATCTCGATGCCGTTGAGAGCGCGGCCGGGACGCGGTGACACGCCGGTTCCACGCCACAGAATTCGCGGCGGGAGTGATGCCGCATCAACCACATAGCTCACGGGATCGGCAGCAACGAAACTATCGTCTTCATCATAAATATTAATTGCCGTTACCGACTGCACCGGTGAAATCGGCAGTGCCAGCGGTTGGTTTTGCGGCCATTTATCCAGGTAGATTGACCATGTCTGGGTTATGAAAATACGGTGTGTGTATGCCTCCATATGAATGCGGGCAGCGGCAATCAGAGAGGACACAAGGGTATCTTCATCCACACCATCCACACGTAAATGCGCCTTGGCTTCGTTTAGGGACACGGGCTCAACCGCCGGTCCGGTAATCAGGACAGCCGTCATTTTTTACTTCTCCGTTTTGTTATTTTCCGACCTGAAAAGGACAGATGGCCCGGGCACACGCCCAAACCATCTGTCAAGTTTCAGGGAGAAATCATGCAGTGCCGAATTTCAAAAGCTTGATGGCTTCAAAGTTCTGCACCCCACCGCC
>CAZVAZ010000469.1:0-2025 GCA_964625235.1 uncultured Hyphomicrobiales bacterium
GTGGATGCGGTGCATATCCGGCGTCACAATCACTTTACGCAGCGTGCCGTCAACAGTGCCGGACAGCTTGATATTTGCATGAGAAAACATGGCAAACACATTCAACAGAACCTCAAACAGGAATACGGCCAGAGCAGCCGGGCCGATCAGGGCTATGACAACAAATTTATACAACATCGACAGGACAATCTCGAGGGGGTGAAATCGCGTTCCCGTGGTTACATCAACTTCCGTGTCGGCATGATGAACCTGGTGCAAAAGCCACAATGCGGGTATTTTATGAGTGGCCACATGCTGAATGTAGATTGCCAGATCAAGCAATATGACAGAGATGACAAGCTCGAGCCAGAAGGGCCAGTCAAGCAGACCAAACAGGCCATAGCCTTGAGTATGCATATATTCGGCAACGCCAACGGCAAGGATGGGAAACAGCAATCTGAGCACGATGCTATCCACTCCGACGATGGACAGGTTGGTTATCCACCGTCGCAGCTTGTAACGGCCAAATTCGCGTCTGGGAATGAGTAACTCCACAAGCCCGAGCGCCACAAGGACACTGACGAAAATGGATAGTCTGATGAAACCTTCGCTCATGATATAACCTGAATTTTCAACCTCTTAAATAAGCATGGCATGGCGCGCGTGGGCACCGCGTTCAATAGCCGTGGCAATGAGCCGGTCGACACCGAGGCCGACGCGGAAAATCTGCAGCAATCTGAGTTCTTCTTTCTGCAAAGATCCGTCGGCAGCAGCTATTTCAACGGCAAATGCATAGGCTGTTTCCACCAGATGAGGCGGCAGGGCTTCTCTTACTTTATCGAGAACAACCTGTAGGCCGTTTTCCTGGCGCAGGGTTGCGCCACAGGCTTTTGAAGTCTGAATGAGATCGTCGGTATTATAGTCGTCAAATACCGGCATTTTTCGAACAATATGGCCAATTTTTTCCAGTTCCAAATCGCTCATGTCCCGGTCCACTGCCGACATGGTGACCATAATGTAGATCAGGGCTTCTTCAGGACTTAAAGGGTGCGGCATAGGGGGTACTCCAGCAGAGGTGAGCCAAAAAACCAGACTAAAGGGTTATTGGATGAAAAGTAAGTAAGAACTATGGCATCTCTCAACAAGTTTATTCTGCAAAAAAGCCTGTGGTTTTATCAATCGCATCCACCAGCCCCAGGCGTTCGAATGGGGTGTCGGGCGGAAAGGCAGTTGTCAGTCGCGTGGGCAAACGGCTGTCGAGCATGATAAAGATACCGCGATCGGTTTCATTTCTGATCAGGCGGCCAAAGGCCTGTTGCAACTTGAGCCGTGCCATCATGTCTTGATAGCCATTGCCGCCAAAGGCATCACGGCGCGCCCGGTTCAAAATTGTCGGTTGCGGCCACGGCACCCGGTCAAAAACAATTATGCGCAAGCTGTCTCCCGGCACATCGATGCCATCGCGCACAGCGTCCGTGCCCAGCAGGCAGGAGTTAACATCACCGCGAAACAAATCAACCAGAGTGCCGGTATCGATGGGGTCTATGTGCTGGGCGTAAAGGTTAAGACCGGCGGCGGTCAATTTTGGCGACAGGTGCTGGTAGGTGTTTTTCAAACGCGAAATCGCTGTAAACAATCCCAGCCCGCCACCGCCAGCGGCAAGGAAAAGTTCGCGCAAGGCGGCTGCCACCTGGGCAGGCTCATCACGGTTGACGTCATTGACAACATATATGCGCGATTTGCTGGCGTAATCAAAGGGCGAGGCCTGTTCAAAGCGATGCGGCGGTGTAGCCAGATGATAAGCGCCTGAGCGCACATCAGCCGAGCGCCAGTCGTCCGGGGCATCGGGCAATCTGTCGCGCAAGGTGGCTGACGTAATCAAAACCCCCTGGGCGGGCTCCAGCACAATTTGCGCAAACGGCAGCGAGGGGTCAATCCAGTGGCGATGCATACCCACATCAAACAGGTTTCCCCATGCAGTTTCGATTGAAAACCAGTCAACAAATTCTTCCGGCGTTTCCTGCGCCAGACTGCCAAGCATGGACA
>CAZVAZ010000470.1:0-2010 GCA_964625235.1 uncultured Hyphomicrobiales bacterium
GCCCGGGCTCATGCGCGCTCTATTTGCGCTGAAATGCACAGCGGTTTTACGGCTCTGCGCAGCGCCCTGCCAATGAATTTGCGACGTCGGCAAGAAAACTACCCGCTCAGCGAAGATGTTCAAAAGGATATCGCCCGCATAATCTATGTTTGGCGCGAAGCCCGCGAGAAATTCAGTAGTGGTGGTGATTTCCTGTATGGTGCCTTTTCAAATGCCGATGCCATGTACGCACCGGTAGTATCGCGTTTCCACACTTATAGTGTGCCGGTTGATGATGACATCCGCACCTATATGGACACGATTCTGGGAACACCTGCTTTTCAGGAATGGCAGGTGGAAGGCTTAAAAGAAACCTGGATTGTCAAAGAAGATGAGGTGTGAATTTCTGTGGCCATTTTAACTTCAAAAATCTCCCCTTCATCTGATGAGTTCAAAGCCAATGAAGCGGCCATGACCGCACTGGTGGCTGATCTGAATGACCTGCGCGCCACCGCCGCTCTTGGCGGGCCGGAAAAATCGCGCCAGCGCCATCTTGATCGCGGTAAACTGCTGCCGCGTGAACGCGTCATGCGGTTGATTGATGTGGGGTCGGCGTTTCTGGAACTGTCACCACTGGCAGCCCATGAGATGTATGATGCTGCTATCCACGGGGCCGGGCTGATTACCGGTATTGGCCGCATTGAAGGCCGCGAATGCATCATCATTTGTAATGACGCCACCATCAAGGGTGGTACCTATTACCCGATGACGGTGAAAAAACACCTGCGCGCCCAGGAAATCGCTCGCGAAAACCATCTGCCATGTGTCTATCTGGTTGATTCCGGCGGCGCAAACCTGCCCAATCACACCGAAGTTTTCCCGGACAAGGAACATTTCGGTCGCATTTTCTATAATCAGGCCACCCTGTCATCTATGGGTATTGCCCAGATTGCCGTGGTGATGGGGTCATGTACGGCAGGCGGTGCCTATGTGCCTGCCATGTCGGATGAAACCATCATTGTCAAAGAACAGGGGACTATTTTCCTCGCCGGTCCGCCACTGGTCAAGGCGGCGACGGGCGAAAAAGTCAGTGCGGAAGCTCTGGGCGGTGGTGATGTGCATGCGCGCGCCAGCGGGGTGGTTGATCATCTGGCTGAAAATGATGACCATGCCCTGGCCATTGCGCGTTCGATTATCAAACGCCTCAACAGCAAAAAGACGGTTGATATACCATTGCGCCAGCCCCTTGAGCCAAAGTTTGACGTAACCGAGCTCAACGGCATTGTGCCACAATCCTTTGCCACCCAGTATGACGTGCGCGAAGTGATTGCGCGTCTGGTTGACGCTTCAGACTTTGATGAATTCAAGAAACTTTATGGCACCACAATCGTCACCGGTTTTGCCCATATTCTGGGCTATCCCGTCGGCATTATTGCCAATAATGGTATCCTGTATTCAGAATCAGCCCTGAAGGCTGCGCACTTTATTGAGTTGTGCTGCCAGCGCCGCATCCCCTTGCTGTTTTTACAAAACATCTCGGGCTTCATGGTGGGAAAAAAATATGAAACTGCGGGCATTGCCAAAGATGGTGCCAAGCTGGTGACAGCTGTTGCGTGTGCGCAAGTGCCAAAATTCACAATCATCATTGGCGGCTCGTTTGGTGCCGGCAATTACGGCATGTGTGGCCGGGCGTTTTCACCGCGCACGCTGTTTACCTGGCCCAATGCGCGTATCTCCGTCATGGGGGGTGAGCAGGCGGCATCGGTTCTGGCAACGGTCAAGCGTGATAATATCGAGCGTGACGGAAAGACATGGTCCACGCAAGACGAAGATGAATTCAAAACGCCCATACGTGACCAGTATGACAGGGAAGGCCATCCTTATTACGCCACCGCACGGCTTTGGGACGATGGCATAATAACACCGGCGGAAACGCGGATGGTTCTCGGCCTGTCGCTGTCAGCCTCTTTGAATGCGCCAATACCGCAAACCAGTTTCGGCGTGTTCAGGATGTAATATGTTCAAATCAAT
>CAZVAZ010000471.1:0-2000 GCA_964625235.1 uncultured Hyphomicrobiales bacterium
GGTTTTGGCATATGGTCCAGGTCTTTATAGCTGGTCACAGGCTTTTTCATAAGTTTGCCGGTCATTTTTACTGGCTCTCCATGCTGATATAATTCTGCGGCTATTATGGCGGTGAGTGTAGACTACACAGAGCACAATACCGTCATATTTTCCTAGCGCTATCATGCGCTTTTCTCCATAATTTTTACGTGTATCAACCCTTTGCAAGACGGGGCTTTTGAATGTTTGTGATGCCTGAACAAAATCGATACCGTGCTTGGCTATGTTCTTTGCTTCTTTAGCAGTGTCCCATTCAAAGCTCATTTGTTAATATAAGTATTGTGTAGGCATTTGTCTAGTCAATTAATTGATATTCTCAGCACTCTCACCGTCATCCCAGTGACAAGCACTGGGATCCATTCCTCAAAATTTTTGGTACCATCAATCTTTCAATTACACTTCCAACCCACCAAATCGACGCCCGCCAAACAAACTGAAAGTGAATTTTCAACCGAGAGTTCAGCGGTATGGATCCCAGTGACAAGCACTGGGATGACGGTGAGGGAGAAAGCTGAGATCGAATGCCTCACACACAATTCTTGACTATCCAGCATAAATTTGATCAAATGGTCAAAATAATGTTGGAGATGCGGGCGAGGGAGGTTGCTTATGGCCAGTGATATTAAATCATCCGGGATTGCCAGCGGGCGGCTGAGCGCTGCGGAGTATGAGGCAAATTTTTCCGATCTTCATGCGCCCCTGACTACGCACGAAGCTTATGTGGAGGCCGATCGCTGCTATTTTTGTTATGATGCGCCGTGTGTGACGGCGTGTCCGACCGGCATTGATATTCCCAAATTCATCCGGCAGATCCAGACTGGGAACCCGCTTGGTTCGGCCAAGACCATTTTTGAGCAGAATATTCTCGGTGGCATGTGCGCACGCGTGTGTCCGACCGAGACCTTGTGCGAAGAGGTTTGTGTGCGTGAGGAAGCCGAAGGCAAGCCGGTCAAGATTGGGCAGTTGCAACGCTATGCCACCGATCATTTTATGCAAGATCGCGAGCAACCGTTTGTGCGCGGTAAGGAAACCTCGAAGAAAGTGGCCGTCATTGGGGCCGGACCGGCGGGGCTTTCGTGTGCGCACCGGCTGGCTTCATATGGCCATGAGGTGGTGATTTTTGAGGCCGCAGAAAAACCCGGCGGGTTAAGTGAATATGGCATTGCCGCCTACAAGACCGTCGATGATTTTGCCCAGGTTGAGGTTGACTTTGTACTCTCTATCGGCGGGATTTCGATTGAGAAGGGCAAGAAGCTCGGGGCCGACTTCGGTCTTGATGAAATTCGGGCAGATTTTGATGCGGTGTTTTTGGGGCTTGGTATGGCGGGTGTCAATAATCTCGGGATGCAAGGCGAACAATTATCCGGTGTGGTTGATGCCGTTGATTATATCTCTGATCTGCGTCAGGCCGATGACCTGTCAGCGCTGCCGGTGGGTCGCAATGTTGTCGTCATCGGTGGCGGTATGACGGCGGTGGATGCCGCTGTGCAAAGCCGGTTGCTTGGCGCTGAAAATGTCACCATGGTCTATCGTCGTGGCAAGGACGCCATGAACGCCAGCGACTATGAACAACAGCTGGCCCAGACCCGAGGCGTTAAGATCATTTTTTCGGCTCAACCTGTTCGTCTCATTGAAGGGGAGGCGGGCAAGATTGGTGCGGTGGAGTTTGAATATACATCACAAGCCGGTGGTGCGCTTGCCGGGACTGGCGAGACTTTCACGCTTGATGCCGACATGGTGTTCAAGGCCATCGGGCAGCACTTTATTGCCGAACCGGTGAATGGTGACGTTGATGCGATTACGCTCAAAGGCGGTCGGATTGAGGTCGATGAAAACCGCCGCAGCAATCTAGAAGATGTCTGGGCAGGAGGGGATTGTATCGCTGGTGGCGAGGATTTGACGGTTGCCGCAGTCGAAGACGGCAAGGTCGCGGCAGAAGATATCAATCGGTATTTAGGGTC
>CAZVAZ010000472.1:0-1999 GCA_964625235.1 uncultured Hyphomicrobiales bacterium
CGCCCGCACCGGTTTCAACCGAAACCGTACAGCCCAACCCAATGAATTTTTTCACCGTATCAGGCGAAACGGCGACGCGGGGTTCGCCGTCCAGGCGCTCAACCGGGATAAAAATTTTCATAACTCTTATTACTTAAATCTAAAGAAGAACTGTCGTTAACAGCCCCATTACCACCAACAGCACAATGCCGGGCACCCAGCTGTTCTGGTCCGAAGCAGCGCCATAGGCAGAGGCGCCAAATCCGGCCAGCATGCCAAACGTGGCAACCAGATAAATCAAAGCCCCCTGGCCGATACCATAGCCAACCAGAGCCACCACAAGAAACAGGCAGGCCAGGGTCCCGCCAATGGACCAGCGTACAAATGCCTCATAGGTACTGGTATGTTCATCATAATCCATCGGAACAATCGGTGTCTCTGTCATGTGGAGGAATCCTTCTGTGAAAAGCTATATCAAGGAATATATCAAAAACCGCTGTCAAACAAGTAAGCTTGAGCAATTTTCACATGCGTTACAATGTCGCCCGCCTCGCAATGGAAAACTGCATAACTCCTGAGCCCTCAAGTGCATCTTGCTGTTTGCCAATAGTATGTCCGGTTGGCCAATGAACGAGCTCGAAAGCCTCAAATCTAATCAATGGTAATTTGTTTGGTGGCTTTTTGAATTTCAGAACCGGCTGCTTTGTATTTATCCGGTGTTGAAAAAAACACAAATTGCACCGAGCCTTTCCCCTTGATGGTGGTAAACCTGTTTTCATAAGTAATAATGAGACCTTCAATGCTGGCAGTGTAGACCATTCTTCCCCATTTCAGACCAACGGCATCCAGACGCTCTTTAACGGCAACTTCAATCAGTTTTAATCCGGCCGCCCTTTGCGCGTTGGTTATGATGGCCCTTTCCAGCGCCTTGAGCGGAATTTCTATCGTTTCTGTAACCATCATCAGATACAAATTACCGTCTTTGGTGGAGAATATGAATTCCGCATCACCAACTGCTCTGTCCAGTTTCCAAATATCCTCATTCAAACAAATGGAAACCGGCAGGGTTTTGGATTTTATGCGCACACAATCGTCATTGGAAGACGAGACATTTGCACCGTTTGAACCTGTGGCATATTTCCAGGTTTTGTCATGGCTTAAAATAATTTCGCGACCATTCAACTGGGCGCGCCCGATTTCAGCCGCCATGGTCTGGGGCATCAAAAAACCCACAAGCAAAGAAAAAGTCAGCAGGGCAAAAAGAAATTTCTGTTCTATTTTGTTCAATACAATTGTCATGACAATATCCATGAATCCGTTCATGACTGCTTTTACGGAATACTTTTCTTCACTTGTTCAACCAGAGCGTCGGCCAGGTAATCGTTGACTTTTTCACCGTCTTTCAGCGTTGCCTGCAGATGCAGTTTTGATATGTCCTGGCCTGTGTAAAAACAGGATAAGGTTGCTTTAAAATTATCGCCGGTGCCTGAGTACCCAATGGCAATGCCTTTATTTCCATCCCTGCTGGCAGGATTGGCGTTATTGAACTTGAATGTTGCCGGATCTTCCATCATCGCCCGTGCGATGGCTGTGCACTCTTTTTCCATACCACTGTGTGAGGCTGCGAGTGCTGCGGCAGGTGCACCGAGGATACTTAAAAAAGTCAGAAGACCAATATATGTGCGCATATTTAAATCCCGTTATTTAAAGCCAATATAGCAGATTATGTACTTCTCCTACATAAGCACGGTTTTTGCTACTAGCGAGAAATTTTTGCCAAATCACTGGTATTCGGTAATAAGAAGGTCTATATTTAAACTGTGACATATGTTCGTTGCGACTTCTGGCGGGGATGGTCATGTGTAGCCGGCTGATTCAGCCGGATGTTTTAATACCCTATATATGCTCAAAATGAGTATATATAGTCCTTTGACCGGTAGCCCGGGAGGTTATTATGGACAATATGACGATTTCAACACCTGATGAGGCGACATTAAGTGGTGCTGCACTGAAGTTTGGC
>CAZVAZ010000473.1:0-1988 GCA_964625235.1 uncultured Hyphomicrobiales bacterium
TCCTTGTCGTTGCCGCAGGCATCGAGGCGGTTGATGAGGACTTCCATGTTTTCGAGATCGTTCTGGGTGGCGTTGATGGCGGCAAGGCGGGTGACGTAAGGCTCGACGGCAAAGCGGGCTTCAATCAATTGCAGTGGGCTCATTGATTCATTGATGTCCAGTGGTGAGCCAGTTTTTTTGCTGTCAAAATTAACGAAAGTGCCCGAACCTACGCGGCGTTCAACCAGGCCGTCGGCTTCGAGCTGGCGCAGGGCCGAGCGGATGGTGTTGCGGGCGGTCTTGAAGGATGCGGCAAGCTCACGCTCCGGCAACAGGCGATCGCCATGAGAATAAACGCCTGATTCAATCGCGCGTTTGAGTTTGGATTTTATCGCGCTGGCACCATGGCCGGCGGCGTTCTGCAACTCGGCAATACTCAGCGATGACAGGTCATTGTCGGGCGCGCCTGGCGGGTTGTCGGACTTTGTTTTCATATTGACGAATGGTTCATATTGGATTAAATTAGGTTCATTATTGGTTCAGTGTGGTTTAAATACTAACACACTCCGCCTGCATTTGTTAACCGCATTTCGGCCATTTTTGGCTATTCCAAGGTGATTTTTATATGGCTATTCCAGACGGTGTTAAATATGCGGTGATTGGTGCAGGCATTCACGGGCTGAGTACGGCCTATCATCTGGCCGTAAAATTAAGAGAAAAAGGCACAGGCTCAGGTCGTGATATTGTTATCTTTGACAAGACTTCAATTGCAGCGGGAGCGTCAGGCATTGCCTGTGGTGTGGTGCGCAATAATTACTTCCAGCCGGCGATGCGCGAGTTGATGGCGCAATCCGTCGAGGTGTGGGAAAGCGACCCGCAAGCTTACAGCTACCATGCGGTCGGCTATATGCAGATCAGCCCGGAGAGCATGCACGAAGATGTTGCAACCATTTATGAGCAGCAAAAAGCCATCGGATATACATCCGAGTTCATCGAAGGTGAAGCTGATTGCATGACCTATATGAAAGGTTTGTTCAGCGACTGGCAGGCGCAAGGTATTACGTCTGTTTTGCATGAGAAAAAAGGCGGCTACGCCAATAACACCGCTGCCATGTATGGTCTTGCCACCAAGGCTGAAGCCGAAGGTGTGCGGATTATGACCGGTGTCGAAATCGAGGGATTTGAGACCGGCGGCAATGGTGGGGCGGTAAGTGCGCTGATGACAGACAAGGGCAGGATTGCTTGTGATTATGTGGTGGTTGGCGCTGGCCCATGGACCAATACAATCTGGAATATGCTGGAGTTGCCAAAATATATTACCATTAAAGGTGCCAACGGCAAGATGCATGACAATGTGGCGATGTGGAAATTCTGGTGCCTGGAAGAAGGCACACTTGGGGTTGATCCCGACATGCACAAAACCAATGATGGTAAAGCACCGCCGGTTATTCATGTGGATTCGAATGCGCCGCTTTATTCGGACGAGGACGGCTCATTAATCACCGATGAAATGTGGGGAATTTATTACAAACCCGATTTCAATTTCGGTGGTATCCAGGGTGGTGCCGCTCCCTATGAGGTTGAGCAGGATCCCGACAATGTGGCGGTTGACCCTTATGGGCCTGATAGCCCCGACTTCATTGTTGATGATAATTTTATCCACATGTGGTGTTCGGCGCTGGCGCATTGTCAAAAGCGCTTCGAAGGCCAGATGAAATACTACAAGCACAAAGATCCATCGGGTGGGCTGGGGTGTTTTACCCCGGACAGCTTTCCGGTTTTTGATGTGTTTCGCGAAAATGTTTATATGATTGCCGATTCAAACCACGGCTATAAAATGCTTGGCGTTGGCAAGCTGGTGGCAGATGAAATAGCCGGGGAAAAAAGCAGATTACTGGAGCCTTTCCGGTTCTCGCGCTATGCGCAGGGCAAATTGCACCCGGTTTCGAGCAGTCCGTTTCCGTGGAGTTAACTTGAGAGCTGATTAACAGCTTGAATATTGGTATATA
>CAZVAZ010000474.1:0-1980 GCA_964625235.1 uncultured Hyphomicrobiales bacterium
TTCCCGAGGGGGGCATTGTTGCCCTCCTCGGTGCCAATGGCGCGGGTAAATCCACTACTCTCAAGGCGATATCGAACCTTCTGGGGGCAGAGCGGGGTGACGTTACCAAAGGCACAATTTCCTACAAGAACGAGCGCATTGATAGTCTCTCGCCCAACGAACTGGTTACCCGCGGTGTTATTCAGGTGATGGAAGGGCGTCATTGTTTTGAACATCTGACGGTTGAAGAAAACCTGATGACGGGTGCTTATACGCGCCGGGACGGGCGTGGGGCGATAGCTGCGGACCTTGAACTTGTTTACACTTATTTTCCTCGTCTGAAAGAACGCCGGACAAGCCTTGCCGGCTATATTTCCGGCGGCGAGCAACAAATGACGGCGATCGGTCGCGCCTTGATGTCGCGGCCCAAAATGATGTTGCTTGATGAGCCTTCCATGGGGCTGGCACCTCAGTTGGTGGAAGAGATTTTCGATATTGTCAAAAAACTCAACGAAGAGGAAAAAGTCGCGGTTCTTCTGGCTGAGCAGAACACCAATATTGCGCTTAAATATGCCAAATATGGTTATATTCTCGAAAATGGCCGCGTGGTGATGGATGGCGAAGCTGAATCTTTGCGCGACAATGAGGATGTGAAAGAGTTTTATCTCGGCACCAGCGGTGGCAATCGTAAATCCTTTCGCGATACCAAACATTACAAGCGGCGCAAACGCTGGCTCGCTTAAATTTGAAAGTGCATAGCGATGCCTGTTAATTTACATTATGACGATCTTGAAATCCGCAACCCGGTGCAGCGAGAAGCTGAGCAATTTGCTCTTCTGCCTGACCTTGTCAGTGCGGCAATAGACAAGGCGCCTGGCTGGACCAGACATCTTGACGGTTTTGACCCTGAGGATATTACGTCGCGCTCCGCATTGAGCCAACTGCCGGTGTTGCGCAAATCCGACCTTCTGGCGATGCAAACCAAATTACCGCCCTTCGGCGGGCTTACCACCACGGTGCCGAGTGCTCTGGGGCGGTTATTTATGTCGCCGGGTCCGATTTTTGATCCCGAAGGCAAGGGCGCTGACTGGTGGCGTGTTGCGCGCGCTCTCTATGCTGCCGGGATACGGTCCGGCGATATTATTCACAACTCGTTTTCCTATCATTTAACGCCTGCGGGCCACATGTTTGAAGGTGGTGCACATGCATTGGATTGTGCGGTCATTCCAGCGGGCACCGGTGACATCATGATGCAGGTGGAAGCAATCGCCTGCCTCAAGCCTTGCGCCTATGTAGGCACACCGGATTTTCTCAAAACCCTGCTTGATAAAGGCGAAGAAGCGGGAAAAGATATGTCTTCAATCATCCGGGCGTGCGTTTCAGGTGCTGCCTTGCCGCCATCTTTGCGCGAAGGCCTGAAGGCCAAAGGTGTTGATGTTCTGCAATGTTACGGCACAGCTGACCTTGGTATCATCGCCTATGAGACCCCGGCTCTGGAAGGCATGGTGGTGGACGAGGGCGTTATCGTGGAGATTGTCACACCGGGTACGGGGGATTGCGTCGCTGAAGGTGATGTGGGTGAAGTTGTCGTTACCAGCTTTAATCGCGATTACCCCATGCTCCGCTTTGCCACTGGAGATATGTCAGCAGTGCTGGCGGGAACGTCTGCGTGCGGGCGCACCAATATGCGCATTAAGGGCTGGATGGGCCGGGCTGATCAGGCAGCCAAAATCAAGGGTATGTTTGTGCATCCCGGGCAGGTGGCAGCGATTGCCAGAAAACATCAGGAACTTGGCCGGGTGCGCCTGGTGATCGGGCGTGAAAATGAGCGTGATACGGTGATTTTGAAGGCTGAGAGCAGCACTCTTGATGTCGGGTTTGCTGAAACTGTTGCGTTGAGTGTGCAGGAATTGTGCAAAGTGCGGGCGGAAGTAGAACTGGTGGCGGTGAATAATCTGCCCAATGACGGGTTAATCATTGCAGATGAACGTTGTTACGATT
>CAZVAZ010000475.1:0-1979 GCA_964625235.1 uncultured Hyphomicrobiales bacterium
TCTCCTCGAGGATTTTATCGCGCGGCACCTCGATATATTTATCGCCGAGGTCTTTACGCGCTGCCGTGGCAATTTTGTGGGCAAGATCGAGGCTGACTTCATCGTTAAGAGACAAAGGCCCGATCGGCATGCCCGCCATGCGGCCGACATTTTCAACCATGGCTGGTGGAATGCCTTCCGACAGCATGGTGAGGCCTTCGTCAATGTAGGTCGAGACCACGCGGGAAGTGTAAAAGCCACGGCTGTCATTGACGACAATGGGGGTTTTGCGGATGGCGCGAACATAATCAAGCGTTTTGGCGAGGGTTTCCGGGCTGGTTTTTTCGCCCATGATAATTTCCACCAGCATCATCCTGTCAACGGGCGAGAAGAAATGAATACCGATGAAATTTTCCGGGCGCGCGCTGGCCTTCGCCAGTCCGGTTATCGGCAGAGTTGAAGTGTTGGAGCCAAAGACGGCTGTGTCAGCTATCTGCGCTTCGGCCATTTTGGTGACTTCAGCCTTGATATCGCGGTTTTCAAACACCGCTTCGATAATCAGATCGCAACCCTTGAGGGCGTCATAATCATCTGTCGGGGTGATGTTGTCCAACAACGCCTGTTTCTTTTCCGCAGTCGAGCGCCCGCGTGATATTGCCTTGTCGAGCAGGGTTTCGGAATAGGCTTTGCCGCGTTCGGCTGCCTCTTTGCTCTGGTCAAGTAACACCACTTCCATGCCCGCGCGGGCGGATACATAAGCAACGCCGGCCCCCATCATTCCGGCACCGAGAATACCCAGTTTTTTGACCTTATATTCCGGCACGTCAGCGGGGCGTCTGGCACCTTTGTTGAGTTCCTGCATCGACAGGAATAATGTCCTGATCATATTGCGGGCAACATCCCCGCACATAAGACTGGTGAAATACCTCGCTTCGATGCGCAGGCCGACATCAATCGGCACCTGCAATCCCTCGTGCACACACGACATTATGGCTCGGGCGGCGGGGTAATTGTCATAGGTTTCGCGGCGGTAAATGGCATTGCCTGCCGACCAGGTCATGACGCCCGCCTTGGAATAAACCAGCCCGCCGGGAATGCGAAATCCGTCCAGATCCCAGGGGGCAATGGCCTTGCCGCCGTCATTGATCCACTTTTTGGCTTCCGCAATCATTTCTTCGCGGGTGTCGGCAAGGGCGTGGATGAGCTTCATACCTTTGGCGCGGATGGGATCATAGGTGCGGCCTTGCAACATCATCTGCAAGGCGTCTTGTGCCCCAATCAGCCGGGCAACGCGCTGGGTGCCGCCGCCGCCGGGGAGCAGGCCAATGCGGCTTTCGGGCAGGCCCATTTTTATTGATTTATCGCGTAAGGAAATACGGTAATGACAGCCAAGTGCGAGTTCAAACGCCCCGCCCATGGTGGTGCCATTAAGCGCGGCAACAAAAGGCGTGCCGCAGGTTTCGATGCGCCGGGCCAGTTTGGACAGAATGTTGCCGGTATCATGCAACTCTTGTACGGCTGCAACCTCATCACCTTTTTTGAGGTTTTCCTCATAGGTTTTTAAAAAACCCGCCAGCATGGAGATATCGGCACCGCCGGAAAACGTGTCTTTGCCGCTGGTGATGACACAGCCTTTGATATCATCATCTTCGGCGATTTTTTCCACTAACTGTGATAGCTCGCCGAATGATTGCGGTGTCATCACGTTCATGGAACGATCGGGCATATCCCAAGTGACAAGCGCTATTGCGTCGGCATCAATATCAAGTGTAAAATTTTTGTAAGTCATGCCTATACCCGTTCAATTATTGTGGCTGTTCCCATGCCCGCACCGATGCATAAGGTCACCAGACCGCATTCTAGATCGCGGCGTTCAAGTTCATCAATCAGGGTTCCCAACAACATGGCACCGGTTGCCCCCAAGGGATGGCCCATGGCGATGGCTCCGCCGTTGACGTTGACCTTGTCGTGGGCGATATCAAGTTGCTGCATGGTGTGTA
>CAZVAZ010000476.1:0-1979 GCA_964625235.1 uncultured Hyphomicrobiales bacterium
ATGCCAGTGAGACTGGCGGCAGCAAAGCCCGCGCCAATTTCAACGCCTTTGACCGCATTGATGCTCATCAGGGCCGAGGCCAGATCCTGATCAAGCTTGCCATAGACCGGTGCACCCAGACCGGCGGCAACACCGTCAACCACAACTTCAATCACCGCGCCGCACGATGAACCGGATTTTCGGATGGCATCAAGGTAGGTGGTCCAGGTCTCGACCATTTCAGCATCAGGGCAGAAAAACGGATTGCGATCAATCTCGTCCCAATCCCAGTTGTCACGGTTGATCTTATGTGTGCCCACCTGCACCAGAGCGCCACGTACGCGCATGTTCGGCACAATTTTGCGGGCAATGGCGCCAGCGGCTACACGTGCAGCTGTTTCGCGCGCAGATTGGCGCCCACCGCCGCGATAATCGCGGATGCCGTATTTCTCAAGATAGGTGAAATCAGCATGGCCGGGGCGGAAACTATCTTTAATGTCACCGTAATCTTTGGAGCGCTGGTCGACATTTTCAATCATCAGGCAAATGGGCGTACCGGTGGTGACCTGCTGGCCGTCATCATTTTCAAACACGCCGGATAGGATTTTTACCGCATCGGGTTCGCGCCGCTGGGTGGTAAAGCGCGACTGGCCGGGGCGGCGTTTGTCCATGAACACCTGAATTTCGGCCTCGGTAATCGGTATCAGCGGCGGGCAGCCATCAAGCACACAGCCTAAAGCAATCCCATGACTTTCGCCAAAGGTGGTCATCCGCAACATGTGGCCGAAGGAGTTAATAGACATGTGAAATCCGATATGTAAACCTTGCCACTGGTTCTAACGAAGCCTTGTGCTGGCGTCAATCGACAGACCTACAGCCAGGCAATCTCACCATCTTTGATTTTTAGAACTTTATCCTGCGGCACATCGAGTACGACAATTTCCGCCGGGGGCAGTTTCAGTAATACACCGCGCAAAACCCGGCTCACACCACTGTGCGAGACACAAATGGTGTCGCGGTCCAGTTCCAGATACCACTCTTCAATGCGTGCCGCCAGATCAGAATAACTCTCACCTTGCGGTGGCCTGTTGAGCCACTTGTCTTTCTCGCGAAGGGCGTGTGCTTCAGGCATTTGCGTGGACATTTGATCGAACGTCAGGCCTTCAAACCTGCCAAAGCGGATTTCCAGCAGGCGTTCATCGGTTCTGAATTTAGTCGGTTCAAGGCCTAAGGTGGTGCGGACTATTTCCATGGTTTCAACTGTGCGTCCCATGGGGCTGGCGACAAAGTCAAACCTCTCTGGTGTCTCAAGTATTGCAGCCAGGGTTTTACCGTTACCTAGCGCCTGTGCGCGACCGGTGTCATTTAAAGCAATATCGCTTTGCCCCTGCATGCGGCCTTGCGCATTCCAGTCGGTTTGACCGTGACGAATGAAATATAAAACCGGAGATGTGTCAGAGCCACTCAATCTGTCCGGCCTCAACTTTCAAAACTTTATCCTGGGGTACATCTAACGTGACAATTTTCGCTGGCGGCAGGTTCAGCACAATGCCGCGTAAAGACCGGCTTACCCCGCCGTGGGCTACACATATTGTGTCACGTTCGAGCTCCATATACCACTCACCAACCCGTGCGGTTAAATCGGCGTAGCTCTCACCTCCCGGAGGGCGATTGAGCCACTTGTCTTTTGCGTGCATGGCGAATTCTTCCGGCATCTTTTTCGATATTTCATCGAAAGTCATACCTTCAAACTCACCAAAACTGATTTCCATCAAGCGCTTGTCGGTAGGGTAATCTTTTGGTTCAAGGCCCAAAGCATCGCGAATGATTTCCATGGTTTCACGCGGGCGCGACAGCGGGCTGGCAATGAAGTCAAAATCCTGTGGCGCCGACAGCAGACCGGCCAGTGTCTCGCCATTGCGCCGGGCCTGGCCACGGCCAACTTCATTTATCGGAATATCGGTCTGACCCTGCATGCGTCTTGCAGCATTCCAGTCAGT
>CAZVAZ010000477.1:0-1965 GCA_964625235.1 uncultured Hyphomicrobiales bacterium
CGGCCCCCAGGTTGTGACAATAACCTGTTCAGCGTTGTTCGACGTAACCTGTTCCCTGCCTGAACTATCAAAGGGGTCATAAAACCGGCCTTTTGATGCAGCCAGCGCCCCAAGCGCCAGCCCGGCCGGGAAATGGGCTTCAACTGATTGACCGAGCACCGAGCCAAACCCGCGCAAAGCGACCTCATAACCACTGTCGTTCAGGTCGTCCACAAGTGCCAGTTCATGACGCGTCACAGCCTCAATACCACACGCACCACATAAATATGCCAAAGGCCCGGGAGAAATATCACTGCTCAGAGTATCGAACTGCTGTCTGACTGTAGTCTGATTGTCTGTTCTATTACTGCGCCCGGATGCAATTACCGAAAGCCTCGCATAAGGCTTTGCACCGCGTGCCATCGCATGGCGCTTTGATTCCAGCACCAAAAAGGCACTGGCACTGCCCAGAACCATACCGCCACCGGCTGATTGACGTTGCCACAGGGGTGCATATGTATCTGCCAGAAGCGTGCTGCCAACATCAAGTTGCAGAAGCATATCTTCGCGTTCGGCATTAAAGGCACCGCCAACCAGAAAAAGTTCGCCCTGCTGGGCTCCAATTCGCCGCGCAGCGACTTCTACGGCTGAAAACCCGGCCATTTCCTCGCCCATAAAAGTACGCGAAGAACCGATAACACCATGAACAATCGAGATATTACCGGCGAGAAGATTGGACAATTCGGAAAGAAAGTGGGTCGGGCGTAAATCATTCATAAGAATTTCATTGCGCGCCTCTTCACCGCCTTCGGGCTTACCCGCCGTTTCCAGCAGGGAGGCATCAACATCCATGTCGCGCTCACCGCCACCGGCAGCAACAATCATATTGGTTTTTGCCAGCAACGCTTCATTGCCGGCAATACCGGCATCATCCAGCGCCATGCCAGCCGTATAGGTTCCCAGCTTTTGCCACTTGCCCATCTGCCGCAAATCAGAACGACCGGTAATTTGTCTGGAAAAATCCAGTTCCACCAGCGGGTGTACCGGATAGGGGCTGAAGGTTTCATTTTCCAGCACCGGCTCTACGTCAATCCCGGCACCCAGTTTTTGCCAATGTTCTTCACAGCCTTCGCCCAAAGAACTGACCAGTCCAAGTCCGGTTATCCAAACCTCATTATCATCTGCAGCCATACTCTCAACCCGCCTTCATCAGGCCGATTTTTTCAGCCTGCGCCCGCATGTGATTTTCCAGATCTTTTGTTGGAAATGCCATTGTACGCAGCGTCAGCTGGGCATCACAGATTTTTTTGCCGTCATGGTCAATATGGGCTTTGGTAACGGCAAAACCGGAACCTTCATGGATCAGCTGAGCGGTGATTGTTAAATCTGCATCCGGTGAGACAAACGCTCTCATTTTAGCGCCCTTGACGCTTGCGAGAAAAGGCATCGAGCTGTAATCGTTCAGCGCAATGATCAGATAACCTGACGCCTGTGCCATGGTCTCAATCAACAAAACGCCTGGCACCAGCGGATGACCGGGGAAATGACCTTCAAACACCGGGCTTTGTTTTGGCACATGTGCATGTGCAGTAATCCGCGCCTCATGTCTATCCAGTGCCTCGACACTGTCAATCATCTGAAAATATTCAAGGCGCATTCGTTTTGACGGCTCTCAGCTTTTCTGTGCGTCGACAACCAGATCATCAATCCGCGCACAAAGGTTTTTCAGAAGAAAGTAATCCTCAACATTGGCGTTACCGGCCTGCAATTCCTCTGACCAGGCGGCCAGGGGGATTTTGATCCCGAATTTCTTGTCAATCGCAAACGCAATATCGAGAAAATCCAGGCTGTCTATACCCAGATCCTCCATGGCGTTGCTTTCCAGCGTAATTTCTTCTAACGGGATATCGCATGTGGTGGAGATAATATCTGCGACAGTTTCGAACGTACTCGACATTGATTTTCCGTTTAACTTTAATTGTCAAC
>CAZVAZ010000478.1:0-1953 GCA_964625235.1 uncultured Hyphomicrobiales bacterium
CGGTGAGCCAGTCGCGGGTTTCAACCAGTTCGCGGTGCATGAGGGCAATCTGGCCCGCTGGACCACCAAAGGACAGCAGGCCGATTTTTGCCCAGACCCTTGTGGCTTGCGCCAATGTGGGAGTGGTCATTATTCCGAGCTTTTTGCAAGTGGCAGGCCAGCCTGTTTCCAGGCGTCAATACCACCTTCCAGAAATGCTGCCTCAAACCCCAACTCGTGCAGGTTCTTACAGGCATTCTGGCTGACTTCGTGGCCATGGACACAATAAACCACGATGCGTGGGGCGTTCGGTAAATTCCCGGCCCAGATTGCGACCTCCTCATGGTTGTGCCAGGTGGCCCCCGGCAAGGTGTCGGGGTCTTGGTCAAAAGCAGGTTTTTTACGCACGTCGACAATAACCGGAGAATTTGCCGATTGCAGAAGTTGGCTGAGTTCAGTTGTGGAAATAGATAGATTGCTCATAGGGCGTCGCTCCAAAAAAAATCGAGCGGCTCTTGGGCAAACGTTGCCTCGAGGGGCGGCCGAGTTGGCCCCTGAGGCTGAGAATAAAGGAGCGGGCGTGGATATGTCAATCACTTTGGGGAGTTGGAGCGATTGCGACCCGATTTCAAGCAGCTACGTTGGCTGGCTTTTTTAAGTGTTCGGGTTTCCTCGGCACGAAAGTCCAGTCATCATGGGGATATTTCTTTTTCAATGCGATGATTTCCACTCTGCACGCGCATTCATTTGCGAAGAAGGTTTCATGGTGAACACCATTGCGGAAGATGGTGTAGCTTTCGTGGTGGGCGGTGTAGAGCTCTTTGATATCCGGACGGTCACCCCCCGGCGTCAAAGCGGTTTTGACTGAGTCAAAAAACTTAGCCAGAAGATAGCGTCTCCTGCTGCCAAAATGTGGCTCGGCATACAGTTTCTTTTGTTGGGTGAATACATCCATTTTACTGGTCTCATTTCGTTTAACTCGTAAGATTATATCAAGATATCTCTTAAATACGATGAAGCCGATTGTACGGGTTTTATTAAAATTGGAATAAACCGGTTTGCTTTTAAGTAAGGAGTTTCAAGGGTTTCAAGCTCAATGTACATCCTCGCACAGGGAATGATCAGACAAAGCGTGGATGACGTAGCAATCACCGATATTGCCGCTGTTGCAGCACGACGATATGCGTTTTAACTCGGTCTCAAGACGTTTTAGCTTGGCAATGCGGGCCTGCACGAAAGCCAGATGTTCGGAGGCTATTTTATCTGCTTCGGCACACGACATGTCAGGCCGGGTGCTGAGATCAATCAGCTTGCGAATGGCTTCAATGGTCATGCCGAGGTCGCGGGCATGTTTGATAAAGCCAAGCCGGTCCAGTTCAGCTTTTGAATAGCGCCGCTGATTACCTAGAGAACGTTCGGGCGCTTCGATCAGTTTCATTTGTTCGTAATAGCGTATTGTCGGGATTTTCACCCCGGTGCGACGCGACATATCTCCAATGGATAACATCTCGATTTTCCTTATATACCTCTAGTCACTAGAGCATATGTGGTGGATTTCGGTCAAGAGTTTTAGTTTTTGCTGAGTTCCGAGCCAGCCCGCTCCCCCTGCCCAACCACCCCATAGGGTACACTCATCGGGTGATTGGGCAGGGGGAGCGGGCTGGCTCGGAACTCAGCAAAAAAACACCCCTAATAAAAAACCGACAGGTTGGTATCGCCATACAGGCTTTGCTGGTTTTCGCGCAGATCATCGCGCAGGCCGAGGTTGAAGCCGAGGTAGAACCTGCCCAGTTTAATGCCGGAAACAAAGGCGCCCAGGCGTAAATACCTGTACTCGGACCCGCCCTGCAACACCACTTCAGGGCCAAATTGAAGCGCTGAGGATGTGGGTTGGTATCCGATTTTTATCTGGGCCCAGTAGTCTTTCTGGAAGACGGTATAGGAAAGATTGGAAGAGACTGACACTTTGTCAAA
>CAZVAZ010000479.1:0-1947 GCA_964625235.1 uncultured Hyphomicrobiales bacterium
CCTTCGTTGGACGGACTCTACCAAATATTGGAGGAAGTGTGGGGTCGCAGGTCACGCCGCCTGCGGGGTTATGGCCGAGATAGCGTTTTGCCCTGCCAACAACACTGTCACGCAGATATCGCAGAACTGTGGAAGGCCTGTAGATAAAATCACTGAAGCGTGCGTGTCTGGTGCCAACAAGCCCCCAGATTATCCTGAAGCCGATCAATCCGCCGACGACATAGCCAACCTGGTTGTGAAACCGGTCCCACTCATCCGCACTGAGCCAGGCAAGGACATAGGCTATCACCAAAGACCAGTGGAACACGCGCACGGCTATATCCCAGACCTTCACCTCTGCCGACCGCGAAGTGCGGTCGGCATTGTCAGTTTCCTGCAAGGTGCTCATGAACGGGACTTGTTTTTAGTTCTGACAATTTCGCCGGTAACCGGATTAAGATAGATCTCAACACGGGCACCGTTTTTGTCGGTAGCATAGATCTCGTAGCAGCCATCTTCGCGTTTAACACGGCTGACATCGTAGCCTTTTTCAGTCAATATTGATTTGGCTGCATCGCGGCTCATCCACTGGCCGGATGTATTGCCGCAATAGTTGTCATCACTTGCCATGACAGGAGAGGCAAAAGCCAGGATCATGGATGTCGTTGTAAGAATGAGAAATTTTTTCATTGTATTTCCTTTCGGTGTTATTGCTTGTTTAAAGTTTGCTTTCATCGCGATCAATTGGCGATCGTTGTTTCGATGAATGCAGTCCTAACACCATGCGGCTGACCGATAGATGATGACGGTTGTCAGCGTTTTGTAAGGTTGGTTTTGATAAAGAATGCTTATGCCCAGAGTAACAATTGCACTGCTGTTGCAACTTTTCTTATCTTCTTTGATTGCAACCCCCATGGTGGTGCTTACCCCTACTGATGCTTACGCCGATAGCAGCGAAGAAGATCGCTATAAAGATCGTGATGATGATGATGATGATCATGATGACGATGATGATGATGATGACCGTGAGGGAATTTGGGATAAAATCTGGAATGGGTCTTCGAAGAAACCTCATCAGGGAACAATCCGTCGCGCTGTACAGCAGAAGAAAATTCTACCGCTTGGGGAAATAAAGCGGATTATTGAAAAAAAAACCAATTCCGAAATTATCAAAGTTGAACTTGAGCGCAAAAAGCGCCGCTGGGTTTATGAGTTCAAGATTGTTGATCGGCAGGGCCGGTTGCGCGAAGTCTATGTGGATGCCAGCAATGGCACCATAATAAAATCAAAATACAAGTGAGGAAAGCCGATGCGCCTGTTGCTTGTTGAAGATGATCCGTTAATCTCGCGCGATGTTGCAACTGTGCTTGAAAAAAACGGATACCTGGTGGACCTTGAAGCCAATGGTGAGGAAGCCTGGTTTATGGGAGATACCGAGGATTACAGTGTAGCAGTTCTTGATCTTGGCCTGCCGGGCATGGATGGATTGTCCGTGCTCAAGCGTTGGCGTGAAAATCAACGAAATTTTCCGGTTTTGATCCTGACAGCGCGTGGCAACTGGAGTGAGCGGGTTGACGGAATAGATGCCGGAGCCGATGATTACCTGGTAAAACCCTTTCAAATGGAGGAACTTCTGGCACGGTTGCGAGCAATTGTCCGGCGCACCGCGGGACAGGCTTCGCCGATCATTTCGACAACAAGGCTGAGGTTGGATACGAGGTTGAAATCATTGACCGTTGATGGCTGCCCGGTGGACCTGTCACCGCTGGAATACCGCTGCCTGCTTTATCTCGCCCTCAACCGCACCAGGGTGGTTTCTCAAATGGAGCTGACTGAGCAGCTCTATGCGCAGGATTTTGAACGCGACAGTAATTCCGTTGAAGTGCTTATTGCGCGCATGAGGCGCAAACTGGGTAGCGGAATTATCAAAACCAAGCGTGGTTTTGGTTATACACTGGAGGCAGGAGA
>CAZVAZ010000480.1:0-1946 GCA_964625235.1 uncultured Hyphomicrobiales bacterium
GTAGATCCGGCCATTTTCAACTCCTTGACAGCTCTTAAATACAATTAATCCTTACCAAACTCCCGATACTTTTATGTTAATTGATAAGGTTTATTTTTGGTTTCATTCAGATCAATGCATCAATTGACCCTGCCTAAAAATAAACAAAAAAACCCCGTACAAGTCAGGTAACCACTTAACAGGCGTTAACGATAAATCTTAATCGTCTGGTAAATTTGCACTTTGTGTATTTATTCGGAGGCCGTTTTCGGGTATTTTCAAAAGACTACGGCTCTATCCAGGAGGCCAAAATTGACTTATCGCAGCAGGAATTGAAAAGAAGAAGAACAAAAACAGGCGCAAAAGTGGGGTTTTATAACAGGTATTCCGCTTTTTATCGAACATGCCAGACTATGTTTTTTGACAATTTCTTTGCTGAGAGAAGTGCTGACAACAAACTCGGATAGACCATAATAAGTGGCTGCAGATAAAAAAAGCAGTTGTATTGCGTATGAAACTTAAGGATCAGGTGGCGGCGATGGCACGAAAAAAAGCAGAACTGCCAATGAAACGAATGGTTTCAAAAATGGCGGAAAAGTTGACTCGGAGGCCAACAGGCAAAACGATGAAAAAAGTATCCAAGATGCAGGGCGGCGCTGCAAGTAACTATGCTGCCGACGATCATGTAGCCGAACTTGACGCAAGCCCCGGCCAAATATCTGCAGTAGGGCCGGATGTATCTGGCAGACGAATTCCAGCCAATGATGATGAACCAACATCGGCAGCACTGCGACAGGCCTTGCGCAGCAAAGCGTCAAAAATACCATTTTTGGTTGCCTTCATCCTGTCTTTGGTCTGGATTGGCTTTGGAACGGCTTATCTGTGGGGATACTACGGCCCTGAACTCATCAAAAGCGGAGAACTGTCCACACTTCTCGATGCGCCACAAATTGCCGCTATTTTTGTCGTTGCACTTTTACCAATATCATTTTTCTTCTCTGTTGCCTATATGGTATGGCGCGCCCAGCAGATGAGCCTGGCCTCAAACGCCCTTGCCCAGGCGGCCTTCCGCCTTATGCAGCCAGAAGAAAGTGCCACAAAAGCCGTCGCCACAGTCGCTGCCGCTGTCCGCCGTGAAGTCGCTGCTATGGCAGATGGCGTTGAAAATGCATTTAATCGTGTGGGTGAGCTTGAAGCTGTTGTACACAATGAAGTTAACGCCATTGAGCGCGCCTTTGGCTCCAACGAGGATCGCATCCGCTCTCTGCTCGACGGCATGGAAGGCCAGCGCCAGGCAATTGAAGATGCCGGCCAGGCTCTGGGCACTTTTGTTGTACCCGTGGTCTCCGAGCTTCACAATGAAATCACCCGCATGTCGGAAATTGTCGGTACGGCGACAGAAAGTCTGGGAAATCTCCAGGGTGAACTTAAAGACCGCACCGATGGATTGCATCACTCGGTTGAACTCCTGACCACAGAAGCCACGGTCACCAACCAGGATATTGAAAGCCATACAAAACGCCTGCACCAGGTATCGACCGCAATCTTGTCCGATATTCGGAATTTCACCGAAAGCCTGACCGAACAGGGCTCTAAAATTGAGGGTTTCACTTCGGTTCTGGAGAGCAGCAATACCCGCATGATCACCGAGCTCGAAGATACCGGCGAACGTCTGAATACAAAAATCGCCTCAATCAGCGAAGATTTGACCGAACGGTTGCAAACAACCTCCGAGGCCGTCACCGAACGTCTCGACCTGTCAAGCTCGTCTTTATCAGAGCAGATGGTATCGACAGCAAGAATAATCTCCGAAGAACTGCAAACAACCGCAGATAACATCGGTTCAGGTCTGCATTCAGCAACCGCCAACACCACCAGTGAGCTGAAATCCATCTCCACGGCAATCACGTCGACCATCAAAACCGCCAGCACCCAGGCGACAACGCAGATCAAATTATCATCGGAAG
>CAZVAZ010000481.1:0-1940 GCA_964625235.1 uncultured Hyphomicrobiales bacterium
AAACAAACAATACAAGACCGGCAAGATTTAGAACAACGATGCGACGCGTCAAAGACGAAAAGCCGAAAACCGGTATTTTCCTTCTGATGCGATTGCCCGAGTGTTTCTTATTCTCCTGCGCCTCCGTTTCCTGGTGAGCTGGAGCATTAATGCGGGTATCTGTCTCCGCAACCATGAAACGTTACATACCCTCCTTGAAGCGATAACCAACACCATAGAGCGTTTCGATTACGTCGAAATCATTATCGATGGCTTTGAATTTTTTGCGCAAACGCTTGATATGACTGTCGATGGTGCGATCATCGACATAGACCTGATCTTCGTAAGCTGCGTCCATCAGGGAATCGCGGCTTTTTACAATCCCCGGGCGCTGAGCCAATGCCTGAAGAATGAGAAATTCCGTCACCGTCAACACCACTGATTTTTCCGCCCAGGTGCACGAGTGGCGTTCCGGGTCCATCACCAGCTTGCCGCGCTCAATCGCACTGGCTGCAGGTTCGCCACTGCTTGAGTTTTCGCGTGATTGAGACCGGCGCAAAATGGTTTTTACCCGCTCAACCAGCAGGCGTTGTGAAAACGGCTTGCGGATGAAATCATCCGCACCCATCTTAAGACCGAATAATTCATCTATCTCTTCGTCTTTGGAGGTTAGAAAGATAACTGGAATTTCAGAAGTCTGCCGCATGCGCCGCAGCAGCTCCATACCGTCCATTCTGGGCATTTTGATATCCAGAATGGCTATATCAGGCGGGTTTTTTGAAAAACCGGCGAGAGCTGAGCTGCCATCGGTAAAGGTTTGTATCTGATATCCTTCCGCTTCCAGCGCGATACTCACCGAAGTAAGTATATTCCTGTCATCATCAACGAGTGCTATTGTAGGCATTGGTAAATCCAGTTGTTGTTGGCCCGGGCCTTTCCCTAAGGTGGCATCATGGGTAAAATATGGCGTTAATTCTAAGGCCTGCAGGTGGCAAATACCAGTAAAGCTGATATAATGCCACAAAATGTCAAAAACCGGAGATAATTAATGTCCACCGCCAGTGCATCTTCTGAAAACGAGAATAAAACCAATGACAATGAATTGGCTGATGAAGCTGACAGGGCAGTCGCACCGCGTCTTGTATTACGCTCGGCAAAGACCGGGGCTTTGGGGACGATTGATCAAAATACCGGGCATCCATATGTTTCTTATGCAACGGTTGCCACCACAATGTATGGTGCGCCGATATTTTTAACCTCTGACCTGGCCCTTCACACCCAGAATATCCGCAAAGACCCGCGTATTTCCCTGATGGTGCATGAAGCGGGATATTCAGGCGACCCATTGGCGCTGGGCCGCATATCTTTGGTGGGCACGGCTGATTTTGATATTTCGGCGGCTGAGCGCCAGCGTTATCTCAACCGCAACCCAGAATCTGCCGGCTATGCTGATTTTGCCGATTTTCACTTTTTTACCATGCGCATCGAAATGATACATTTTGTTGGCGGGTTTGGCCGTATTTATCAGGTTGATCCGGTAGAATTTTTAACCACAGGCAAGTGTAGCGATGTGCTCGTTGAGGCTGAAGCTGACATTATCGAACATATGAATTCGGACCATAATGATGTGGTACAGCTTTTTGCGACAAAACTTCTGGGCGCAGACGCCGATGACTGGAAAATGTCAGGGTGTGATATCGAAGGCTGCGACCTTGTTGCGGAGGGCAAAACTCTCCGGCTTGCGTTTTCCACACCGCTTGAATCTGCAAATAATGTGCGACATTTTTTTGTTGAGCTTGCCGAGCGCGCCCGCGCCCTTTAATAGTCTTCTTTTGTTGGCAAGCCTACGGGAGTAAAACAGTGAAACATGTGGGGCCGCATATTGGCCAGGTTGGCGTTGAAGATAGCGGATTTAAAAATCTCAAAACTGTTTACTGGAATCACCCCCCTGAAGCGCTGTA
>CAZVAZ010000482.1:0-1935 GCA_964625235.1 uncultured Hyphomicrobiales bacterium
GCCAATACCGCAAACCAGTTTCGGCGTGTTCAGGATGTAATATGTTCAAATCAATTCTTGTTGCCAATCGCGGCGAAATCGCCTGCCGTATCATGCGCACCGCCAAAAATATGGGCTTGCGCACCATCGCTGTCTATTCAACGGTGGATGAACATGCCTTGCATGTTCAAAACGCCGATGAAGCGTATCTGATTGGCGAAGCTGAAGCTGCATCAAGCTATCTTGATGGTGGCAGGATATTGCAGGTGGCGCACGATGCGGGCGCTGAGTGTATTCATCCCGGCTACGGGTTTTTATCGGAAAATGCCGAATTTTCAGACGCCTGCAAACAGGCGGGTATAACTTTCGTTGGCCCGGATGCAGCCGCCATAAAGGCCATGGGGCTGAAGGACAGAGCCAAGGCATTGATGGAACAGGTGGGGGTGCCGGTAGTGCCGGGCATTCACGGCAGCGATCAATCAGCAAAAGAACTGGAGGGCCAGGCCGAAAAAATCGGCTACCCCATTCTCATCAAAGCCGTTGCCGGTGGTGGTGGCAAGGGCATGCGCAAGGTTGAAGACCCAAAGGATTTTTCATCTGAACTTGCCGCATGCCAGCGCGAGGCCAAAAATGCCTTTGGCGATGATGTGGTGCTGTTGGAAAAATTCATCGAAAACCCGCGTCATATCGAAATCCAGATTTTCGGTGATACTCACGGAAATTATGTCCATCTGTTTGAGCGTGACTGCTCCCTGCAACGCCGCCATCAAAAGGTAATTGAAGAAGCCCCGGCACCGGGAATGACGCAAGCCTTGCGTGAACGCATGGGAGATGCGGCGATTGAGGCTGCCCGGGCGGTGGATTATCATGGTGCGGGAACAGTCGAGTTTATTGTTCCAGCTTCGCAACAGCTGAATGATGAAACATTGTTTTATTTCATGGAGATGAACACGAGACTTCAGGTGGAACATCCGGTAACGGAATATATTACCGGCGTTGATCTGGTGGAATGGCAATTGCGTGTGGCCGCCGGTGAGGAATTGCCATTGCATCAAGATGACTTGAGTATTCACGGCCATTCAATTGAAGTGCGGCTTTATGCCGAAGATCCGGGCAATGGCTTTTTACCCTCACCGGGAAAAATTCTCGGCCTCAGCTGGCCGGAAATTTCAAATAGTGATTTGCGTATCGATACGGGCATTGCAACAGGTGGTGAAGTTTCACGCTTTTATGACCCGATGATTGCCAAACTGATCACCGCAGCGGACAGCCGCGACGGTGCGATTGAGCGCATGGCGCAGGCCTTGAAACAGACTGCCGTTCTTGGTGTCAAAACCAATGCCGGGTTTCTGGCTGATTTGATTTGCCATAAGGACTTTGGCCTCGGCAGCGTTGATACCGGATTTATTGAGGCTCATTTGGCAACATTGCCATCGCTCACGCGTAGCGCCCGCATTGAAGCTATAGCAATTGCCGTGCGACTGGCATGGGGTGAAACCGAATGCCCATCTGAAGATTTTTCGAATGATAGATTTTCACCCTTTGGTCAGGCAAACGCATGGCAACTCGGCAGCGCCAGAACCACCGCCATCGATGTGGAAATTGACGGGGAGAGAATCACCGCCCGGGTGGGTTGGCCACAGGATGACGCTTACGAGGTTTTAATTGCGGATGAGAAGTTTTTAATTACCGGCCTTGATATCGAAAACCCACTTAAAGCATCTGCCACTGTTGATGAGAAACCTGTTAGCTTCTCGATTGCTGCTGATGGAGAAACATTGCTGGTTTACGTGGACGGGCATCATTTAAGCCTCCGGGCGCATGATTTTTTGGCGCAGGACGATGTTGCAGGCACTGGCGGTACCATCATCCGCGCACCCATGACCGGCAAATTGCAAAGACTGTTTGCAGCTCAAGGCGATGTGGTTGCCCAGGGCGACAGACTGGCGGTTCTCG
>CAZVAZ010000483.1:0-1930 GCA_964625235.1 uncultured Hyphomicrobiales bacterium
CGCAAGCCACGGCTCTGGCCTGATGGTCAGGCTGATCAATGGGGGCGCCAAAAAAAGCACACATGGCGTCACCGATAATCTTGTCGACGGTGCCTTCGTGCTTAAAGGCAATCGTGCACAGGCCATCGATGTACTCATTGAGCAAATCAACCAGCACTTCGGGATCAGTGCTTTCGGTAAGTGAGGTGAAATTTTCCAGATCGGTAAAAATATAGGTGAGTTCGCGGCGCTCGCCCCCGGTTTTCATGGCGGCCGGGTTGGCGACAAGGAGGTCGACAATTTTGGGAGATAAATAGCGCGAAAATGCCCGCCGAATAAATTTTCTTTGCCGCCGATCATCATGACCCAAATACGCTATTCCAATGATGAAACTGGCGGCGAGGGAAAAGCTGGGTGCGAGAAAAGGTACAGGCAGGCCGTAAGTCTGATAGCCCAGCAAGATGAAACTCCAAAGGACAGCAACCCCGGCTACAAACATAATTCCTTTGATGATTATGGATGCGTCAAGCAGGGCGATGATTATGCCGATTATGGCGAGTGTTACCAACAGGCCCCATTTTGCCGGTTGGCTCATTGTGATGGCGCGGCGGTTATCGAGCAGCTGCGACAGGGCATGGGCATGAATACGTATGCCTGGCAACGCGCCGTCCTTGGTCCCTCGGGCGGCTGAAAAAACTGATTTATGGCGATCGTTTAACGGCAGGTCGGCACCGATAAGGACAATTTTTCCGGCAAGCCAGCTTTTCGGCAGAAACTGTATTGAATGAGCCGGATAGGATTTGAACGCAGGTTTGTCAAATGCTGGCGGAGATCTGTATACCAGTTCGATGTTGCGCTCAGGGACAGGCAGATCAAGTGCTGAAACTAAAGCGGCGACAAATCCCAGTTTGCGCGGGCTGGCTTGCGGGCGCTCAACGTAGAGGCCGCGAACGGTACCATCAATAACATCCGTGATCAGATTGGTATCGCCGGCGATAAGCCCATCGTTGAAGTTTGATAAAAAAGTCCGCTGGCTTTTGGTCAAAAGACCTTTTGTTCCGGTGTCCGCGACGATTACGGGAACAGGATATGTGGCAATCAGCGCTTTCAGGCCCGCGTCTTTTTCAAGCTCGGTGGGTTGATCAAACAGGATATCAATGCCAACAGCGCGGACGTTGGCAGCAGCCAGATGGTTAAGTAATTTAATCAGGAAACCGCGATCGACCGGGGAGCGATAGGGAAATGTTGCCAGTGTGTCTTCATTGATTGCTGCTATGACAATGCGCTGGTCAACGTCCTGAGGTGGTGTAAGTACGGCGAAGCGGAAATCTGACAACCAGTTTTCGGCCAGCCGGGCGCCTGGTACGATGCGCGGAAACAGGTCAGCCAGAAAAGTAGCAGTTGCAACAATGGCTAAAACCAGAGCCAGCTTTCGGGCATTGATCGACTGGAACCCGAAACCAGGCAGGGAAGATGGCGAAGTTTTTGATGCCTCTTTTGGTTGGTTCAATGCCCACTGCCTTTGGTAAAAGCTATTTGTTGCCAAAATCACCGCATCATAGGCAGCATTGCAAATGTGATGCAATGATTTAGGTGATGGATTGGTGAACAAACAATGAGGAAATTCGCGATGGTTTTCGCCAAAACAGAGGGGTTTTTTGCCCTTAACCGCCCATCAGGTCGGGTAACACGGTGACGATTTCGGGAAAGGCAATTATCAGGCCCAGAGCCAGGACCAGCAGGAGAAAAAACGGTGTTGCAGCCCATGCCACCTGTAGAATGTTACGCCCGGTCAAGGATTGAATGACAAAAAGATTAAACCCTACCGGCGGGGTTATCTGGGACATTTCGACGACAATGACGATATAGATGCCGAACCACAAGGGATCTATGCCGGCCTGTTCAACCATGGGCAGGATGACCGAGGTGGTGAGGACGACGACGGAAATGC
>CAZVAZ010000484.1:0-1923 GCA_964625235.1 uncultured Hyphomicrobiales bacterium
CAGGTGGTCACATTCTTTTTGCGCCAGACGCAAGACTATCTGCGGTAAGGTGCTGAAATCTTCCAGAAATTCGGTTTCAGCATAGGGTGATAATTTATCCAGACTTTTTCGCACCCGGCTGGAGCGGTGGTAGGTTCGTGCTTTTGGGTTGATGATCAGTCCAATTGTCATCGATAGTCTCTAGGGTCTGGTTAACCAGGAAGACAGGGGGCCGTTTTTTCGTTTTGCCTGCCAGGCCTGCACAAGTTGCAGACTGTGCAGCCCGAGGCATATGGCAGTCCAGGCGGCAACCGCATAAAGACCATAATCAGGCCGCCCGGCGATTACTGATAGTGTGAGAATGGCGAGGTTGGGGTTTCGTCGCGCGGTGATCTGGCGAAAAAATGTATCAACCGGGCGCCAGATATGAATTTCTATCCCGAAAGCCACAATCGCCAATCCTTCAATCAGACGCTGAAGAACATAACCGCCAATAATCACTGCCAGTAACCAGTATATGGTGTTTAACGTGAAATCGGTCCCGGCAATGCTTAAGCCCGCCGCCCACGCCCAATACCAGAATGGCGGGTGAATTAGATCGATGCCATGATCAAAGACATTTCCCCACGGGCTGGATGTGAGAGTTACACGCGCAAGTTTACCATCAACGGTGTCGAGGAAAGTCATCATCCACGCTGCCGCCAGACCCCAGCCGTAATTGCCCTGCATAAAGAGAAAAAACGCAAGCACCACCATGACAGCACTTAAACTTGTGACGATATTCGGTGTGATGCCGATGGGAGCGATTAATCTGGTGGTATGGTATGCAGGGCGAGGCCACACGTGTTTGGTAATGAAATCTGTTGCGCCTTTATAGGTGCCCATGAAAATTCTCCACAATACATCAGGTGAATTTTCATCAGTAATTACAAGGGCATATGGGGTTTCACGTTTTCGCAAAGCCTTCCAGTAATTGGCATCAATGTCGCCGGGGGACTGGATTTTTACGCCGGGTAACCCGGTTTTTGCTTCCCTTTTAATGGCGTTGGCTGATTTGCAAGCGTTTTCAGCACTCACATGGGCAGCGACGGGTACAGGGTTCCCTGATCCATTGCCCAGTATCATCAGATTTTCAGATGCTACCAGATGGGCAGTCAGAGGCTCGTCCAAAACCGCATCCCCGCGCACAAGTATCACCGGCCCGGTATTCTTGACCAGGTCACTTTCGGCAATGATGTTTTTGATACCGGCGCGACTAAAGGCGCGCTCAATTCTTGTTGCAGGGCTCATGCCCCACAGTTGTACATTGCTGTGGCCGAGAATACACAGGCTTGTTATTTTTGAGGTGCTGGCAGGCTGGTTGCAGCCCTCTGCCAGGTTTTGAGAGTTTTTCGTCAAACTTTTTTGAACTTTCTTTTATCTTTTATACCACGTGGTTCACAAGGTCTCATAGTTTATTGCAATCGATCCTGCAATACCTGTGAATATGAGTGGTGGCATCCAGCCGGCTGCCCATGGCGGCAAAATACCCAGTTCACCCATGGTAAGCGTTATGCCATCAAAGATAAAATAACCAAATCCCATGCCGATTCCGACAGCAAACAGCAAGCCCAATCCGCCACCGCGCCGGAACCGGTGGGCAAGGGGAATGGCGATGAAGAGCATCAAAATTCCGGTGGTAAGCGAGGCCAGACGTTTTTGTACCCAGGTGGAATAGACATGCGGCGGCCTGAGACCGAAGCCTGAATTGTCGACGAAGTACAGGAGGTCAGCTATCGACATTTCTTCCGGATCACCTTTGCGTGCACCGGTTGCCGCCGGTCGCATCAAGCCAGTATAGATCATCTGATCCACTTGCGTTGGCGGCAGGTTTTCGCGGCTGTAAATGGTAACATCTGTCAACAGCCAGCGCTGGCCG
Source organism: uncultured Hyphomicrobiales bacterium (assembly GCA_964625235.1). Classification (GTDB taxonomy): domain Bacteria; phylum Pseudomonadota; class Alphaproteobacteria; order Rhizobiales; family JAJFHR01; genus JAJFHR01. The sequence continues at coordinate 1,898 of CAZVAZ010000484.1, forward strand.
CGCTGTTCGGCAGTATCGGCCATTAT
>CAZVAZ010000485.1:0-1923 GCA_964625235.1 uncultured Hyphomicrobiales bacterium
GGTATTTTTGCCTATGTCTGGGTCTGGGTGTTCATTCTTGGCTCGCTGTCAACCTGCGGCCTCAATACATCGGTTCTTCGTTTCATTCCCGATTACCGCGAAAATTCTCAATTCAGCCAGCTGCGGGGTTTCTTAAGCGCCAGCCGGCTGACTGTTGCAGGTGCTGCAACTGCCCTGGCGCTGGTTGGGGTGGGTTTGTTGATGAGCATTGATGGTCTGGTTTCTGATTATTACATTGTGCCCCTGATACTGGGGGCAATATGTCTGCCGATGTTTGCGCTTACAGATTTGCAGGACGGTATTTCGCGCACCTATGGCTGGATAGATCTCGCACTGGCACCGCCTTATATCGTTCGCCCGTTATTGTTGCTGATTTTCTTTGCCATCGCGATTGCGTCAGGGGCTGAAGCTTCGGGACAAACGGCCATACTGTCGATGATTGGGGCCACATGGCTGGCTGCCATCGGTCAGACGTTGGTGTTGACCAAAAGGCTCGCGGCTGAGATTGAGCCGGTTAAAAAATCATACGATTACGGTTTCTGGATTAAGATCTCGATGCCTATCATGATGGTTGACGGTTTTTACATTTTGATGACCCACACGGATATTGTGGTGTTGAACCTGTTTATGAGGCCAGAAGATATTGCGATTTACTATGCCGGGGTAAAAACAATAAGTCTGGTTTCGTTTGTTTATTTTGCTGTTGTTGCAGCACAGATGCACAAGTTTTCCGGCCTGCATGCAGATGGCAAAACCGAGCAACTTGATGCTTTGTTGCGGGAATCGATTGCCTGGATATTCTGGCCGTCATTATTGGCCGCCGCCATTATTCTGGTTTTGGGCCTGCCGCTTTTAAGCCTGTACGGGCCTGAGTTTTCCCGCGGGTTTTCGGTCATGGCCATCCTGGCTATCGGGCTTTTGGTACGGGCATCATTTGGCCCGCTGGAGTTTGTGCTGAATGTTCTGGGCGAGCAGAAATCTTCCGCTGTGGTGCTGTTTTCAGCCGCTGTCCTTAACATCGGGCTCAATTTCCTGCTTATTCCCTCGTTTGGCCTCGAAGGTGCTGCAACCGCAACCACACTGACTGTTATCTATGTTTGCGGCTTGTTATTTGCGGTGGCCAAAACCCGGCTTGGCCTTCACTCCTTTATCATCGGTAATGCTTTTTGCCCGCGCCGCCAACAAAATGAGGTTTCCGCCGATGTCTGATGTCATGGTCAATGTTATCAACAAAACACCTCATATTGCCCGTGATGCCATAACGGCATTGCGCCATGTACCGTTTGAGGTATCGGACGTGAAAATAACGGCGGAACGTCTGCCGGCACGCGAAGCTCTTGCACTTTATGCATCCCAGTTACATGAATTGAGCAAACGGGCCTTGATGCCAAATCTGGTCCATGATGCCGCCATCCTGGCCCCGGCACTCGAATATCTCGACAAAAAGGCGCAATCTCCCAACGTCATTTTAGCCTGGCAGCATCTTGGGCAAGAAGCACAAACAGACCCGAAAAACAAGCGTCTGGTGGGCTGGCTTGTCGTCCAGCGCAACTGCGCCATACCAGCCATAGGCCCGGCATATTTAAAAAACTGGCACCACCTCCAAAGCTATATGGGCCACCCCGTTGTTGATCGCGACACTGCAGACAAGGCACTTTCAGCTCTTTTTGAAAATGCATTGACGCAACCAGGTGCATCAGGGCGATTGATGATGTCCAATGTGCCCGGCGCTGGCCCGATGTATGATGCCATATTGCGTGTTACCAGCGACAACGACCTGCTCATCCGCGAGATTGGCCGCCATCAGCGTGCCGCGATGGTGTGTGCGTTTGACGGCGACGCCTATCTTAAATTGGCGCTGAGCGGCAAAAAGCGCAAGGAATATCGCCGCCTTAAAAACCGCCTGAGTGATCGCGGGTGTCT
>CAZVAZ010000486.1:0-1913 GCA_964625235.1 uncultured Hyphomicrobiales bacterium
CACCAAGACCCCTCTCGACGAAGCATTTGTTCCAAATTCATGGTCGCCATCCAGCACCTAGTGGATTGAAGTATTTGAAGATCATCGTTGTGATCGTCAACGACAAAGAGAACCGCTCCGGGTTTACCGGAGCGGTTCATATCGTTTTATTGGCTTCATCGTCGCAACAACAAGAGAAATCAAGGCAGAGAGTTACAGTCCCCGATGCGGATGTGGTTGCGTTATTGGGACGCCGTCATGGCCGGTCAGCCCGCACAACTGAATTTTTAGAAGTTCCTAAGCAGGAATTAGCACCAATACCCTGGTGAAAACATTCGATTTAAACGCAGATCAGTTGTAGTCGGAGGAGCTTTATGCAACTCGCCCGATATTAACACTCTCAATATGTCAAACGTTTTTAAGCATTGCATCTGCAGACCCGCCAAGCGCCCTCACCACATCAACAAACTCAATGACATCCAGCCGCCGCTCACCACCCTCATACTTAGCGACGAACGATTGAGGCTTACCAAGCCTCTTTGCTAGCTGGGTTTGTGTCATGCCGGATTGCTTTCGCAATTGGGCGAGTTTTACCATAAGATTGTTATATCGTGGTGTACCAAGTGATTCGGGCATGAAATAAGTCGTTCAGAAGTTAAAAACGACTCTTCCATTAATCCTGTTTTCGGATTATCCCAGTATGGGATTATTGTAAGATGACATGGAACGACAAGTTGTAGCGATGAATAACACTCAAAAGCTTCAAACTGCGGCACCGGTTGATGACACCATAACACCCTATGACAGGACGCACTTTAAGCTTTATCTGCAACTGCTCGATGCAGAACAACAGGGTATTGACTGGAAAGTTGTTGTCACCGACATCATGAAGCTTAATCCGCAAGATGCATCCACCAGAACCTGCTGGCAATCTCACCTTCAACGGGCAAAATGGATGAGTGAATCAGGATATCAGCAACTACTCGATTCGCCTGAATAGTCAGATTGTTCCAAATCCCATATTGAATTTACTGCTCGCCTCACTTCCCATTCCAACACTGTAAAAGCCAGTCCAGTTCCTCACAAAATCGTGATGATATGGCTATAGTTGGCATCGAGTTTCTCGGCTTGGACACGTCGGCCAACCCGTTTATTTGTATGCAGTAAGTGAATTTATGCTCGATTTTTCGTGCTTGCCTACCTCCCCATTTGTGAGCTTGTTTGAACCGTCTTTCAACACGAATGAGCGGTCCTCAAACTATGAATCCTACCAAACTTCTGATCGGCCAGGCGCTGGTGGTGGTTCTGACCATTATCGGTACGCTATGGGCCTCAACCCAATGGGTGGCCTGGCGGCTCGGGTTTCAGGTCAAGCTGGGTGAGGCCTGGTTCGAAATCGGCGGCTGGCCAGTGTTTTATCCATGGCGGTTGTTTAACTGGTGGTACTCGTTTGAAGCCTACGCGCCTGAGATTTTCCATCAGGGTGGTATGCTGGCAGCGGCTGGCGGCATTCTTGGCACCATGACCGCAGTTGCCGGTTCATTGTGGCGGGCACGGCAGGAAAAACATGTCACCACCTATGGTTCAGCTGAATGGGCAAGCGAACGACATATCCGTAATTCCGGTCTGCTTGCACCTGCCGGTGTATTCCTTGGCCGCCTTGGTTCAAACTATTTGCGTCACGATGGACCCGAACATGTACTGGCCTTCGCACCAACCCGCTCAGGCAAAGGTGTTGGTCTCGTAATTCCGAAGCTCCTGTCCTGGACAGGCTCCTGCGTGGTGCATGATATCAAGGGCGAGAACTGGCAATTGACGGCTGGGTGGCGCGCGAAGTTCTCCCACTGTCTGTTGTTCAATCCGACCGATCCTCGCTCGGCCCGATACAATCCCCTGCTGGAAGTTCGAAAGGGCGATCATGAAATCCGCGATGT
>CAZVAZ010000487.1:0-1907 GCA_964625235.1 uncultured Hyphomicrobiales bacterium
TTGAGGTGGTGGCTTCGTGTTCAAACACCGCACTGGAGTTTTTGGCTTCAATGTAAGGGATGGTATGAGCTGAACACTTATCACCAATCAACAGGCTGTCGCACTGGGTAAAGTTGCGGGTGTTGGAGGCTTTTCGATGGGCGGATACCAGGCCACGGTAGGTGTTTGATGATTTACCCGCCGAAATACCTTTGGAGATAATACGGCTTTTGGTGTTCTTGCCCAGATGGATCATCTTGGTGCCTGAATCAATCTGTTGCATGCCGTTGGAGATGGCGATCGAATAGAATTCTCCGATGGAATTATCCCCGCGTAAAATGCAGCTGGGGTATTTCCAGGTGATGGCAGAGCCGGTTTCCACTTGCGTCCACGAGATTTTCGAGTTCTTGCCGCGACAATCACCGCGCTTGGTAACGAAATTGTAGATACCGCCTTTGCCCTCAGCATCACCGGGATACCAGTTTTGTACGGTGGAATATTTGATTTCGGCATCTTCCAGTGCAATCAGTTCGACCACGGCTGCATGGAGCTGGTTTTCATCACGCATGGGCGCGGTACAGCCTTCGAGATAACTGACGTAGGAGCCCTTGTCGGCAATGATCAAGGTGCGCTCAAACTGACCGGTCTGGGCTTCATTGATGCGGAAATAGGTTGACAGTTCCATCGGACAGCGCACGCCCGGCGGAATGTAAACAAAGGAACCTTCCGAAAACACAGCCGTATTGAGCGCTGAATAATAATTATCGGATATGGGCACCACGGTGCCGAGGTATTTGCGCACCAGATCGGGATGGTCCTGCAAGGCTTCGGACAGCGGGCAGAAGATGACCCCGTCTTTGGCCAGTTCTTCCTTGAAGGTGGTGACTACCGAAACACTGTCAAAAATGGCATCAACGGCTATTCTAGCACCCTGAACACCGGCGAGAATTGCATGTTCGCGCAAGGGAATACCAAGCTTTTCGTAGGTTCTCAGCAATTCGGGATCGACTTCATCGAGGCTTTTTGGCCCTTCTTTGTCGGACTTGGGTGCGGCGTAATAATACAGATCCTGAAAATCAATTGGCGGATAGCCGACTTTGGCCCAGTCGGGTTCAGTCATGGTCAACCAGCGCCGATAGGCGTCCAGTCGCCATTCCAGCATCCATTCCGGTTCGTTCTTTTTGGCGGAGATAAAACCGATGATCTCCTCATTGAGCCCCTTGGGGGCCATTTCCATTTCAATGTCGGTGACAAAGCCGTATTTATACTGATCGACTTCAATCTCTTTGACCTGTTCGACTGTTTCTTTAACCGCTACCATCGATTAACTCCATTATCTCAATTATGCTGCCGCTGTGGCAATTTGTTTTGCTGTTGTGCCGACGGCTTTTGACCAGGCATTTAAAAATTTCTCAATATCTTTTGTTGTGGTTGTTCGTCCCAGTGAGATGCGAATTGCAGCTTTGGCTACAGCATCGTCAACACCCATGGCGCTGAGTACATGTGAGGTTGCAACTTTACCGGATGAACACGCTGAACCCGAACTCACCGCTATTCCTGATAGATCGAGCATAATCAAAAGCGCTTCCGCGCTCGTGCCGCAAACCGCTGCACAAGTGGTGTTGGGCAGGCGTTCTTGATCTTCACCAAAGATCACAACATCGCTTCTTATCTTCCTGATTTCAGATTCCAATTGACTATGCAGATTGGCGATTTCTGCGCCAGAATTATCGCGACCGATCAGTTCTGCTGCCCGACCAAAGCCAACGATGCCGCTGAGGTTTTCCGTGCCTGCCCTTCTGCTCAGTTCCTGGCCACCACCCCTGAACATAGGTGCCAAAACTACTGAGGGTCGCACCACCAGTGCGCCTGTCCCCTGAGGTCTTTTTTTTTTTTTGTTAGTGAGTCTAATGAGATCTACACCACTG
>CAZVAZ010000488.1:0-1896 GCA_964625235.1 uncultured Hyphomicrobiales bacterium
TATTTCATGCCCCAGTAAAGATTGGTATCGGGCTTATAAAGATTACTCATTTTACCGCGATAGCCAATGCCGCGTGCGGTTGCCGGCATAATCTGCATTAAACCGATTTCCCCGGCCTTGCCGCGAGCGCGTGGATTGTAGCTACTCTCAACGAAAACCACGGCATTAGCCAGTTTGACGGGCACGCCAACTGCCCGCGCATGGCGCGCGATCAGGGCATTATATTTTTGGGAGTTTTTGACAGATCGTGTCACCCGCGGACGTTTGGTAACAGCCACCTTGGCCACCGGGCTCGCAAACCAGCCACTATAAGTTCCAATTTCACGTTCTGCCGAAACATTCTGAAAAGATCCGACAACTGCGACAACGAAAACCATACTAAAAACTTTAAATAAACGGTGAGAATTCACGTTCAGCTCCAACATTGTTAAAAGGACAGGAGCGGCTGACTAATCATCAATTGAGGCTTATTTGTGAAGCCTTCACGAAGCTTGGTTTTCGCCATTTTTCTGCCATTTTCCGACGAAATAAAATGTCGTAATCATACGCTGATAAATGCATAAAATTTCAACACTCGCAGACAATTCAACCGATTGTTACAGCTGGGCCCGGATGAAAAAAACCTCGGGCAGCTTTAAAGCAAAAACCTATTCGCCTTGCCATTTGCCCAAGAAAAAAGCATCATGGCACCCAGTTAAACTGGCGGGGAATATCAATTTGAGCAATAATAAAAAAACAGGTCTCAAATGAGCGCAACCACACCGGCACTGGTGGCAGAAGACATCTACAAATCCTTTGGTTCACTTGAGGTTTTGAAGGGTGTATCGCTTGTCGCCAATGACGGCGACGTCATCTCCATGGTCGGCAGTTCCGGTTCAGGAAAAAGCACCTTTTTGCGCTGTATAAATTTCCTCGAAACCCCGGACAAAGGCCGCATCGTCGTCGAAGGTGAGGAAATCCGCATCAAGACCGACCGTTCCGGCAAGCTTATTACTTCGGACCCCGGGCAGATTGACCGCATGCGCTCGCGCCTCGGCATGGTGTTTCAAAGCTTCAATCTGTGGTCGCACATGACCATCGTGCAAAACATCATGGAAGGGCCTGTCCACGTTCTCGGGCGGCCGAAAAACGAAGTCTTTGATGATGCCATGGCCTTGCTGGAAAAAGTCGGCATTGCCGAAAAGAAGGACAGCTATCCATCCGAGCTTTCCGGCGGCCAACAACAGCGCGTTGCCATAGCGCGGGCCTTGTGCATGAAGCCAAAAGTGTTATTGTTTGATGAACCAACCTCGGCACTTGATCCCGAACTGGTTGGCGAGGTTTTAAAAGTCATCCGCGAACTGGCCGATGAGGGCCGCACCATGATTGTTGTCACCCACGAAATGGGGTTTGCCCGGGAGGTTTCCTCCCAGGCCATTTTTCTTCACGAGGGCCGCATAGAAGAACAAGCAAGCCCGGAAGAACTCTTCGGAAGTCCGAAGTCCGAACGCTGCCGCCAATTCCTGGCAAGCAGCCTGTAACTACACGTAAATATCAAGGGAGAAATCTAATGAAAAAACTAGCACTGATAACCACAGCCATAGTCTTTGCCCTAGCCGGTCAGGCTTATGCTGGCAGCGATAAAATCAGGATTGCCACAGAAGGTGCCTATGCACCGTGGAATTATAAGGATTCAGCTGGAAACCTGATTGGATTTGAAATTGATCTTGCCAAAGACCTGTGCCAGCGCATGAAAGCTGATTGCACCGTTGTCGAGCAGGCATGGGACGGCATTATTCCGGCCTTGCAGGCGGGCAAGTATGACGCCATCATGGCCGGCATGTCGATTACCGACAAGCGCAAGAAAATTATTTCATTTTCCCGCGCCTACGCTTCAACTCCAGCTAAATTTGTTGT
>CAZVAZ010000489.1:0-1893 GCA_964625235.1 uncultured Hyphomicrobiales bacterium
CCTCACATATACTGCCTTATTGGTGGAATCAAGAGTGATCTCAAGCCTTATTTCGCGAGGCTGCATAGAGGGCGACGGCGCAGGCGTTTGAGACATTGAGAGATTTGATTGGCCCGCTTATGTTGAGGCGCACCAGATGGTCGCAGTTTTCGCGGGTTAATCTGCGCATGCCTTTGCCTTCGGCACCAAAAACCAGGGCGATACGTTTGAGATCGCTTAAGTTTTCGAAATCATCCGATAATTCCGAATCAAAGCCGACGACACTCACATTTGCCTGCTTCAGGGTTTTCAAGGTGCGGGCGAGGTTGGTTACGCGTACCACCGGCACATGTTCTATGGCACCTGATGCCGCCTTGGCGAGGACGCCGGAAAATTCAACACTGTTGCGGGCCGGTACAATAATGGCGTCGACGCCAAAGGCTGCACATGAGCGCACAATGGCGCCGACATTGTGCGGGTCGGTTATCTGATCAAGAATAACCAGCAGCAATCGGTTTTGCTCAACTGCGAGGATTTGATCGAGACCGGGCTCGGGCAGGGGGCGGGTTTGCAAAACCAGGCCCTGGTGTACGGCCTCGCTCCCGACCATACGATCAAGTTCGGCTGCCTTGACGATTTTCAATCTATCGCCAAAAGGCTTTAAAACGTCGTGGAAGCGATGGGCGGCATTTTCGGTAGCGCTGAGTTTTAAAATTTTGCGGGCCGGGTTTTTCAGAGCGGCGATAACAGCATGGCCACCATAGATCACCTGTTGGTCCGCTCTCTCGGTGCCTGCGGTTTTCTTCGATTGGGCAGAATTCTCCCGCTGTGATTGTTTGTGTCGCATCCGATGTTTATAAGAGCCTTGGGGAATTGAAACAAGCCGTTGACATCATGGAGAATTCGTTTAGAAGGTACGAATGTTCGTTTTAAAGAACAATTGTTAGCTTAAAACGAACAGCAGACAGAATACAGTTGAGGTAATAGCGTGGCAAACCCCGGAGAAAACGGCATAGAGCCGGGATTTGTCACCAGGTTGGCGCGGAGATATGCGGGGCTGCACGGTGAACAACTGCTGGAGCCGCTTATCGGCACTGAATTTACACAGGAAATTGCTCTGGTCTCTTCATTTGGTGTGGATTTGGTCGTATTGCTGCACATGATCAGCCGGATTTCACCTGCCACCCCGGTGATATTTCTCAATACCAATAAACATTTTCCCGAAACCCTGGCCTATCGCCACGATCTGGTGAGGTTTTTGGGATTGAAGGATGTCCGTGATATTGAACCGGATTTGCGCGAAGTTGCCCGACTTGATGGTGATGGCAGGCTGCATGCGGACAATTACGACGCCTGTTGTAATTTACGTAAAGTGCAGCCACTGGAGCGGGCTCTCAACGGTTTTGAAGCCAGAATTACCGGGCGCAAACGTTTTCAAAGTCAGGGCAGAAGCCTGACCGGGACCATTGGCTGGGCCGGAGATCATGTTGCCATCAATCCTTTGGCCATCTGGACGACCGAGGATCTTAAATCTTATATCCTCAAACATGATCTGCCGCGTCATCCTTTGGTTCATCGGGGGTTTGCGTCTATTGGCTGTGCGCCGTGCACCACCAGTGTTGAGCCGGGCGAGCATATGCGGGCAGGGCGCTGGCGCAACAGTGAAAAAACCGAATGTGGTATTCACCCGGGCGTTGATGGCAGTTTTGTTCAGACACATCTAGCCGGCTGAGGTTTTAGGTACCGGCAGGCGGATTTTTGATTTGTTCAGGCGCTGCTTTAGCACAATCAGATAAAACAATATGAATAAATAGAAATACAGCTCTTGAATTTCACTTGTTCTATATAAAAACTGGTAAGAAATTTCAAAATATTCAAAAACAGGTTCAGTTCTTCTGCTCAGTTCTGCAAGCA
>CAZVAZ010000490.1:0-1892 GCA_964625235.1 uncultured Hyphomicrobiales bacterium
TTTGGATTTGGCGGGCAGAATGTATGCCTTGTGCTGGCGGCAGAACCTGCCTGATTTTTCCGGAGAATTTTTTAGTGAGCAACTCAAATAGCGGAAAACGCGTTCTGGTAACAGGGGGAAGCCGGGGAATAGGCAGTGCTATTGTGCGCAGCCTTGGGGCCAGCGGGTATGATGTGCAGTTTGTCTATCATCAATCTGATGAGCCTGCGCAAGTTCTTTTACAGGAGCTGAAGGACGCCTACGAAGGGCAGAGTTTTTTGGCTCATAAAGTCGATCTCGGCGAACGTGCAGCGGTTGATGAATTTGCCGAACAATTATCAGAGCAGGATACGTTTTATGCCTTTGTGCACAACGCCGGACAATCTTATGACACGTTGGCAGCACTTGTTGATCAGGACCGGGCTGAAGCTATTATGCAGGTGAATTTCTGGTCACTCACCCGGCTGATAACGGCTTTGGTGCGCCCGATGACGCGGGCGCGCTCAGGCAGAATTGTCAACATCGGCTCGGTTGTCGCTTTACGCGGTGCTACTGGAAATTCAATTTATGCAGCAACCAAAGGGGCAGCTTTAAGTTACCTGCGCACCCTGGCGATTGAGCTTGCGCCCAGGGGTGTCACCGCCAATACCATTGCTCCGGGGTTTGTCGATACCGATCTTTTGAGCCAGTATGCGGATCATCGCGACAGAATAGAAAAACAAATACCGGCTGGCAGATATGCTAAGGCTGATGAAGTTGCCGGCTTGGTGCGATATCTGCTGTCACCGGAAGCAGCTTACGTAACCGGAAGCCTGTTGCCCATAGATGGCGGGCTGATGGCCGGCCTTGGAGGAAAACGCTGATGCGCGCACTGGTAATCAAGGGGGCTCGTGATCTGGACGTGATTGAGATGGCTGCTCCCGGCGCTCCGGCAGATGATGAAGTCCAGGTGCGCATTCGCGCGATTGCGCTCAATCATATTGATGTCTGGGGCTGGCGCGGCATGGCCTTTGCCAAGCGCAAACTGCCGATTGTTGCCGGGGCGGAAGCTGCCGGAGAAATTGTTGCCAGTGGCAAGGATGTGAAGGGGTTGTCTAAGGGGCAGATCGTCTCTTTGTACGGTGCAAAAACCTGCGGGATCTGTGCAGGTTGCGTCGAGGGACGCGATAATTTTTGCGAAGATGTGCAGGGTATCTATGGGTTTCATATTGATGGCTTTGCCCGGGAATTGATAAATATTCCCGCCCGCCTGGTGGTTGGCGCACCTGACGGTGTTGATGTCATTGCGGCGGCGTGCGCACCGGTTACTTTCGGTTGCGTTGAGCACATGTTGTTTGACAATGCCAAACTGAAACAAGGCGAAACAATTCTTGTTCATGCCGGTGGCAGCGGCATTGGTTCAGCGGCCATTCAGATGGCAAAATCCATTGGTGCCACTGTGATCACCACCGTGGGCAGTGATGAGAAAACCGAAGCAGCCCTCAAACTTGGTGCCGATCACGTCATCAATTATAAGCAAGACCGCTTTGAAGGTGTCATCAGAAAGCTGACCAAGAAAAAAGGCATCGATGTTGTTTTTGAGCACGTGGGTGTTGATACCTGGGCGGGCAGCATGTTTGTGCTGAAACGGGGCGGGCGTCTGGTTACCTGCGGTTCAACCACGGGCATTATGGCGGAAATGAACCTGCATCAGCTGTTTCAGCAGCAGTTGCGAATTTTTGGCAGTTTTGGCTGCTCTCTCGAAAATATCAAGACCGTGCTCGACAAGATGGCCGATAAGGTCATAGCGCCGGTGATCGATACATGTATCAGCCTTGATGAGATAGAAATTGGCTTGCAGCGCCTGGAAGACCGCAAGGTTTTCGGCAAAATCATCGTTACGTTGTAATCATGTCTGCATTTCTTAAAAGAAA
>CAZVAZ010000491.1:0-1889 GCA_964625235.1 uncultured Hyphomicrobiales bacterium
AATACCTTGCGCGGGCGTTGCTGCTGCTTCCGGTGGCAATCATGGCGCTGCTGTGGCCTATGCGGCGATGAAGCTCGGCATCCCGGCCAATATATTCGTCTCGGAAATAACCCCATCCGTCAAAATTGAGCGGACCAAAAGCTATGGTGCTCATGTCCATGTCGGGGGCTCGGCTTATTTTGAAGCACTTGAAGCTTGTGAGGCATTTTCAGACCGCACAAAAGCCCTTGGCATCCATGCTTACAATGCCAATGAAACCCTTTGCGGCCAGGGAACTGTGGGGCTTGAATGGCAAAAACAGGCACCAGAACTTGATACAATTCTGGTGGCGGTTGGCGGCGGGGGCCTTATCGGCGGCATGTCTGCGTGGTACCGCGATACTGTAAAAATTGTTGCTGTTGAACCAGAGACCGCCAGCGCTCTTCATGCCGCTAGAAAAGCCGGTAAACCTGTCGATGTGCCGGTATCAGGAATTGCAGCCGATTCCCTCGGTGCCACGAGTGTTGGCTCACTGGTGTATCCTATTGCTCAGAATTTTGTGGATGAAACTATTCTGGTTTCCAACGACGCCATTGCCCAGGCGCAAAAATCCTTATGGAATGTGTTGCGCATTGTCACTGAACCCGGTGGTGCGGCTGCTTGCGCTGCGCTGCTCAGTGGCGCTTACAAGCCTGCGGCAACAGAACGCGTTGGTGTTTTGATTTGCGGCGGCAATTCAACCGCTGTGGATTTTATTTGATCTCGATCAATGCCCGCCCCGGACAATCACCTATGATGACCCTTTTCAATTTTAAGGGTATATCATGTCAACCTTATCTGCTTATTATCTCGGCATGTCTATTGTCGTCACCGTCCTCTTTGCGCTTACGCTTGCCTACCAGACCATGCGTTTCGACAATGAAGAAAAAAAGAAAAACTCTTCCGAAAAATAAGCCGTCAGGCTGCTTTCTTCATCAATCCGCGATTTACCAGAACTTCAGCAATCTGTACGGTGTTGAGCGCTGCTCCCTTACGTAGATTGTCTGAAACCACCCAGATGTTAAGGCCGTTTTCAACCGTGGCATCTTCGCGGATGCGGCTGATATAGGTGGCAAATTCTCCGACACATTCTATCGGTGTGATGTAGCCACCATCTTCACGTTTATCAACCACCAGGCAACCCGGCGCCTCGCGCAGAATATCTCTCGCGTCTTCTGCCGACATCGGGCTTTCAAATTCTATGTTTACGGCTTCGGAATGACCGACAAACACGGGAACGCGCACAGCTGTTGCCGTCAGTTTGATTTTAGGATCAAGGATTTTTTTGGTTTCAGCCAGCAACTTCCATTCTTCCTTGGTGTAGCCATCTTCCATGAAATCATCAATGTGGGGAATAACGTTAAAGGCTATCTGCTTGGTAAAGTGTTTTGATTCTTTGGGGTCGTTGACGAAAACCGCCCGTGTCTGTTCCCACAGCTCATCCATCGGATCACGCCCGCCGCCTGAAACAGATTGATAGGTCGAGATAACCACGCGTTTGATTTTGGCAACCTGATGCAGCGGATTAAGCGCCACTACCAGTTGGGCGGTGGAACAATTGGGATTGGCGATAATATTAAGACGGTCCTTGCGCGCCATATAATCTACCAGCACCTGGCCATTCACTTCAGGCACAATCAGCGGTACCTGGCTGTTATAGCGCCAGCACGAGGAATTATCGATAACCACACAGCCGGTAGCACCAATTTTCGGCGCCCATTGTTTTGACACTTCAGAACCTGCCGACATCAGGCAGATGTCAGTGCCGGAAAAATCGTAATTCTCCATGGCGGTGACTTTGAGTGTCCTGTCACCATAAGAGACTTCCACACCCTGAGAGCGGCGCGAGGCTAACGGTACGACTTCATCAG
>CAZVAZ010000492.1:0-1880 GCA_964625235.1 uncultured Hyphomicrobiales bacterium
ATCGGGTGGTTGGGCGGGGGAGTGGGCTGGCCTGGAACAGGCACTCAAAGCACTAACAGCAATCTCATTTCATGTATTGCCAAATCAGAATCTGAAGCGATATGGTGAATGCACAAGTATAGCGATTTTGTGCAATCAACGGCTCATCAACATGAACCAGAACCCGACCCATAGCGCTATGATCCAGGGAGGCATTCAATCCAGAATGCCGCCCGATGCCGGCCGGTTTCCGGCTGCTCATGCCGGTTGGTTTTTGAAACGTGAGCGTCTGTCACGCAGGCTGGCGCTAAACAAAGTCGCGGCCCAGCTGAAAATCAGAGAGCGTTATCTGTGGGCGATTGAAGAAGGCGTGGATGGGGAGTTTCCACCGAGCGCGGATTTTTTTTCATATGTTGATGCTTACGCCCGCTATCTCGAGTTTGACCCGAAGCTCCTGATTGAACATTATCGCGAAATTTTTCCAGCGATGCTGGAAGCACAAAAAAGAGGCCCCGGCAATATCATCGCCCTGTGGCCCGCGATGCGCGCCCGCAGCCGGTCTTTTGCAGTTGTCACGGCTGTTTTTCTGGTGGCCATTATAAGTGCAGGGTTTTGGTTGAGCACTGGAACATCAACACCGGATGGTAGCCGGATTGCTACCATCCCGGCACCAAACGACCTCAACAATCAGGGGAGCACGGATTTGGCCAGCCGACAGGGTGCTAATCCTTTGACTACGGGGTCTCTTTCCTCCGCTGCAAAAAATGCCCTGAGCGCGGAAAGTATTCAGGTTCGTACAATAGATTTAATTGATGCCATGGCCGCCAGTCCCAAACTGGCAGCGCCCCTGCGCCGCCCTGCCGTTGAAGCAGAGCTTGATGCGGCTGCGCTAAACAACTAGAACAACCCCAGATGATTGATCCAGATAAACTCAACCGGCTTTTAAGCCGCCATGAAGCAATTGAAGCAGAGATGTCTTCGGCGCCCGACCCCGATGCATTTGTCAGGCTGTCAAAGGAATATGCCGATCTCAATCCTGTGGTAGCCGTCATCCGCGACCTGCAGGCAATTCGCCGGGAACACGGTGGTCTGGAAGAGATTATTGCCGATCCCGACAGTGATGATGAAATGACCGAGCTGGCCAGGCTGGAAATTGGCGAACTTGATGGGCAGATTGAAAAACTTGAACAGGACATAAAAGTTCTGCTGCTGCCCAAAGATGATGCCGACGACAAAAGCGTTATTATTGAAGTGCGCGCCGGTACCGGCGGTGATGAAGCAGCTCTTTTTGCCGGTGATTTATTTCGCATGTACAACCGCTATGCCGATTTAAACGGCTGGAAAGTGGAGATCATGTCGGCGAGTGACGCGGATATGGGGGGATACAAGGAAATAATAGCCGGCATCAATGGCAAGGGTGCCTTTGCCAGGCTGAAATTTGAATCCGGTGTTCACCGCGTTCAGCGCGTACCGGAGACAGAATCCGGCGGTCGCATTCATACGTCCGCTGCTACCGTGGCAGTTCTGCCGGAAGCTGAAGAAGTCGACGTGGAAATTGAAGACAAGGACATTCGCGTTGATGTTTATCGCGCCAGCGGTCCCGGTGGCCAATCAGTCAATACCACCGATAGTGCGGTGCGCATCACCCATCTGCCAACCGGCCTGATTGTCACCCAGCAGGATGAGAAGTCCCAGCATAAAAACCGCGCCAAGGCGATGAAGGTTTTGCGCTCAAGGCTCTATGAACGTGAACGTCAGCGCCTGGCTGACGAACGTGCCGCTTCGCGCAAGGGACAGGTTGGCTCCGGCGACAGGTCAGAGCGTATCCGCACTTATAACTATCCTCAAGGCCGGGTCAGTGATCATCGCATCAATCTGACGCTCTATAAACTTGATCGCAT
>CAZVAZ010000493.1:0-1879 GCA_964625235.1 uncultured Hyphomicrobiales bacterium
AATAAGGCGTAACAAGGTAACTGAAACAGAGCTGAATTCGAATTTTGGCGACGTTGTTACAGTTAGTGGTTTGCAGATTTGTGTGAAGCCAGTGGCCGTGCTTTGGGCGCGCGGCAAGCCGGGTACACAGACGATTTGAAATGGCAATAATGGATGGCAAGCTGATTTTGGAAAGCTTGTGCAGGAATATATAAAGGTAAGGGCAATAAATGAAAATTGAGCGCTGTTTTACGGAAGCTGAAAAATCCCCCTATAGTGGCATAGAGTTTCGCAAGGCCACGAGCGAAATACGCAATCCCGATGGCTCAATCGTATTCAGACTGGAAGGTATTGAGGTTCCCACCAGTTGGAGTCAGGTTGCCAGCGACATCATTGCCCAGAAGTATTTCCGCAAGGCTGGCGTTCCGGCAAAGCTCAAGCGCGTTGAAGAAAACTCGGTGCCCAGTTGGCTGTGGCGCAGTGTTGAAGATAAAGAGGCTCTTTTGCTGCTGCCTGAAGATGAGCGCTACAGCAGCGAAACTGATTCGCGTCAGGTCTTCGACCGTCTTGCCGGCACATGGACTTACTGGGGTTGGAAAGGCAATTATTTCAACTCGGAAGAAGATGCCCGCGCCTATTTCGATGAGATGCGCTATATGCTGGCAGCCCAGCAGGCCGCCCCCAATTCGCCTCAGTGGTTTAACACCGGTCTTCATTGGGCCTATGGCATTGATGGTCCCAGTCAGGGGCATTTTTATGTGGATTTCGAAAGCGGCGAGCTTGTGCGCTCAAAGTCCTCTTACGAGCACCCCCAACCGCACGCGTGTTTCATTCAATCCGTTGAAGATGATTTGGTCAATGACAGCGGTATTATGGACCTGTGGGTGCGTGAAGCCAGGTTGTTCAAATATGGCTCGGGCACGGGATCGAACTTCTCCAAAATCCGCGGTGAATCGGAAAATCTTTCAGGCGGTGGTAAATCTTCCGGGCTGATGAGTTTCCTCAAGATTGGTGACCGCGCCGCCGGCGCGATAAAATCCGGTGGCACAACACGGCGCGCCGCCAAAATGGTTGTGGTCGATATTGATCATCCCGACATTGAGGAATACATCAACTGGAAGGTGCGCGAAGAGCAGAAAGTTGCAGCGCTGGTCACCGGATCAAAAATCAATGCCCAGCATTTGAGCGCGATCATGAAGGCATGTATCAATTGCAGTGCTGATGGCGATGATTGTTTTGACGTGCAGAAAAACCCTGCCCTCAAACGCGAGGTAAAAGCTGCGCGCAAGGCGCAGGTGCAGGACAATATTATCCGCCGCGTCATTCAGTTCGCCCGTCAGGGCTATACGGATATTGATTTCCAGACCTATGATACGGACTGGGATTCAGAAGCCTATCGCACGGTATCAGGGCAGAATTCGAACAACTCCATCCGCGTGACTGATGAGTTTCTTAAAGCGGTGGAAGACGATGGCGAGTGGAACCTGACAGCACGCAAAGGCGGTGGCATTACCAAGACACTCAAAGCGCGCGATTTGTGGGAACAGGTGGGTTATGCCGCCTGGTCATCCGCTGATCCCGGCATCCAGTTTCACACCACCATCAACGACTGGCACACGTGTCCGGCAAGTGGTGAGATTATCGCGTCGAACCCGTGTTCGGAATATATGTTTCTCGATGATACGGCGTGCAATCTGGCCTCGATCAACCTGTTGCAGTTCAGGGGTGACGACGGCGCTTTTGAGATTGAAAATTTTGAATACGCGGCACGCCTGTGGACCATCACTCTGGAAATTTCGGTTTTGATGGCGCAATTTCCCTCACGCCAGATAGCACAGTTGTCTTATGATTTCCGCACGCTTGGGTTAGGCTACGCCAATATTGGCGGCCTGTTGATGTC
>CAZVAZ010000494.1:0-1879 GCA_964625235.1 uncultured Hyphomicrobiales bacterium
TGATTCACGCCTGCGGTATGATTGATGTCATTGATGACCTCAGCTATTCGGCCACTGTGGTGCAGGCGGCGACAACCGCGCTGGCCAATGGCTCACCTGTTCTGGTCGATTGCGAAATGGTCAGGGCCGGAATAACGGCCAGGTTTTTGAGCCATGACAATGACATCATCTGCACACTGAACCGGGAGAATGTAGCCGAACTGGCGCGAGCTTCAGGTACTACCCGTTCAGCTGCAGCCGTTGATCTGTGGCAACCTTATATAAAAGATGCCATCGTCGTCATCGGCAATGCGCCCACCGCCCTGTTCAGATTACTGGAACTTATCGCCGATGGCTGCCCGAAGCCCGCTGCAATTTTAGGCTTTCCCGTGGGCTTCGTTGGTGCAGCTGAATCCAAGCACGCATTGGCGGAAAACCCTCACAATGTGCCATATATTTGCCTGGCTGGCAGACGTGGCGGCAGTGCAATAGCCTCAGGCGCCTTTAATGCCATTGCCATTGAAGCGATGACTTCATGAGCAAATGGCTTTCGATCATTGGTGTTGGTGAAGACGGCATAGAAGCGCTGCCACCGGCCACCCGCAGCCTGATAGAAGCAGCTGATATCCTCGTTGGCGGCAAGCGCCATCTGGCGATGGCGGGTGTGGATGCCAGGCCGCGCATCATCTGGGCAACACCGCTGTCTGCCACCCTGGATGAGATTGTCTCGCACAAGCACAAACGCGTCTGCGTGCTGGCTACCGGTGATCCAAGCTGGTTTGGCATCGCCAACACACTGCTCAAACGTGTGCCCATTGACGAGATCACCATCGTGCCGTCACCCTCGGCATTTTCTCTTGTCTGTGCAAGATTAGGCTGGGCGCTGAACCATGTTGATTGTCTGACGTTGCATGGCCGCCCGCTGGAACTTCTTCACGCAGCCCTTGCACCAAAGGCGCGTATTTTGATTTTAAGCAACGATGGCACAACCCCTGAAGCCGTTGCCGATACCTTGTGTGATCGTGGCTTTGGCGCCAGTAAAATGACAGTTTTCGAACATATGGGTGGTAAAAAAGAACGCCGGGTTGAAGCTGCGGCAGAAGATTGGGATGCACCTGATATTGCCGATTTTAATACCATCGCCGTTGAATGTATTGCCGGGAAAAACGCCAGTATACGTCCCGGAATTCCCGGACTGCCGGATGACGCTTTCATCCATGATGGCCAGCTGACCAAACGTGAAGTGCGCGCCATTACGCTGGCAAACCTTGCACCTTTTCCAGGTGCGTTGTTGTGGGATGTGGGGGCAGGCTGCGGCTCGGTGGCCATCGAATGGATGCGGGCCGCCAGAAATTCCCGCGCCATTGCCTTTGAACAAAATCAGACGCGCCTGCAGATGATTGCTGACAATGCCAATGGCCTGGGGACACCTTTTCTGGAGATTATCTCGGGTACAGCGCCAGAGTGTTTGGAAAATGCAGATGCTCCCGATGCGATTTTTATCGGCGGCGGCATTACCACACCGGGACTGTTTGACCATTGCTGGAATGTGCTGTCAGCGCAGGGCCGTCTGGTGGCAAATGCCGTTACCCTTGAAGGCGAAGCCCGATTAAATGAGCTTTCTCATGTCCATGGTGGCGAACTCACGCAGATCAGCATTTCGCGCGCGCAACCTATTGGACAATATCGCAGTTGGCGACCCTTCAGGCCGGTAACTCAATGGAGCGTGTTAAAACCATGACCGCAACGCTTTATGGGTTGGGTGTCGGGCCAGGGGACCCTGAGTTGATGACGCTCAAGGCACACAGAATTCTGTGTGCCGCAAAGATTATCGCCTATCCTGCGCCCGATACCGGCCCCAGTTTTGCCCGTGAGATTGTCACCGGATATATCCGGGAAG
>CAZVAZ010000495.1:0-1865 GCA_964625235.1 uncultured Hyphomicrobiales bacterium
GCTGGTTGAGGATAAAATCCTGTTTTTCCGAGCCATCATCATTATAGCGCATTTCCGCAAACAGGGCAGTGCCCAGACCGGAGCGATGGATGGTTTTTAGATACTGCTTGGGGATGATCTTGTCGGTATCGATGTTGATCATCGGCAGGGGCGCTGCAACGCCGGTGAGAGTGGTAAACTTATCCATGAAAAACAGGCTTTCGAAACGCTCTGGATGAGCATGTTAAAAGGTGCATGGGAAAAACTTAGTCTTTCTTGCGCATTGAGGCCAATTGGTCAAGCCCATTTGCTATAATAGGTAGGTTGTAACCAGATGGTAGAGGAGGCCGATAGCAACGATATAACCAAAGCTGCGCCCGATAATGCGGCCCCATTTTTCAATCGGATCATCAGCGGGTATTTCACCATCAAGCGATGGGTTGACCAGTTTTTCCGACTGTTCTTCCAATCGTTTCAGATCGCGTCTGGCTTGTTCGACGTCAGATTGCTGCCTGTGATGGGTTCCCTCGGCCATATTCAAGCCCGTTAAAAGGTTCGCACATCGACAAAACGACCGGCAATCGCTGCGGCCACAGCCATTTCAGGGCTGACCAGATGGGTTCTGCCACCCTTGCCCTGACGACCTTCGAAATTCCGGTTTGAAGTTGACGCGCATCTTTCCTGCGGATTGAGCTTGTCGGCATTCATGGCCAGACACATGGAACAGCCGGGCTCGCGCCATTCAAAGCCCGCGTCGAGAAATATCTTGTCTAGGCCTTCGGCTTCAGCCTGAATTTTCACCAGACCGGACCCCGGCACAACCATGGCATTGACACGCTCGGCAACTTTATGGCCAGCAGCAACCTTGGCGGCGGCGCGAAGGTCTTCAATACGACCGTTGGTGCACGAGCCGATAAATACCCGGTCAATGGCAATATCCTGTATCGGTGTTCCCGGTGTCAGTCCCATGTATTCCAGCGAGCGCTCAAGTGCTGCACGTTTGGCGTCATCGGCAACATCAGCCGGATTGGGGATTTTACCATCAATGGTGAGTACATCTTCAGGACTGGTTCCCCAGGTAACGATGGGGGGCAGGCTTTCAGCATCAAGGGAGGTTTCAGCATCAAATACGGCTTCATCGTCGCTGAAAAGCGTATCCCAATACGCCCGCGCCAGATCCCAGTTTTCTCCCGTTGGCGCGCGTGGCTTGTCTTTAACATAAGCAAACGTAGTTTCGTCAGGCGCTATTAATCCGGCGCGCGCGCCGGCTTCAATCGTCATGTTGCAAACCGTCATGCGGCCTTCCATTGACAGGCTGCGGATGGCTTCACCGCAAAACTCTATCACATGGCCGGTACCACCGGCGGTGCCAATCTGACCAATGATTGCCAGAATAATATCCTTGGCAGTGACACCGTCCGGTAATTTTCCATCAACGCGCACGCGCATGTTTTTGGATTTATTCTGGATCAGTGTCTGCGTTGCCAGCACATGTTCAACTTCTGACGTGCCGATACCGTGAGCCAGAGCGCCAAATGCGCCATGGGTTGCGGTGTGACTGTCACCACAGACAATTGTCATGCCGGGCAGGGTGAAGCCCTGTTCAGGTCCGATAATGTGGCAAATGCCTTGACGCTCATCCATCTCGTCAAAATATTCGACACCGAACTCGGCGCAGTTCTGAGCCAGCGTGTCGACCTGCAGCTTTGATTCAGGATCGTCAATGCCTTTGCTGCGATCCGTGGTCGGCACATTATGATCGACGACGGCAAGGGTTTTGGCCGGCTCATGGACTTTGCGTTTGGCGTTGCGCAAGCCTTCAAAGGCCTGGGGGCTGGTGACTTCATGAACAAGATGGCGATCAATATAAAGCAGACCGGTGCCAT
>CAZVAZ010000496.1:0-1864 GCA_964625235.1 uncultured Hyphomicrobiales bacterium
GCCCCGGCTCGATTGAGTTTTTGCCGGAGCAAATTCCGGCCCTGCCAGCCGTTGATGCCGCCATTGTGGTCTGCGAACCTGATGAAAAAAAATACCGGCATTACAGCTGATTTTAAAGCAGCTTGATCAGTTGGGCATCCCGCGCATTTTATTCCTCAACAAAATAGATAAAACCGAGATACGAGTGCGCGATATCCTCAGCACCCTGCAACCGGCAAGTGAAAAACCGCTTGTGTTGCGCCAAATACCAATCTGGGAAGGCAATGTTGTTACCGGCTGTGTTGACCTCGCACTGGAGCGCGCCTTTGTCTATCGCAAACATGCCCAAAGTGAAGTGATTGACCTGCCCGATGGCATACTCGATCGCAAGGGAGAAGCCCGTTATTCCATGCTCGAGCAACTGGCCGATTATGATGATGAGTTGATGGAAGCCCTGCTCGAAGACATAGAGCCTGCTCAGGACCAGGTGTTTGGTGATCTCGCCCAGGAATTGCGCAATGGGCAGATTTGCCCGGTCTTGCTAGGTTCAGCTGAAAACGGCAACGGTATTCGCCGCCTGCTCAAGGCCATTCGCCATGAAGTCCCAACGGTGGAAGATACCGCCGAGCGGTTGAGTGTGAGTGATGGCGGGTGTGTTGCGCAGATACTCAAAACCTATCACACCACCCATGGCGGCAAACTGTCACTGGTGCGTGTTCTGACGGGGGAATTGAAAGATGGCACGGTTCTCTATGACAGTGGTGGCAACAATGAGCGTGTTTCAGGCGTTTTCACCCTGCTGGGTCAGGAACCCTCCAAAGTATCACATGCGGTTGCCGGAGACACGGTGGCTTTAGGACGTATGGAGAGCTTCCAGACCGGCGAAACCTTAACCAGCATCAAAGGTGAGTGCGAACAGGTATCACCACTTGAAAGCCTGACCCCGGTCTATGGTCTGGCAGTCAGTGCAGTGGAGCGCAATGATGAAGTGAAACTCACCGGTGCCATTACCAGAATTATAGAAGAAGACCCTTCCATCAAACTGGTGCACAGTCCCGATACCAATGAAATGATTGTCTGGGGTCAAGGCGAGATGCACCTGCGGGTAACGCTCGAACGTCTGGAAGGCAAATACGGTATTGCCGCCAAAACCCGTCGCCGTAAAATTCCCTATAAGGAAACCATCCGCAAATCCATCACTATTCGTGGCCGCCACAAAAAACAAAGCGGCGGGCACGGGCAGTTTGGTGATGTGGAAGTGGAAATCAAACCATTGCCGCGCGGCTCCGGCTTCGATTTCAGTCAGGCCATAACCGGTGGCGTCGTGCCAAAGCAATATATTCCCGCTGTTGAAAACGGTATCAAGGAGTATCTGGTCCAGGGACCGCTGGGTTTTCCGGTGGTTGATCTGGCCGCAAAACTGATTGATGGCTCCTATCATGCGGTGGATTCGTCCGAACAGGCCTTCAAGACCGCAGGCAGAATAGCCATGGCCGAAGGCCTGCCGAAATGTTCTCCGGTGTTGCTCGAGCCGGTCCTGTCAATTTCGTTTAGCATTCCCAATGATGCAACCGCGAAAATAAACGCGATTATTTCCAGCCGCCGCGGCCAGATATTGGGTTTTGATGCCAGGCCCGGATGGCCGGGATGGGATATGGTCAATGCCCATTTACCGGAAACCGAAATCCAGAACATAATTGTCGAAGTACGCTCAGCCACCGCCGGTGTTGGCACATTTACCTACGAGTTCGATCATTTATCCGAACTGACCGGAAAGTTGGCCGAACAGGTTCTGAGCGAAAGCAAAGCCCAGGCGGCCTGATAAATATTAGTGGCGGTGAGGTTTGTTCCATCTTCCCGTCATACCGGCGAAAGCCGGTATCCA
>CAZVAZ010000497.1:0-1856 GCA_964625235.1 uncultured Hyphomicrobiales bacterium
CGATGAGGAGCAACGTGCACGGGGCCTTCGTGTTCACATCGCCTCAGTGACGCGCATTCCACCATCATCAATTGATCCGACGGTGAAGAACTATCACTGGCTTGATCTGGTTCAGGGCCTGCATGAAGCCTACGATGCGGGCAAGGAAAACGTTTTTCTCGGCGATGGCCGGGGCAATATTACCGAAGGGCCGGGGTTTAATATATTTGCGGTGAAAAATGGCGCGGTCACCACTCCGGCAACCGGCGTCCTCAAAGGCATCACCCGGCAAACCGCACTCGACCTGTGCGCTGAACTGGGCGTGGAAACACAAGAGACAGAGGTTTCGGAAATCGCGTTAAAATCAGCAGATGAAGTGTTTGTTACCTCCACCGCCGGGGGGATTGTCGCCATTGCCGAAATTGATGATGTCAGGATTGGCGAGAGTGCGCCGGGGGTAGTTACCAAAAAATTGACAGAACTTTACTGGTCAAAACACAGTGATCCCGCCTGGACCACGGCGATTAAAATTCAGCCATAGGAGGAAACCCGGATGATTTTTGCGTATGATTTACAACATTGGCTGACGTTTCTGGTTGCGGCTGTTCTGTTGAATCTTTCCCCCGGTCCCGACATGGCGTTCATCATCGGCCATACGGTGAAATCCGGTCGCAAGGCAGGGTTTACCGCTATGGCCGGCATCTGGTCGGGCGCGCTGTTTCATGTGGGGTTTGCCGTTGTCGGGCTGTCGGCAATCCTTGCCACCTCGGCGCTGGCTTTTTCGATAGTGAAGTACGTGGGCGCTGCCTACCTGGTGTGGCTTGGCATTCAGGCCTGGCGCTCCAGAGATGAAAACCTCAACTTTGAGGGCATCACAGGCAAACAACCCTCCATGGCCAAAATCTACTGGCAGGGCTTGCTGGTTAATCTGCTCAATCCCAAGGTTGCCATCTTCTTTTTAGCCTTCCTGCCGCAATTCGTTGTGCCGGGGGCGGGCAGTGCTGCTGCACAATTCCTGTTGCATGGTCTGTTGATCATTGTCGTGGCAGCCGCCATCGAACCACCTTTAATCCTGCTGGGCGACCGCCTGGCAAAACCATTGCGCGAAAACAGAAAATTTCGCATGTGGCTGGACCGCAGTCTGGGTTCGCTGCTGATATTGCTAGGTATCAAGTTGGCGGTGTCGCAGCGGTGATAATTTAATCAACCGCATCCGCCAGCGCCTGCATGGTCGCGAAGGTGAAGTCGACTTCGGGGCGTTGAGCTACCCGTGCTGTCGCTCCCCAGTTTTCGCTGTTACCGAGGTTTTGGCGGTCTATCCATACACAGGAAAGGCCAATATTTTTGGCCGGTACATGGTCATGAAACAGGCTTTGGGCGGTGTGCAGAATGTCGCCGTGCGAAATGTCATGGTCGGTTGCAAGCTTTTTCAGCATGTAATCAAAATTGGCGGGCGTTGGCTTGTAGGCACCCATGTCCTGTGCCGTGTAAACTGCATCAAAAGTGACGCCGAGTTTTTTGTTTGAGGCAGCGAAACTCTGATTGTCGATGTTTGACAGGATCACCAGCTTGAAATGTTGTTGCAACAAGCGCAGGGCGTCTGCGGCATCGCGAAATGCGGGCCAATGCGGCACTGAGTTGCCAAAAACCTCATTTAACCCCGGTTCGGTTTCGAGATTGAACTGCCGCGCGAAAGCCATATGGACGTTTTGCAGAATTTCCGGATAAATCATGCCCGGTGTTTCAGCCTGCTGATGGCTTTCAATAATCGCGTAAGCCTCAAGCGCAATCTGCCGCGTAATATCACGGCGGTTGTTGAAGTGAAGAAGAGGTTGAAGCGCATCCCAGATACCGCTCTCCCAATCAATCAGCGTGCC
>CAZVAZ010000498.1:0-1855 GCA_964625235.1 uncultured Hyphomicrobiales bacterium
CTTGGTGAAGACGGCCCGCCGCTGGTCAATGTCAATGGTCCGCGCTATGGCGTTGTCCATGGACCGGACAGAAGAGTTTTGGGGTTCAATAACATCGAGCTGATTACGGACAGGCCGCTTGAAGTTAATTTACGTGAAATCAAGCAGGTTAAACGTGATTGGCCTGATCGCGCTATGGTGGTGTCTTTAATGGTGCCGTGTGAAGAACAGGCGTGGATTGATATTCTGGCGCGTGTGGAAGAAACCGAAGCAGACGGCGTTGAGCTTAATTTTGGCTGCCCTCACGGCATGTCCGAGCGCGGCATGGGTTCAGCCGTGGGCCAGGTGCCGGAATATATCGAAATGGTGGCGCGCTGGTGCAAGACCCATACGCGCATGCCGGTGATAGTCAAACTGACACCCAATATCACCGATATTCGCTTTCCCGCACTTGCTGCCGTTAACGGCGGGGCTGATGCGGTGTCTCTCATCAATACCATCAACTCGATTACCAGTGTTGATCTCGATTTGATGACGCCAGAGCCGACCATTGACGGCAAGGGCTCGCACGGTGGTTTTTGCGGGCCAGCGGTTAAGCCCATCGCTTTGAATATGGTGGCTGAAATTGCCCGCAATCGGGATACCAGCGCTATACCTATCTCCGGCATCGGTGGCATTACCACCTGGCGTGATGCAGCTGAGTTCATGGCTTTGGGGGCGGGTAATGTTCAGGTCTGTACTGCGGCTATGACCTATGGCTTCAAAATTGTCGAAGAACTTGTGGACGGGCTTAAAGACTGGATGGAGCAATCCGGTTATGAACAACTCGATGATTTTATCGGTCGCGCTGTACCTAACGTTTCAGACTGGCAGTATCTTAATCTGAACTACATCACCAAGGCCAAAATCGATCAGGATCTGTGTATCAAGTGCGGTCGCTGTTACATCGCCTGCGAAGACACCTCGCATCAGGCGATTACGGAGATAAAAGACGGCCAGCGGCATTTTGAAGTGATTGATGAAGAATGTGTCGGCTGCAACCTGTGTGTGACGGTGTGCCCGGTCGAGAACTGCCTGACCATGGAACAGATGACTTCGGGTGTTGATCCACGTACCAATGCGGCCATCAACCCGGAATATGCCAACTGGACCACGCACCCCAATAACCCGGCGCGGGTTGAGGGTTAGTTCGTTTTCAGGCCATTAGCAAG
This sequence comes from uncultured Hyphomicrobiales bacterium, assembly GCA_964625235.1. GTDB lineage: Bacteria > Pseudomonadota > Alphaproteobacteria > Rhizobiales > JAJFHR01 > JAJFHR01. Next base: position 1,191 of record CAZVAZ010000498.1, read on the forward strand.
TATGGTGGTAATTGTTGATTGGGCATCAGCGAAACATTTTTCCTTGTCATATGATGCGCCCAGAACCGCTGTGACCTGAATGTCAAAATCGGCATAATGCTGGGTGATGGCCCAGATCATGAAAATCAGATGATAGGGATCAATGGCGGTTATTTTGCCTTCATCTATCCAGTGCTGGATGAGAGAGGTTTTTTCATCGACCAGGGTTTTTAAGTCCCCCTCCAGTACGGACTTGACCATCGGTGCGCCGTGCAAAATCTCGTTGGCAAAGAGGCGCGAGGCCTGCGGGTTCTGCTGCGACATTTCCAGCTTGGTGAGGGCGTATTTTAATATCTCGTCGACCGGCTCACCGCTGGCATCAAGTTCAACCAGAGGCTGCAGCCACTGGTCCAGTGTCTGCTGCATCAGGGTAACGTAAATATCCTGCTTGCCGCGAAAATAATACAGGACATTGGGCTTGGAAAGTTCGGCATGCTGGGCAATCTGGTCCAGGGTGGCACCGCGAAAACCATACTGGGAAAAAATGGCCAGTGCAGCGTCCAGAATTCGTTGCTGATTAATCGCCTGAATACGCGTTTTTTTCTTCGACGTTTCGGCGCGTTTCATCATCAAAATCCACGAGAGTTATGTATTGACCGGGTGGTTGGGTGACTATAGTTTAAAAT
>CAZVAZ010000499.1:0-1840 GCA_964625235.1 uncultured Hyphomicrobiales bacterium
CCTTACAGCGGTCCTGCATTATCCTGATTGCTGGATTGATGATGCCCGTCTGGTGTTATCGACACTGATGGATGCGCGTAAGCGCGGGGCGGATATTCTCAATTACCGCCGGGTGGAGAAAATCACCCCGATTGAAGACGGTTATTCAATTGAGCTGGATGAAAGAGGCAACAAACGCAAGGTTCATGCACGCTACGTTATCAATGCTGCCGGTCCGTGGGCAAATGAGGTGCTTGACGTTACTGAAGCACCCTTTCCACGTTCGGGTCTTCGATTGGTCAGAGGCAGCCATATTGTTCTTAAAATGCCGGAACCGGTTGAAAATGACGCCTATACCCTGCAAAGCCGTGATGGCCGCGTTATTTTCACCCTGCCGTGGCTGAACAGCAGATATCTGATTATCGGCACCACCGATGCACCTCAGAAGGAAAACCCGAGGGATGCCAAATGCAGCGATGAAGAACGTGATTACCTGCTGAAGTCCTACAATCGTTATTTTACCCATCCCGGGGCTGCTGCCACCAGCAGCGATGTGGTGTGGACCTGGGCCGGGGTGCGTCCGCTTATTGATGATGGTGAGGATAACCCCAGCAAGGTAACGCGCGAATCCCGCCTGGCGGTGCAGAAAAACGGCGCAGGTGCCTTTCTCACCATCTATGGCGGCAAGCTGACAACACACCGCACACTTGGCGAAAAGGTTCTGTCGGAACTGGTTGCAAACGGTGCAGACAAAAAAGGTGCCCCCTGGACGGCAACCCAGCCTTTGTATGGCGGTGGTCTAAGCAGGGATGCTTTGCAGAAACTGGCTGATGAAGGTCCCGACGCTATCGATAAAGACATTCGCCAGCGCTGGGTTTTCACCTATGGGGATGAGGCCCGCATGCTTTTTGATGCCATTCTGGCAGATCCAAAAGCTGGCAAAGTCATTGCTCCGGGTATCCTGCTGGCTGAACTGCAGCATAGCGTTATTCACGAAGATGTGTTGAGGGCAGAAGATTTCCTTTATCGCCGGACCAAGCTGTTTATTGACCTTGATGAAGCTGGAATAAAAGCCGTTGAAAGCTGGTTTGACGAGCGCACATAATCTCGCCTCACGCAATCGACCCGACAAAGAAACTAAAAAACTGTATCAGAATGCGACAGCTGTTAGGTGTTTGTATACCTGATTCACTGAAAATTAACGTTGTTTTTCAGTGGTTTGAGGTTAAAATTGGAGAGGGAATTTTAGACATTATTTATAGATCGCGAGTATCATTCGCACCAAAGGGTAATGCTGGGTTGGTTAAACCTGGCGTGTAGTTAGTATTCAAGTTGGTGGGGAAAGTATGGATCTCGCAACAATTATCGGCATTGTCGTCGCTTTTGTAGTGGTGTTGGCCGCCATTGTCACTGGCGGAAATTTCATGACCTTCATCAATGTACCGTCCTTTCTCATTGTTGTTGGGGGTGCCATTGCCACGACAATTTTACGCTTTCCCATTACCGGTATTCTGGGCGCCTTTGCCCTGGGTGGCAAAACTGTTTTCTCCAACAAAAAATTTGAAGCGCGTGAAACAATTGATGAAATGGCTCGCCTGGCTGATGTTATTCGTAAAAATGGACCTCTCGGTCTCGAAGGTGTCCCGATTGAGGACGAGTTTCTTGCCAAAGGCATCCAGTACATTGCCGATGGTTATGATGCCGAGTTTATTAAAGAAACAATGGACCGTGAAAGAGACCTCAACCTTGAGCGCCTGGAGGAAGGTGCCCGGGTATACAAGGCATTTGGTGATGCAGCGCCTGCCTTTGGCATGATTGGAACTCTTGTGGGGCTGGTGCAGATGTTGAGCACCATGGATGA
>CAZVAZ010000500.1:0-1826 GCA_964625235.1 uncultured Hyphomicrobiales bacterium
TAAGAGACTTCCACACCCTGAGAGCGGCGCGAGGCTAACGGTACGACTTCATCAGCGGGAAATTCACGTTCGGCCAGAATATTGAGCAGCTCGCGCCCGACATTACCGGTAGCGCCGACAATTGCTATTTTGTAACCCATTTGTTTATTACTCCTGTGGCTTAAGCCGAAAGAGCCTCCATTTGAGAAATAATTGCCGAACCCATTTCGCTGGTCGACAGGGTTTTTTCACCGTCACTTGCTATATCAGCCGTGCGGCAACCTTCAGCCAGCGCGGCCTGTACAGCATTATCAACCAGGTCAGCTTCCACGCCCATGTCGAAGGAATAGCGCAATGCCATGCCAAAGCTCAGTATCGTTGCAATCGGGTTGGCAATTCCCTGACCGGCGATATCGGGAGCTGAACCATGTACAGGTTCGTACAATGCCAGTCGCCTGCCGTCTTTATCGGCTTCCCCCAGAGAGGCCGACGGCAGCATACCCAAAGAGCCGGTTAACATGGCGGCAACGTCCGACAACATATCGCCAAACATATTATCAGTGACAATAACGTCAAACTGTTTGGGATTGCGCACCAGTTGCATGTTGCAGTTATCGGCCAGCATATGATCAAGGGTTACATCGGAGAAATTTTCCTTGTGCAGGGCAATAACGTCTTCGTGCCACAGCAGGCCGGATTCCATCACATTGCGTTTTTCCACTGAGGTTACCCGGTTGTTGCGTTTGCGGGCGAGATCGAAGGCGACTGCGGCGACGCGCTGGATTTCAAATGTATCATAAACCTGCGTATTGATGCCGCGGCGCTGGCCGTTGCCGAGATCAGTAATGCCGCGCGGCTCACCGAAATAAAGCCCGCCGGTAAGCTCGCGAACGATCATTATATCAAGGCCTTCAACCAGCTCGCGCTTGAGTGAAGATGCATCAGCCAAAGCTTCAAAACAGATGGCCGGGCGCAGGTTGGCGAAAAGCTGCAAGTCCTTGCGCAGCCGCAAGAGCCCTGCTTCAGGGCGCACGGAAAAATCAACGCCATCCCATTTAGGCCCGCCAACGGCACCAAGAATAACCGCATCCGCCGCTTTGGCTTTTTCGATGGTCTCATCGGTTACCGCGACGCCATGGGCATCATAGCAACAACCACCAACCAGATCGGTTGCGGTTTCAAACTCGACACCGTTGCGGCCTGAAAACCACGCAATCACGCGCGATACTTCCGCCATAACCTCAGGGCCGATACCGTCACCGGGCAGAAGGAGTAGGTTTTTAGTTGTCATTGGTTCATTCCATTTTGGTTTATGCAAAAAAAGCCCCGCTTTTTATGGCGGGGCATTGATGATTAAATCTATGCGCGCCCCATTATATCCACGGACGTGTTTTCTTGATTGTTGTTTCGAACTCGGCAATGGTGTCGACTTTTTCCAAGGTCAATCCAATATCATCGAGACCCTCTATCAGGCAACGTTTACGATGAGGGTCAAGCTCAAAGGCAATTTTACCGCCATCGGGTCCGGAAATTTCCTGGGCCTCAAGATCAACGGTGATCACAGCATTCGATCCGCGTTCGGCGTCATCCATCAGCTTATCAATGTCTTCCTGGGGTAGAATGATTGGCAGAATACCGTTCTTGAAACAGTTATTATAGAAAATGTCGGCAAAACTGGTGGCAATCACACATTTGATGCCAAAATCCAGCAACGCCCACGGCGCATGTTCACGCGAGGAGCCGCAGCCAAAATTATCGCCGGCAATCAAAAGGCTTGCTTTGCGGTAGGCGGGCTGGTTGAGGATAAAATCCTGTTTTTCCGAGCCATCATCATTATAGCGCATTTC
>CAZVAZ010000501.1:0-1823 GCA_964625235.1 uncultured Hyphomicrobiales bacterium
GGTATTTTTTCCAGTTCAGTGACCACAACAAGGTTTTCAATTCTGATGCCATAGTGACCGGCTTTGTAATATCCCGGTTCATTGGAAAGTATCATACCGGGTTTCAGGCTCACCCGACTGGGTGCCTTTGAAATGCGCTGGGGGCCTTCGTGTACACTTAAATAACTGCCGACACCGTGGCCGGTGCCGTGATCAAAATCAAGACCTTCGGCCCACAAGGGTGCGCGCGCCAGCACGTCGAGATTGCTGCCGGTTGTGCCTGGCGGAAAGATGGCTTGGGCCAGAGCTATGTGGCCTTTGAGCACAAGGGTGAAGTTTTTGCGCATTTCAGCGCTGGCCCGACCAATGGCGATGGTGCGGGTGATGTCGGTGGTGCCGTTGAGATATTGTGCGCCAGAATCGATCAAATACAGCGTGTTCTGCTTGAAAGTCAGATTGCTGGCTTCGGTGACGCGGTAGTGGCAGATGGCGCCATTGGGGCCAAAGGCGGATATTGTGTCAAAACTGATATCTCGCAGCTCTCCAGTTTGCAGGCGAAATTCCTCGAGCTTTTTGGCCACCGAAATTTCGTTGAGCCTGTTGGCGGATTTGTGCTTATCAAGCCACATTAAAAAACGGCAGTAAGCGGTGGCGTCACGGATGTGGGCGGTGCGCGCACCTTCAATTTCAGTTTTGTTTTTGATGGCTTTAAGCGCAATTACAGGGTCTTGCGCGTTGACAATTGTGGCACCGGCCTTATTGAGGCGATCGTAAATCGCAAACGAGGCGGTCTGGGCATCAAGGCGCACGGTTTTTTTGTCTTTGCCCAACCTGTCCAGAGCCGCTGCCAACCTGTCATCGGATTTTAGGGTTGCGATTTTCTCAAGATATGATCTTGTGCGGCCTGAAACCTTGTCCGGGCTCAGAAAAACCTCAGGCCTACTGCCTGCTTTTATGATGGCGTGTCCCAAAACCACGGGCGTGTGGGCAACATCGCTGCCGCGAATATTAAAAGCCCAGCACAGGCTGTCGGCGAGGGTGACGATCATGGCATCCTCACCCTTCGCCCGCAAAATGCCGGCAATCCGGGCGAGTTTCTTTGCTGCCGGTTCACCTGCGTATTTCAGCGGATGAGAAACAGTTTTACCGCGAGGCCGGGCGGGTTGGTCTGACCAGACTGCATCAATCGGATTGAATTTAACGGCAATAAGTCTGGCACCAAGATTTTTACAAACCTGCTTTAACTGCTCGGCGCTGGCTTGCGAGTGCAAATGGGGATCGAAGCCCAGACGCTGGCCCTTTTTTAGGTTTTTTTCCAACCATATAAGCGGTGGTTGTTCAATCAGATGCTGAATTTTGAAAACCCGGGCGTCAACCTGTTCGGCAATCTGAATTGTGTAGCGCCCGTCGGTGAAGATTGCGGCCTTGTTTGCCAGCACAATGGCGGTTCCAGCCGAGCCGCTAAAACCGGTGAGCCAATAGAGGCGTTCCGCATGGGGGGGCAGATATTCACTTTGGTGCTCATCGGTGTGTGGCACCCAGAAACCGTTAAGGTTTTGCTTCCTCAACTCCGCTCGCAGTAGAGCCACGCGGGATTTTGCTTTTGAGGGATCGCAGATATCTTCAAAGGTCTGAAACATAGGTCCAAGTTCTATGCGGCCCATGCGTCTTGTGCAACCCAGTGGTGTGAAAAAACGGGGTACTCGTTTTTTCGAACAGTCTTATTTGTAGTGTAACAGAATAAATCAGACGCAATATTCGCTTCTGAGAGTAATTAAAAGGATAGTAAATGGCACATGTTGCACAGGCTCAACCCGGCTTTGAGCTTAAACTGGACGAGCTTA
>CAZVAZ010000502.1:0-1799 GCA_964625235.1 uncultured Hyphomicrobiales bacterium
CCGGTTTCGATCTGGGCAAAGGCTGCTTCCTTGGCTTTTGGCGGATCATACCACGAGCCGATAAAGTTGACTTTATACTGGATCGACGGGTCAACCGAGCGCGCACCATTGATAAAGGCGTGGAACAGGCGATTGACTTCGCCAATGGGGTAGCCGCCAACCATTCCGATTTTCTTGGTTTTGGTCATCGAACCGGCAATAATTCCCATGAGATAGCAGGGCTCGTGAATGTAGTTGTCAAAAACCGAGAAGTTTTTACCATGAGGTCTGAACGGATCACCCATGAGAAAAGCAACATTCATATATTCATCTGCCACCTTGCGGGCTTCTTTGGAAATGCCAAAGGCCTCGCCAACAACGAGTGCCACACCGCTTTCGGCATATTCACGCATGACCCGGATATAATCCGTATTGGCGACTTTTTCCGAAAATACATAATCTACAGCACCGGCATCACGCGCCTTTACCAGCGCTTGATGCAGACGGCCAACCCATTTTTGCTGAATTGGCTGGGTGTAAATTCCGGCAACTTTAATTTTTTTGCCTGCCCATGCATTTGAGCCCAGCAACAATGAGCCCAGACCTGCGCCAATTAACGTGGCAGCCGTCCGGCGTGAAATTCTATTTGTCATTTGATTCCCTCCTGGAAATGTTTCTTCGTCATAATTTGAATAGTTACGAGGTGTCATTTGGATAATTCAACATCCAGACACAAAAATGGTCCCGGCATTTCTCTGTAACCGACTGTACAGCTAGTTTTCCCCTGAGCACCAGCCTAATTCTGAGTAATTTCCCCAATGGTATTTTTTGATCATTTGATCAAATTTAAGATATTTCATACCAGCCATTTGGTCAACCAGTCATTTTGGGCTTATTCTGCCAACAACGCCTAGGCGACTCTTGACCTGTGCCGCTATAGTCGGGATGGGTAAATTCAGGAAAGTGATTTATGACCATAGCGGATACACAAAAAACCGCCACAACACCCCTTGATGATGGCGACAAGGATTTGCCCCTGCGCGATGACATTCGCCTGCTGGGACGCATATTGGGCGATGCGGTGCGTGATCAGGAGGGCGATGAGATTTTCGCCATTGTTGAAAACATTCGCCAGACCTCGATTCGCTTTCATCGCGAAGACGATGAAGAACCGGCGCGGCGCGAGTTGGAAACTATTCTGAATTCACTTTCACCCGAACAGACTGTGCAAATCCTGCGCGCCTTCAGCTATTTTTCCCATCTGGCAAACCTGGCCGAAGATCAACACCGCATCCGCCGCACCCGGGCGCATGCCATGGCCGGATCAGCACCACGCGAAGGCACTATGGAAAAAGCGCTTCTGCAAGCCAAAAAGGAAGGTTTTACGGCAGCTCAATTGCAGGATTTTTTCAGCACCGCCCTGATATCCCCGGTGTTGACAGCCCACCCCACCGAAGTCAGGCGCAAAAGCATCATGAAGCGCGAAATGGAGATTTCCAGAATTCTTGCCAAGCGCGATCATTCGAAATGGACGCCGGAAGAACGCCACCAGAGTGATGCCGATATTACCCGCGCGGTGCTGACCTTGTGGCAGACAAATTTGCTGCGCCAGACCAAGCTTGATGTGATGGATGAGGTATCCAACGGTCTGTCATATTATGATTATACTTTTTTGACAGAACTCCCCCGGTTTTATGCGTCCCTCGAAGACAGATTGGGTGAAGATTTTCCTGATGAAGAACCGATAGACGTCGCGTCATTTTTACGCATCGGCGGCTGGATTGGCTCTGATCGCGATGGCAACCCTTTTGTCACCGCTG
>CAZVAZ010000503.1:0-1798 GCA_964625235.1 uncultured Hyphomicrobiales bacterium
TCAATCCGTTTGATCTCACCAAAGTGTGGCCGCACGGGGATTTCCCGCTGATTGAAGTTGGAATGTTGGAGCTCAATGAAAACCCGGAGAATTACCACGCGGAAGTTGAACAGGCATCGTTTTCTCCCTCAAATGTCGTGCCCGGTATCAGCTGGTCACCGGACAAGGTGTTGCAGGCGCGGATTTTTGCCTATGCCGATGCTCATCGCTACCGGGTTGGCACCAACTACGAGGCGCTGCCTGTAAACCGGCCCACGTCTGAGGTTAATAATTACATTCGCGACGGCTCCATGCGTTTTGACGGCAATGGTGGTGACGCTGTGAATTATGAGCCCAACAGCTTTAATGGCCCCGCTGAAGCGCCGGGCAAAGAAGTGTCCGGGTTTGATCTCGGCCATGTTGCAGCGGATCGTTTCAACCATCGTGATGGCAATGATGATTATACCCAGCCCGGAGACCTGTTCCGCCTGCTGGATAATGATCAACAGGGCCGCTTGATGGACAATATTGCTGAAGCCATGGAGGGTGTTCCTCAAGATATCGTCATCCGTCAGGTCGAACATTTCTACAAGGCTGATCCTGACTACGGCATTGGAGTTGCTACCCGCATGGGGCTGACGCCTGCGGATATTCCCAGTGCGCAGGCTGCTGAATAACTGAAACAGAGAATTTGGGGGTGGTAGAATTATACCGCCCCCATTTTTTTTGCAGTTATTCCAGTGGCGTTGAGATTTGATCCATCTTCCCGTCTTACCGGCGAAAGCCGGTATCCAGCGCTCCCAAGTTCATCCCTGCCGCCTCTGGATACCGGCTTTCGCCGGTAAGACGCGATAAGCTATCGTTCAAAAAAACAGCTGAAATGACAGTGAGAATCAGTGGTTCGACAAAGAATATGGCGATTGCATCGGCCACCGGCATCCATTTGAGGGCAGTGAAAAAAATCACCGTGGCCGCAGCCATAAGGAGTGCCCGGATTATGTTCAAAAGCGGGAGTTGCGGCCAAATTCCACCTGAACCTTTCAGCACTATGACAATGGGTGCCAGATAGATGAACTGAAAAAAGAAGCGCGCTGTGCCAACCTCTATAGCCGGGATGGTGCCGGAGATGTATTTGGCAATCGAATCCATGCCCGGCGCCACCAGCATGGCAACGGTCATCAGCAACAGACCATGAGCAGTATGGCTAAAACGCATTTATCTTAACTCCGGTCATTTAATTGACCTATTTGCGGGATAGGTTGCGATAATGTGTATAATGGGCGGCAGGTAACGTCATTTTTGATATTAGCGGCAACAATCGCGATATACCTTCAAAATAGCATTGAATTAACTGAGCGATTGTTTGCGCTGCGGGTGGGCTTGGACTATAAGGCATTTAATTAAGGTTTCGGAAGGATTGTTGCAGATTTTTGGTTCGGCATGCGCTAAAGAACAGACCGGCCAAATGATTTTGCGGACAATAGTCCGAATGATTTACATCAGACGAAGAAGGATTGGATAAATATGCCTTGGAGCAATCAAAGTGGCGGCGGCGGTGGAAACCGTGGACCCTGGGGGCAGGGCCCCTCATCTGGCGGTCAAATGCCCCCGGACCTGGAGGAAATTCTTAAAAAAGGTCAGGAAAAGCTAAAACAGGCCATGCCTGGCGGCACCATGGGCGGGCGCGGCTATGCTCTTTTGGTGGTTCTTGTCATGGTTGGCTGGCTGGCAACCGGTTTTTACCGGGTGGAGTCGGATGAACAGGGTGTTGTTTTGCGCTTTGGACAGTACATCAAAACCACCAATCCTGGTTTGAACT
>CAZVAZ010000504.1:0-1796 GCA_964625235.1 uncultured Hyphomicrobiales bacterium
TTTGTTGCCTGTCATTGTGCTTTGCTGAACGGCTCGCCGATGTATTTCATGGCCAAATTTGATGTCGACAAAGTGCTGGAGCACCTTGCCACATCAACGATTATGATGGGAGTGCCAACGTTTTATACAAGGCTTTTGAGCGATGACAGGTTCACTAAAGAGCTTTGCGCCAATATGCGGTTGTTCATCGCCGGCTCAGCGCCGCTGCTGGCCGAGACCCACATCGCGTTTGAGCAGCGCACCGGCCATCGTATCCTGGAACGCTATGGCATGACCGAAGCCGGTATGGTCACCTCCAATCCTTACGATGGTGAACGCAAGGCCGGGACAGTTGGTTTTGCCCTGCCCGGCGTGGAGGCGCGCATAGCTGACGGGAATGGCAAAATACTCGAACCCGGTGACATTGGCGTTCTGGAGATCAAAGGCCCGAATGTTTTCAAGGGCTACCGCAACATGCCGGAGAAAACTGCGGAGGAATTTCGCCCCGATGGCTACTTCATCACCGGCGATATCGCCACTATGGATGACGAAGGCCGAGTGTCGATTGTCGGGCGCGACAAGGATATGATCATTTCCGGCGGACTTAATATTTATCCAAAAGAGATCGAAGGCGAAATTGATACAATCGACAGCGTCACAGAAACCGCCGTTATCGGTGTGCCGCATCCTGATTTTGGTGAAAGTGTTGTTGCCGTGATTGTCGCCAAACCGGGCACTGAGCCTTCGCAAAGCGATATCGTCAATTCTCTTGATGGCAGACTTGCCCGCTTCAAACTGCCAAAACGCGTGTTTTTCGTTGATGAGCTACCACGTAATGCCATGGGCAAAGTGCAGAAAAATGTGTTGCGCGAACAACATAAAGACCTGTTTGCAACCTGAAAGCTGATCTATGGAAGCGGTGTTTGGCATCTCCTGGCAGATTGCGGCACTGGTTGGCGTCACCTTCTTTTTTGGCGGCCTGATCAAGGGCATCATCGGGATTGCCCTGCCGATCATTTCATTTGGCGTTTTATCTTCTGTTTTGCCGGTACCGGTGGTGCTTGGTTATATGGCCATACCTTTGATTTTCACCAACCTCACCCAAACACTTCAGGCGGGAAACCCGACAATACCGGCCAAACGCTTCTGGCCGGTTATTGTGCCACTGGTCGCAGGCATTTTGATAAGTGCGCGTCTGGTAACAGATTTTGATCCGCGGTTTGTCTATGGCCTCATAGGCGTCACCGTGGTTGTCTTCAGCACTCTCAGTCTGTTGCAGCCGGAATTTCGATTGCCGCGAGTTTACGAAAAACCGGTGGGCTTTTTAGTCGGGGCGCTGGGCGGGTTTCTTGGTGGCATCTCGACCATCTGGGGGCCGCCAATCACCATGTATCTTGTCGCCCTCAAGCTCGACAAGCAGGAAATGATTCGCAGTATCGGGCTGATCTGGCTGTGCGCGTCTGTGCCCATGGTGCTGGCTTATATTGCTTACGATATTCTCAATCAGGACACCTGGAAAACCTCTGCTGCCGCCACCGTGCCTGCTGTAGCGGGCTTTTACATTGGTGCTTATGTGCGGCAGTTTATCGGACAAAAAGTCTTTCGCACCGCAATCCTGTTGTTCCTGATTGCCATCGGCCTCAATTTATTACGACGCGCTGTGCTTTAAACTGCTATGATGTGTCCAATCTTCAAAATCTGAAAGTCGATCATCATGTTTGACATGACCGCCTATGCACAGCTCAGGGTTCTGCTCTCGGAACTTGATAAAATCGAAGATAAGCTGATGCCAAACGAGCTTGAAATGCTGCACTCGA
>CAZVAZ010000505.1:0-1782 GCA_964625235.1 uncultured Hyphomicrobiales bacterium
GCTCGAAAGCCTCAATATAAACCGCGAAGATCTGACGCGGCTGGCCGGTCTGTTGCGGGCTTTGTCGGGACAGTATGACCAGGCGGCAAGAGCGGCTACCTCGCTTTAAAAACCGGCCTGCCGTGAGTTTCTTTGATGCACAGCCCAAACACCAGGCTGCCGAAATACAATGTTGGCAGAAGAATGAAAGCGTTGGTGTAGGCGTCGTGTGAATAGATGCGCGCGCCATCCACCAAAACGCCCTGCCACTGATTGTCGAGCAGAAGCCCGACAACGGGTTGAAATATAGCACCACCTGCAACCGCCACCATATTGATAAGACCCATGGCGGCTCCCGATCCGTTGCCGGCATTGTGTTCTTTGATCAGGGCATAGCTGATGGCCATGGTACCGGCGGCAAAACCGTTGATAAACAGAAACATCCGAAACATTTCCAGATTGAGACCGGGCATGTAGATGGCGGCCGCCATGCTCGAAGTGGTAATAAGAGCGCCGATAACAATGGGCAGTTTGCGGCGTTGAAGACGATCTGAAATCCAGCCCCAGAACGGTCCGCCTATCATCCAGCCAAAAAGCGTGAATGACATGGAAAATGCGGCCTCGGTGCGTGATATGTCAAAAGCCTGCATGGTGTAGGGAACGCCCCAAAGCGCACCAAATGCCAGTGAGGGTGCTCCTACCAGGCCGGCAAACATGGAGACAAATATGGTCTGGCGGTTGCGGGCTACCTGCCACAGCGCCGCCAGGGCGCCAATCGGTTTTTTTGTTATAATCGGCTTTTGTATCGGGCTTTGGGGCGGATGATCACGGGTCAGGGTCCAGATCAGCAGCGACAGGACAACGGCCCCACCGGCAACAATTGTCATCGCTTCGCGCCAGCCCAGCATTTGAACCAGAAAGGCCAGCGGGCCTTGACCTGCGGCACCGCCAAGCAGGCCAATGGACAAGGCGATGCCGGTAAAAAATGCAAAATTTCTTTGCGGCAGCCATCGCGACGCCAGCACCATTGAGCCGACGAGCGCAAAGGCTGAACCGGTGCCGATCAATGCGCGGCCGATATAGGCAATCTCGACGGTTGGTGCCATGGCAAAAACCAGGGCGCCGCTGCCCGCAACAAGGCTCATAACAGTCAGGACCCGGCGTGGTCCCCAGCGGTCATGGGCGAGGCCAACCGGCATCTGAAGGGTGGCATAAGCGTAGAAATAAACTGCGGAGAGATTGCCGATAATGGCGCCTGATACGGCAAAATCCCGCATCAGCTGCTCAACCATCACACTGGGGGATACGCGCAAGATCCAGCCGTAGCTGAAAAACAAAGCCGCCAGAAGCCAGCCGGTATAGCCGATCAGTCGCGATTTTGAGGGTAGGGAAGGAACATCGGTTGAAGCACTCATAAGCGCACATTATCGCTCAGCCAGGGGAAATGATATGGGTAATTATACCGGGTATCCGGCTATAAATTTTTGAATTACCACCAGAAGAATAATCTTTCGGGGTTGTTTTTCTCAATTTATACCAACTGAATAGCCAATGGAATTTTTATATGGGATGTTGTTTCCCGCTGATCTGTCACTGGCGACAGCCTTATTGCTGATTGCAGCCAGTTTTTTTACGGCTGCAATAACCACAGCTGTGGGTATCGGAGGCGGGTTGGCGATGCTGGCAATTATGGCCAATGTTATGCCGGTGGCAGCAATTGTTCCGGTGCACGGGGTAACGCAAGCCACCAACAATGCCAGTCGGGCTTTTTTGTTGCGCAAAGATCTCATGGTGCCGATTTTT
>CAZVAZ010000506.1:0-1759 GCA_964625235.1 uncultured Hyphomicrobiales bacterium
AATTTTCTAAGCTCATCTCCCGGTCCAATTCCCGAGAGCTTCAATACCTGTGGCGATCCAATCGCCCCGGCGCTCAAAATGACTTCCGCATTTGCCGCAACATATTTTTCTTCGCCCTTGTGATCAAAGACCACACCGCAAGCCCGATTATTCTCAATCCTGATTTTTTTCACATGCGCATTGGTAATAATCTTCAGATTAGACCGCTTTTTTGCCGGGCGCAAAAATCCCGATGCACTGGAACACCTCATGCCGTTACGAACAGTTACCTGATAAAATCCGACACCTTCCTGCTCGGCTCCGTTGAAATCGTTGTTTTCGCGAATGCCCGCTTCTTTGGCAGCCGCCACATAAAGCTCACATAATTCGCCCACATGCGCACCATTGCTCACCGCCAGCGGTCCGCCGGTGCCATGAAAAGCGTCACTCCCACGTTCCTGGTCTTCTCCGCTCTTGAAATATGGCAGTACATCATCAAAGGACCATCCGCTGTTGCCCAACTGGCGCCAATGATCATAATCGGTTTTGTTGCCACGCACATACAACAGCCCGTTAAGAGAACTCGACCCGCCCAGAACCTTGCCGCGCGGCCACAGGATGCGCCTTCCATTCAGCCCTGCATCCGGTTCTGTTTGATAACACCAGTCAACTTTGGGATTGTGCATATTCTTGAAATAACCGACTGGGATATGAATCCACGGGCTAATATCGCGGCCACCGGCCTCCAGCAGGATTACTTTGTTTTTAGGATCTTTCGACAATCTGTTGGCCAGCACGCATCCAGCCGAGCCCGCACCAATAATGACGTAATCTGCCTGAAATTCTGAACCGGGATGCATATCTGTGAATTACCTCATCAAAAGCGGGGGTTAATATTTTGCTGGCGATAGGGCGCCACAACCCATCGCCAGTAAAACTGTTCAAGTTGTTTGTATTTTTGTAAACGTTTTCAATTTCTGTCAAGCCCGAACAGCAATTTAGTCTTAGAAAATTTTGATTCTGTCATAAAACTTCTCCTTTTTTGCCAATCTGATGACGGGTTTTTGATCGCCGAATTCACTGATTCCGGGATATTTCATCATTCAAATGTCAAAACGCTGGTTTATTTCAGTTTAACTGGATTGCTATTTTATCGTTTATTAACAACAAGATAATTGATTTATTCATAATATACAAAAAAAATTTCAATTCTTTTTCGATTCCTGCGCTTGATCGGATTGAAAAAAATGATAACGTTTACATATCGCTTGTGTGAAAGCTGTAATCGGGGATCGGTCACACATATGCAGGCATAAAATCCTAATGGCTCAAATGACCAGCAGGTAGAACAGGGAGGATAGATTTATGGAGATGTTGAAAAAGTTTGTCTTGGGCATAATGGCGCTCACTATAACCGCCGTTATGGTGGCCGCACCGGGTATCGCCCAGGCTCAGAAAGTGACAATCCGCGTCCAGTCAGTCATACCGTCAAAAGCTGACGAAGTAACAATGCTCAAAGAGTTCGCCAAAGATGTTTTGGATCTGACCAACGGCGAAGTCATTATTGAGGTATTGCCGGCCGGTGCTGTGGTCGGGGTTAAAGAAACTCTTGATGCAGTTGACAAGGGCCTTATTGAGGCCGGTTTTGCCTGGACCCATTACTGGTCGGGCAAACATCCCGCCGCCATGCTGTTTGGCTCACCGGTTGCGGGCGCTGGTGTCGGCATCGACAATATCGCCTTTCTTTCATGGTTCCTTTATGCCGGTGGCAAAGAGCTTT
>CAZVAZ010000507.1:0-1745 GCA_964625235.1 uncultured Hyphomicrobiales bacterium
CTTGAGCTGCGCGAGGATATCGACACCATCATCGAGCCCAATATGGTTATATCAATGGAGCCGATGATTACCCTGCCTCAGGGCATGCCGGGTGCCGGTGGTTATCGCGAACACGATATTTTGGTGGTCGGTGAGAAGGATGTCGAAAATATAACAAGGTTTCCCTTCGGTCCTGAACATAACATTGTCACCGCTTAAGAGTAACTAACAGCCATATTGAATCATTTGCACGCAGACATATATCTGCTATTACAACCCTGTATTATCAACGGCGTCAGGGTTAGACCCTCAAGCGTTAGTGCTGGAACCTGGGGACAGCTTCGTGTCAACAAGTGAGGTTGTAAATGTCATCCGTTCCTTCAAATGAGGCTGGTTCAGGTCTCGTGAGTCGCTTCAAAAAATATCGTCGAAAAAAGATTAAGAAATACGGCAAAAAACTCATTTATGGCCTTGAAAAAACACTCGCCAAAGCCTCTCTGGTCGAGAACAAGCCCTTCGCAGAAACTACCGAATTCCCCCAGCTTCTGGAAATTGAAAAGAACTGGGAGAAAATTGTGGATGAAGTCCGGGTTATTCTGCAACACCGCGAAGCCATTCCGGGTTTTCAGGAAATCTCTCCCGATCAGCACAAGCTCGCCATTGACGGCAACTGGCGCACGTTCTTCCTCTATGGGTTTGGCATTCCTTTTGAAAAAAACTCAAGCCAGGCCCCGTTTACTTCCAAAGTGATTGCACCCATTGAAAATCTCCAGACCGCCTGGTTTTCAATTCTTGCACCGGGGTATCATATCCCCCATCACCGTGGTGTAACCAAAGGCATTTTACGCTATCATCTTGGCCTCATAATCCCCAAGGAACATGAAAAATGCCGCATTCGCGTTGGCAAGGAAATTCGCGCCTGGCAACCGGGCAAGGGATTTGTCATTGATGACACCTTTGATCATGAAGTCTGGAACGACACCGATGAAGAGCGTGTTATCCTCATTGTGGATTTCGACCGCCCGATGAAATGGTGGGGGAGATTGATCAACAACACATTTTTGATGCTGATGCGCATGACTGCCTTTTATCAGGAGCCAAAAAAGAATATGGCCATTCACGAAGACCGTTTTGAAGCGGCAATGAAACGGGCAAACGCCAATATGGAAAACCTGAGTGAACGCGATTAGGGCGCTTTTTTGCAGCTTTGATAATTAAAACAAAAGGCTTTATGCTCGATCAATGCGCAGCACCCTGAAAATATTTTTCCACGCTCAACAGACAAAACCTTTTCTTGTCCTTCTGTGTTTAACGCTTGCCGGTTTTGCCGAGGCACTTGGTATTATGACCCTGCTACCGGCCATTTCTCAAATGACCGGTGGTGTTCAGGAAAATTCTTCCGCCGCAAACCTGTTTGTCCAGAACACGTTGACCAGCATCGGTATTGAGCCGAAATTTCTCAATTTGATCATCATCATGACCGGGTTCATGGTATTGAAGGCGCTGCTTGCTTTTATTGCGCTGACCTATGTGGGTTTTCAGGTTGCCGAAGTTGCAACCTCCATGCGCGCCACATTAATCGACAATCTCATGAATGCCCGCTGGGGTTATTTTACCGGGCAACGTATCGGCCGCATTTCCAATGCCGTCAGCAATGACGCAACGCGAGCCGGTGCCGCCTACATGGTTGCAGCCCGTTTCATCGCCTTTGGCATCCAGGGATTATCTTACGTTGTTGTCGCCGTGTTACTGTCGTGGAAACTGGC
>CAZVAZ010000508.1:0-1745 GCA_964625235.1 uncultured Hyphomicrobiales bacterium
CGGGCGGTGGCAGATTTCTTCTTGAACCGTTGGCGTTTTCCACCCGTTTCTGGAAGGCTGCGGCGGGTTTGAAAAACATATGCGAAAATTTGGACCACGGGATTGATCCAAATAACACCGTGGTGGCCAGAAGATAAAGGCCGAGGAAAACATTTGCCCAGGTGCCAGTGCCACTGACAGCCCATATCAGGCCAAACGTTACGCTGACCAGCAGCGAGACGATAAACAAATCAGCGCGCACCAGGCGAAATGGTGAATTGCCCTCTGAGACAACATCAACCCGGATAAAAAACCAGAACCAGTAGCCACCGACGCAGACCATCAAAGCACCCAGGTACCAAAGCAGCGGCAGAATGGCTGGCGCCGGAGTGGCCGGGGTTGGGTAGGCAAAAACCATGATAATGGTTGTGATGACATAGGCGACAAAGCCATACATAGTCAGAAGATGGGCAATCCGGCGGTGCGGGTTGCAGAACTCACCAGACGTCAATCCCTCGACCACAGCGGTCTGGATTGCGAGTGAAACCTTCTCCCCGCTGCCGACCTGCCGCGTTGCCTTGTCTTTGGATTTTTGCGCTGCACGGAAAAAATACGTCGCACTCTTTTTATGAATAACATCAAAAATCGTACCGCCCGCGACCATCATTATCATAACAATAATATAGGTCTGCATAACGGCAGGTGATATAAACGCCGAAAGTTCGGCGAACGGATTGCTGGTAAGCATTTATTGGCATCCCCTGTTGAACCTTATACCAGACATCAACATAGACGATTGAACAACCTGTAGCAATCTGATTATATATAAATTCCGGAATATGTAAAAATTCGCTGATTTCGACTCAACATCCTGGTTTGCATAACCAGAGGCCCGGGAATTCGGGTCAAAAGCCCCCTTAAGATTCAAGTTATTTGACATTTTTTGTTTTCCAAAGGGCTGGGATTTTTTGCTTAAAGAAAAAAATTGATCATGTTAGAGAACTCTGTCTCAGGGGCTTCTCTCGCCCAGATTACCTCGCTGCCGTTAAAAACACCGTCGAAAAGGCCATCAGTTTTGAAAATCCTCGCCTTTAGCGATCTTCACCGCGATGTGAAAGCAACCCGCCAAATTGTTGCCGCCAGTGCAGATGCGGATGTTCTCGTAGGTGCGGGAGATTTTGCCACACGCGGCCACGGCGCTGCCGAAATCATTCGAATTCTGCAGACTGCCGACACGCCCACAGTGCTGGTTTCGGGAAATCACGACAACTCAATGGAACTGCAAGAGCTGTGTTCGGGCTGGCCACAGGGATACCTCCTCAATGCTCAACCGGTGACACTTGCCAGCATCACATTCTTTGGCCTTGGTGGTGAAATCCCCCAGCGCAACAACGCCGAATGGAACGAGGCCGTGAGCGAGGAAGAAGCATCAAAAGCCCTGGCTCATTGCCCAAACAATGCCATTCTCATCACTCATATGCCACCATTTGGTTGTGCTGATCTACAAAGAGACGGCACCCACGACGGCAGCGAATCAATTGCCATGGCAATTGAAGAAAAACAGCCCGTCCTTCATTTTTGCGGTCACATTCACAGCGCCTGGGGCATGTCCGGAAAAATCGGCACGACATCTGTTCACAACCTCGGCCCAACAGTCAACTGGTTCGAGTTGTAAATTCCCCATGACCGCAGAAACTCCCCTTGCACCCTCCCCTGACTAATCGTAAGTTGCGCCAACAACAGCACCCGTAGCTCAGCTGGATAGA
>CAZVAZ010000509.1:0-1743 GCA_964625235.1 uncultured Hyphomicrobiales bacterium
CCGGAGATTCATCCGACAATGTACCCGGCGTTCCCGGCATTGGTGTTAAAACCGGCGCTTTGTTGATCAATGAATATGGTGATCTTGATACATTGCTGGAACGCGCTGGCGAAATAAAACAGAACAAGCGCCGCGAAAACCTGATTGAATTTGCCGATCTTGCCCGGATTTCCCGCACGCTGGTGACGCTGGTTGACGATGTTCCAATGGAAACACCCGTGGATGATCTGACAGTCCGGGAAATTGATCCTGAAACCCTGATTGGCTTCCTCAAATCCATGGAACTTAGCACGCTCACCCGGCGGATTGGCGAACGCCTGTCGGTGGACCCTGACGCCATCGCCACGCCTGTAGCCTCTGGTGAAAAACCCACCCAAAAACCCGACACCAGTGTCAGCGCCACCGGGGGCAGCCCGGAAACCGTCGCAAAATTCATCCACGCCAAAGTGTCATCTATCGCGGTAGACAGTGAAAAATACCAGACAGTAACGACACTTGAAGCACTTGGCGCTTGGATTGACAAAGCCAAAGCCCGCGGCCTTGTTGCCATTGATACCGAGACCACATCGCTTGATGCCATGCAGGCCGACCTCGTCGGCATTTCCCTGTGCGTCAACATGGGCGAAGCCTGCTACATACCGCTGGGCCACCGCCAGGGCGACGGGCTGGATTTTACCGGTGACACCATTGATCAGCTAAACTTGAGCGCAGCTCTAGAGTTGTTAAGGCCGCTCCTGAAAGACGAAAGCGTTCTGAAAATAGGGCAAAACCTCAAATATGATACCCTGATCCTGTCGCGTTATGATGTCGAGATATCGCCACTGGATGACACTATGCTGATGTCTTACGCCCTTGATGCCGGTCGCGGCGGCCATGGCATGGATGAACTGTCGCAAACCCATCTTGGCCACACACCCATACCGTTTAAACAGGTGGCGGGAAGCGGCAAATCGAAAATCACCTTTGACCTGGTGCCGATTGATAAAGCCACAGACTATGCCGCCGAAGATGCCGACATCACCCTGCGCCTCTACGAGGTCCTGCGACCGCGACTGATTTCAGAAAAAAAGAAAACTCTGTATGAGACCCTGGAACGGCCACTGGTGCCGGTGCTGATGGCAATGGAGCGCGAGGGCATAAAGGTCGACCGTACTGTTCTCGCCCGGCTTTCCGGAGATTTTGCCCAATCCCTGGCCGGGCTGGAAACCGAAATCCACCAGCTCGCCGGAGAAAACTTCAACATCGCCTCGCCCAAACAACTGGGTGAGATACTGTTTGACAAAATGGGCCTCGAAGGCGGCAAAAAAACCAAAACCGGGGCCTGGGCCACCGGTGCCGATGTGCTCGAAGGCCTGGCTGCTCTGGGACATGATCTGCCAGTCAGAATATTGAACTGGCGCCAACTGGCCAAACTGAAAAACACCTACACTGATGCTTTGCCAAAATTCATCAATCCTGAAACCGGCCGGGTGCATACATCTTACTCCCTCGCCTCAACCACCACCGGACGCCTGTCTTCCAATGAACCGAACTTACAAAATATTCCCATCCGCACCGCCGAAGGCCGCAAAATCCGCTCGGCATTCATAGCCGAAAAAGGCAACAAATTAATCAGCGCCGATTACAGCCAGATTGAATTGCGCGTACTCGCCCATATCGCCGATATCACCTCGCTCAAACAGGCCTTTGCCGATGGCCTCGACATCCATGCCATGACCGCGTCAGAAATGTTCAACGTCCCCA
>CAZVAZ010000510.1:0-1739 GCA_964625235.1 uncultured Hyphomicrobiales bacterium
GCGAACCCGGGCCTGAACTTGACAATGTTAAAGAGGTACCGCTTTCGCTTCTGGCTCCAACAGTGCTTCTGGCAGTCGCTACGGTTTATTTCGGGCTGGAGACGTCGCTGTCCGCAGGTATTGCATCCCAGGCTGTTGAAACTTTACTGGGGCTGGCGAAATGACACCGGAAACCTTGATAGCATATGCCCTGATGCTGCCTCTGGCAGGTGCTGTTCTGATTGGTGTTTTTGGTAAAATAGCTGATCTGCGCGAGGCTGTAACACTGATCACCAGTGGTGCCCTGCTGTATGTAGTCATCTCCCTGACCCGTCTCGTCCTTGCCGGTGAGCAGCCGGAGCTTCAGGTGCTTGAAGTGGTGCCGGATCTCTCTATTTCCTTCAAGGTCGAACCGTTGGGCATGTTATTTGCGCTTATCGCCTCCGGCCTGTGGATTGTGAATTCAATCTATTCAATCGGCTATATGCGTGGCAATAATGAGCCGCGCCAGACGCCTTTCTACATTTGCTTTGCCGTGGCAATTTCCAGCACCATCGGTGTTGCATTTGCTGAAAATCTTTTCACCCTGTTCCTGTTTTACGAGATTTTGACCCTGTCGACATACCCATTGGTGACGCATAAAGCCTCAGTGGATGCGATGAAGGCGGGCCGGCTTTATCTGGTTTTGCTGATGACCACATCGATGGTGCTGTTCTTGCCAGCCATCATCTGGACGTTCGGTCTTACCGGTACTTTAAGCTTTACACCGGGCGGCATTCTGGCCGGTAAAGCTGACGGGCTCACCGTTGGTATCCTGATGGGTCTTTATGTTTTCGGTATCGGCAAGGCTGCTATCATGCCGGTTCATTTCTGGCTGCCTGCGGCAATGGTGGCACCAACACCGGTGAGCGCGCTTTTGCATGCGGTGGCTGTTGTTAAAGCGGGTGTGTTTTCGATACTCAAGATTGTTATTTACATTTTCGGCATAGATTTTCTCAGCACAACCAACACCACGGACTGGTTGTTGTACATTGCTGCTGGTACCGTGCTGTTATCGTCGCTTATCGCCATGACCAAAGATAACCTCAAGGCGCGGCTGGCCTATTCCACCATATCGCAGTTGGCCTATGTTGTTGCGGGCGCTTTGCTGGCCAGCCAATTGGGAATAATCGGCGGCGGATTGCAGATTGCCATGCATGCGGTTGGCAAGATCACATTGTTCATGTGTGCAGGTGCCATTTATGTGGCAGCGCATAAAACGCTTGTCAGCGAACTTGGCGGGCTCGGGCGGGTAATGCCTTATACATTTACGGCCTTTTTTATCGGCTCACTCAGCATCATCGGCCTGCCGCCCATGGGGGGGGCGTGGAGTAAATGGTATCTGGCGCTCGGTGCGCTGGAAGCTGATCAGTTGTTTTTTATTGCGGTTTTGATGGTCTCATCGTTGCTCAATGTCGCCTATCTTATGCCGATATCGTTCAATGCTTTTTTTGGCAAACCGGCCGATGGCGTTGAGGTCGGAAAAATCAAGGAAGCACCCGTGGCCTGCCTGATTGCGATTGCAATAACGGCCACCGGCACAGTGCTCTTGTTTTTCTTCCCCGGCACAATTTTCGAGCTGCTTCAGCTCATCAAGACCCGTTAGGATTTGAAGCAATGGACAAAGACGAAAAAAAATATTTTCTCGATGATCCGCGCAACGTGCAACGGCTGCTGTATGTATTTTACTTTATCAGCGCCCTGTCGATTTTTGCCGAGTT
>CAZVAZ010000511.1:0-1735 GCA_964625235.1 uncultured Hyphomicrobiales bacterium
CGCAAAGGTCCGGCAAAAGCGATTGCAGGCAAGAAGAAATAATCTGGCTGCTGAACAATCAGCCGTTTTCAGACTTTAGATCAAGTGACACTTTAAAGAAAGCAATGGGCACTAAGTATGGCCAAGGAAAAAACCAAAGTCAGGCGTAAAGAGCGTAAGAACATTGCCACCGGTGTGGCGCATGTGAATGCGACGTTCAACAACACCATGATTACTATTTCAGACACTCAAGGCAATACCATATCGTGGGCATCAGCCGGGATGATGGGATTTAAGGGTTCGCGTAAATCCACGCCTTATGCAGCACAGCTTGCTGCAGAAGATGCCGGAAAAAAGGCGATGGAACATGGTATGAAAACTTTGGAAGTTGAAGTTCGTGGACCGGGTTCGGGTCGTGAATCCGCCTTGCGGGCGCTTCAGACTGTCGGTTTCCAGATCACGACGATTAAAGATGTAACACCGATACCGCATAATGGGTGCCGCCCGCCCAAGCGTCGCCGGGTTTAGCTTAAATATCGTTAGTAACAGGGCGGCTGCGCTGTCTTGAGTATATTTTTTACAAAACTATTGCTGTTTTCCCAATCTCGCGAATTTGGAAAACCAGCACTGCAGGATAGAGGTTCCAAAGGTGATTCATAAGAATTGGCAAGAGCTTATCAAACCGACCAAACTGGACATCAGCGCTGGACATGACGGCCAGCGTCTGGGCACAGTGGTTGCTGAACCCTTAGAAAGAGGATTTGGCTTAACACTTGGCAATGCGCTGCGGCGTGTGTTGTTGTCGTCGCTTCAGGGCGCGGCTGTCAACTCGGTTCAGATTGATGGTGTTCTTCACGAATTTTCAACAATCTCAGGCGTTCGTGAGGATATCACGGACGTTGTTCTCAATATCAAGGAAATAGCCGTTCGCATGCATGTGGAAGGCCCGCGCCGGGTTATCCTGCATAAAGAAGGCCCCGGCGTTGTAACAGCCGGTGATATTGAAGAAACCGCGGATGTGGAAATTCTCAATCCCGAACATGTTCTGTGCACGCTGGATGAAAAAACAGATATTCGCATGGAGTTCACGGTCAACACCGGCAAAGGCTATGTGCCAGCTGAGCGCAATCGCCCGGAAGATGCACCGATTGGCCTTATCCCCGTCGACAGTCTGTACAGCCCGGTTACCAAGGTTTCCTACAAGGTTGAAAATACCCGTGAGGGCCAGGTTCTTGATTATGACAAGCTCACCATGCAGATTGAAACCGACGGCTCGGTAACACCGGAAGATGCGGTGGCTTTTTCGGCCAGAATTCTGCAGGACCAGTTGCAGATTTTCGTCAACTTTGAAGAGCCTAAAGCAGAAGTTGTCGAAGAAAAAGGCCCTGAGCTTGAATTCAATGCAGCCCTGCTTAAAAAGGTTGATGAACTTGAATTGTCCGTGCGTTCAGCCAATTGTCTGAAAAACGATAATATCGTTTATATTGGCGATCTCATTCAAAAGAGCGAAGCGGAAATGCTGCGCACACCCAACTTTGGCCGCAAGTCATTGAACGAAATCAAGGAAGTTCTGGCTCAGATGGGTCTGCATCTGGGTATGGAAGTGCCAAACTGGCCGCCTGAAAATATTGAAGATCTGGCCAAACGGTTTGAAGATCATTATTAAAACCACTATTGCATTAAAGTAATGCGTTAAATTGGAGACCAAGAATATGCGACACGGTAAAGCGCACAGAAAGCTCAACCGGACAGCAAG
>CAZVAZ010000512.1:0-1730 GCA_964625235.1 uncultured Hyphomicrobiales bacterium
TTATCGTTACGCGATGCACCGATTTTATTTACCGATCTGGAAACGGCAGAATTGATAAAATATGCCGGAAATGCCTTTTTGGCGACAAAAATCACCTTCATCAATCAGATTGCCGATCTGTGCGAGGCAGTGGATGCCAATGTCAAGGATGTGGCGAAAGGAATAGGTCTTGACGGGCGTATCGGCGCTAAATTTCTGCATCCCGGCCCGGGTTTTGGCGGCTCATGTTTCCCCAAAGATACCCGTGCCTTATGCGCAATTGCCCATGATGCTGATGTGCCGATGACGCTTGTGGATGCGGTGGTAACATCAAATGATGCCCGCAAAAGCAATATGGCTGAACGAATAATTTCAGCTCTCGACGGTAGGGTCGCGAGCAAGCGCATCGCCATTCTGGGGGTGAGTTTCAAGCCCAATACAGATGATGTGCGTGAAAGCCCGTCTTTGGATATCATACCCGCATTGATTAAAGCTGGCGCAAGCGTATCGGCCTATGATCCCGCGGCAATGGAAGAAGCGGCCAAAATACTCGCCGGTGTTGACTGGGCGCAAGATGCTTATGCGGCAGCAGAAGGTGCTGATTGTGTGGTCATTTTAACCGAATGGAACGAGTTCAGGGCACTTGATCTTGCCCGCCTTGCCGCGGCGATGGAAAATCCTCTCCTGGTGGATTTGCGCAATATTTATACACCTGAAGAAATTGCCCAGACGCCATTTACCTATCACAGTATCGGTTGTGCGGTCATTCGGCCGCAAGTGCCTGGCTTGACGGTTATGAAATAGACCCAGGCTTCAAAGAAATTCTCGCAGAAGACTATAGACAACCTTCAAATCAGATTACTGAAAATTGGCGCTTGACCTCTAGTTAGGTTGAGGAATTACGGTGCATTGAATTTTCAGCCATCCGGATAATTTTCCGGGTAATCGATTTTGAGAGGAAATATTGCTATGCGGGTTTTTATTATGGGAGCAACCGGTGACATTGGTCATTCAATAGTCCCGGAGTTGATCGCTCATGGTCATGAGATTGTGGCACTGGCACGCTCAGATGCATCCCAAGCCAAGCTCGCCGCCAAAAACATAACTGTTGTTCGCGGTGATCTGCGTGCGCCGTTGGATTGGTGCAGGATTGTTCACGAGGTGGAGGCCATCATTCATGTGGCGGGGACTTTTAGCGATGATGAAGGTGATGTGAACCACCATCTGGTTTCGGCTCTGATTGCCGAAGCCAGTCGGGCAGAACATAGAATACGTTTCATCTATACCGGCGGTTGCTGGTTGTTTGGCGAGACCGGCGATGAGATTGCTGACGAAAAAAGTGAGTTTGATCCGTTGCCTGCCTTCAAATGGGTGGTTGAAAACAGTCGCCGGGTGTTTGATGCTGCGTGTTTTGAAACCATGATGATCCATCCGGCTATGGTTTATGATCGCAACGGAGGTACGATGTCCAGGTTTTTGGAGAGTGCCCGGGAGGATGGCCGAGTAGAGGTCTGGGGGTCGCTTCAAACCCGGTGGCCGGTGGTTCACAGTGAAGATATTGCCCAAGCCTACAGGCTGGTATTGGAACAAGGGCAGGCGGGGCAGTCATATTGTGTAGCAGCTGAAACCGGCGTGCGGGTAGGCGAGATGGCGGCGGTTATTGGACAGCGGTTCGGATTAAAAACCGACCCGTGGGTGCGCGAAGTTTCAGATGTGGTCAAAGAGCAAGGGGAGTGGGCGTATGGCCCGGC
>CAZVAZ010000513.1:0-1722 GCA_964625235.1 uncultured Hyphomicrobiales bacterium
CCGATGTGATTGATGCCGATACTGCTGAATTGCTGGTGCAGGAGTTTGGCCACACGGTCAAGCGTGTGTCAGAAGCCGACGTTGAAGAAGCTATTATTGCTGACGTTGATGACCAGGAAACTCTGGAGCCGCGCGCACCTATTGTTACCGTAATGGGCCACGTCGATCATGGTAAGACATCTCTCTTGGATGCCATGCGCAAAACCAGTGTTGTCAGTGGAGAGGCCGGTGGCATCACCCAGCATATCGGCGCTTATCAGATACAGACCGCTGACGGTCACAAAATCACCTTCATAGACACACCCGGCCATGCGGCTTTTACCGCCATGCGTCAACGCGGCGCATCGGTAACGGATATTGTTATTCTGGTTGTGGCCGCTGACGATGGCGTTATGCCCCAGACCATCGAAGCCATAAATCATGCCAAGGCCGCTAATGTGCCAATGATTCTGGCCGTCAACAAGATTGATCTGGCGGCAGCTGACGTTACCCGCGTGCGCAATGAGCTGCTCCAGCATGAAGTCGTAACTGAAGCTAATGGTGGCGATGTCCAGGAAATAGAAGTCTCCGCCCTTAAGGGTACCAATCTTGACAAACTACAGGAAGCCATTCTGCTTCAGGCTGAGTTTCTTGAACTTAAAGCCAATCCAAACCGGGTGGCTGACGGTATTGTTATTGAAGCCAAGCTGGATCGCGGGCGCGGTGCTGTTGCCACGGTTCTGGTACAGCGCGGCACATTGAAAGTTGGCGATCTGTTTGTTGCCGGTGCCGAGTGGGGCAGGGTGAGAGCGCTGATTAATGATCGCGGCGAAAACCTCGATGAAGTTGGACCTTCGATGCCGGTGGAAGTGCTTGGTCTTGGCGGCACACCGGAGGCCGGTGATCAGTTCGGCAGTGTTACCAGTGAAGCCCAGGCGCGCGAAATTACTGAATATCGTACCCGCAAACGCCGTCAGAATGCTTCTGTGGGCGTGCGCACCTCGCTTGAACAAATGATGTCTCAGTTGGGTGAAGCCGGAAAACAGGAATTTCCGATTGTCATTAAATCCGATGTGCGGGGCTCGGGCGAAGCGATTGTGGCCGCCCTTGAAGCATTGGGCAATGATGAGGTTGCAGCACGCATCATCCATTCCGGTGTTGGCGGTATTACCGAATCAGATGTAACTCTGGCTTCAACCTCCAACGCGGTTGTTTTAGGCTTTAACGTGCGGGCAAATTCTCAAGCCCGCGATGCCTCCAAGGAAAGCGGCCTGGAAGTTCGCTATTACAGCGTGATTTATGATCTGGTTGACGATATAAAATCCGCCCTGTCAGGCATGCTGTCGCCCACCATCCGCGAAGAATTCCTCGGCAACGCCGAAATACTGGAAGTGTTTCATATTTCAAAAATCGGTCATATTGCCGGTTGCCGTGTTACCGAAGGCATGGTCAGACGCGGTGCCAAAGTCCGTCTTATTCGTGATGATGTGGTTATTCACGAAGGTTCATTGAAAACGCTCAAACGTTTCAAGGATGAAGTCAAGGAAGTGGTGGCGGGTCAGGAATGCGGTATGGCCTTTGAGAAGTACGAAGATCTGCGCGCCGGTGATATTATCGAATGTTTTGAAACCGAAGAGATCGCCCGCACACTTTAGTTCACAGACCGATAAACAGGATCGAGATAATGGCCAAGCGATCGAGCTTGCGTGGTGGAAAAACTGCAAGCCAGCGCCAGTTGCGCGT
>CAZVAZ010000514.1:0-1720 GCA_964625235.1 uncultured Hyphomicrobiales bacterium
GACCGGCAGGGCCATTGAAAATCATTTCCGGCATATTTCAGTTCTTCCTTGTCTTAATCTGTTTAAATTCTCGGGTGAATTTTCGGGCAAAGCCGGGTGCTTATAGCCTGAAAATCAACAATTCTTTGAATGTGGTGTTAAAAATTTACAAAATCAATCAGACAATGCTTTTTTCATTATTGTTAAACGTCTGTTTTAAAAAGAAAATATAAATTCTAAATGGTTTACTTGACTCATACAGTCGGGTAAATTATATCTACATTAGAACTATTCGAAACCAAGCAAGTCTGCCTTTTTTTCTCCTTGATATCGAAAGGTTCAGCTTAAGAAATCCCGCACCGCATCGTTGTGCGTTTATTTATCCCCGTTCTTAGCACAAACCGGGGGTGTAAATGCAAGCTTTGCAGACAATCGTGGTTGATTTTAAGCGCGAATGATCAGGGTCACCGGTTTTGGCAACCGGAACACCCGAAAAAAGCGGCCTAACCGGCAGGAGATGGAATTATGAAACTTGGAACACGCGGACGCTATGCGGTTGCAGCTATGGCAGATATTGCCCGCTGGTCCAACGGTCAGCCGATTAATCTTGCCAGCATTGAAGAACGCCAGGGAATTTCACTATCCTATCTTGAGCAGCTGTTTTTACAACTCAGGCGCGCCAATATTGTTGGCAGCGTCAGAGGGCCGGGCGGGGGATACAGATTGTCACGCCACGCCGACGATATTGCCCTGTCTGAAATCATTGCCGCCGTTGATGAGCCTCTGGTGGTGACACGTTGCCGCCCGGACACACCCGGCGGCTGCATGGTCACCGGCGAACGCTGTCAGACCCACGATCTCTGGGATGAGCTGACAGTGCACATACACAATTTTTTTGAAACGATTTCCTTAGGCGATGTCATTGCCCACCGGGTCAAAGGCAGAGCTAAACCAATGGCGGTTACAGCAAGTGATTTTCCCAATCTGCTGGCTGATCTTGCTGCCCAAAGCACGGACAATCGATTTTAATGGGTGAATTGCGCACATATCTTGACTGGAACGCCTCGGCACCGATTTATCCCGAGGTTGTTGAAGCCATGTCAGAAGCGTTGCTCGAAGGCGGCAACGCCTCGTCCATTCATTGCGAAGGGCGTAATGCCCATAGCGCCATTGAGGCGGCACGCGATCAGGTGGCTCAACTGATTAATGCGAAGCCCCGTGACATTGTTTTCACCAGCGGTGGCAGCGAAGCCAACAGCCTCGCGACGTCGGGCCTGACCACTAACGGCACCATAGACGGGATTGTGATTTCTGCGGTTGAACACCCCTCGGTGATGGCTTTTGCCAGTCTGGAAAATGTACAGGTCAGTACAATTCCGGTGGATGGTAACGGTATCGTTGAGTTGGACGCGCTTGAAGCCTGTTTGACCGGGGCTGTTGCTGCCAATGAAAAAACTCTGGTTTCAATTATGTGGGCCAATAACGAAACCGGTGTTATCCAACCGATTGATGATATTGTTAAACTGGCCCATGCACACGAATGTCTGGTGCATTGTGATGCGGTACAGGCATTAGGCAAAATCCCTGTGGATTTTGCCGCCAGTGGTGTTGATCTCATGAGCCTGTCGGCCCACAAGATTGGCGGACCTCAGGGAGCCGGTGCACTGGTGGTGCGTTCGTCGATTGTATTGTCCCCCATGTTCAAGGGCGGTGGCCAGGAATTAAGCAGAAGGGCGGGCAC
>CAZVAZ010000515.1:0-1718 GCA_964625235.1 uncultured Hyphomicrobiales bacterium
AAAGCCCGACAGTACCAGAAAATATGCCAAATACCTGAGCCCCCAAAGCGCCGGAATACAACAAAAGAATCACTTATTCATAAGATAGGGATGCGTAACGGGATTACCAGAGGTTTCACCAGTGTTCGCCGGGTTCAGATGGCAGAAAAATTTCCTGCAACCGTTTTTCTGTACCAGACGTGGTGTTTTCCGGCAGGCTTTCTTAATTGAACACCTTTCATATCCTGTTAACCGGCCATGCATTCAACGCAGGTCAGAGGTGCAAACAAACCCCTACCACAAAGCCCTGTTTGATACTATCTAACCGTTAACAGCAACGGCCAATCCGGCCACATCATTTAACTCAAACCTGGGAGACCTGGACATGAAAAACTTCATCTACAAACTATTTTCTGCAAAAGCCAAAAAAACTGAATATGTCTGGCGTCCTGACGTAAACCTCGACACTCCCTGGATTGCCTGCACACTGAACCCAACCGCCAGTTTCTAAAGACTGTCGCAACTCTTGCGGGTTTAATCAGCCACTGCGAAATTATATAGCGCCGGGCGACAAGTGTCGCCCGGCGCTTCTTTTTGGACCGTTTTTTCAAGGCAGGCAGCGCTGAAAATCATTATATTGCATCTGTGACAAATCATCCAGGAGCAGAAAATGACAATGCGCAAAGATATAATAACACTCCACAACGGTGAAAAAACCGAACCAGCATTTTCAAAAGGCGAAATGGAACGGCGGTTGAACGCCTTGCGCACCATGATGGCCGAAACCGGCACAGAGGCTTGCCTGTTCACTTCCATTCACAACATTGGTTATTATTCCGGATTTATTTATTGTTCGTTTGGCCGTCCATACAGCCTCGTTGTCACTGATACTACCTGCACCACCATCAGCGCCAATATTGATTACGGTCAGCCCTGGCGCCGCGGACATTGCGACAATCTGATCTATACGGACTGGCAACGCGATAATTTTTTCCGCGCCGCTGGCAGTCTGATCAAAGAGGGTAGCTCAATTGGCATTGAATATGATCATGTGAGCCTGGACACCCGGGAAAAACTGGCAAAAACATTCCCCAAATCAAGCTTCAAAGATGTGGCCACCAGCACCATGCAGCAAAGAATGATCAAGTCCGACGAGGAAATCGCCGTCATCCGCAATGGTGCTGAGATAGGAGATTTAGGAGGCGAGGCCTGCGTAGCTGCTATCGGGGAAGGTGCGCGCGAATATCAGATTGCCCGTGCCTCTACAAACCGTATGGTTGATGAGATTGCTGCACGTTACCCCCATTCCGATCTTATGGACACCTGGACCTGGTTCCAGTCCGGCATAAACACCGATGGCGCCCACAATCCGCTGACCACGCGCGCGGTAAAAAAAGGTGATATTCTCAGCCTCAATTGTTTTTCGATGATTTCAGGCTATTACACCGCCCTGGAAAGAACGCTGTTTTTTGATCATGTTGATGATGCCTCGCTTAAATTATGGCAGGTCAATTGCAAGGTTCATCGTCGCGGCCTCGAACTCATCCGCCCAGGTGCGAGATGCAGCGACATTGCCCATGAACTCAATGAAATATTTGCCGAGCATGATCTCCTGCAATACCGCACCTTTGGTTATGGCCATTCCTTTGGTGTTTTGTCGCACTATTATGGCCGCGAGGCAGCTCTTGAGCTGCGCGAGGATATCGACACCATCATCGAGCCCAATATGGTTATATCAA
>CAZVAZ010000516.1:0-1692 GCA_964625235.1 uncultured Hyphomicrobiales bacterium
AAGCTGTCTTGGGAGGAGGCTAAATGCAAAAAACATTAGTAATTGATCCGGGCAAATGCACCGGCTGCAAACAGTGCGAACTGGCATGCTCTTATGTCAAGGAAGGTTCATTCAACCCTTCCAAGTCGCGCATCCGGGTGTTTGATTTTCACACCGAAGGACGCTTTGTTCCCTACACCTGCACCCAGTGCGATGAAGCCTGGTGCCAGCAGGCGTGCCCGGTTGATGCCATTACCACGGACCCTGTAACCGGCGTAAAACAGGTGCATGATAACTTATGTGTCGGCTGCAAAGTCTGCACCATTGCGTGCCCGTTCGGTACCATCAACTACAATGTGGCAAGCGGAAAAGTTGTCAAATGCGATCATTGCGGCGGTGACCCTGAATGCGTCAAGGCGTGTCCTACCCAAGCCATCCTGTATAGTGATGTGGAGCAGGCAGGTTTTGATAAAATGCAGCAATGGGCGGCTAAAACCGATAATGCCGCACCGGCAAACTCAGCTTAATTGAACAGGAGGAATGAACTATGGCTTGGACTAGAAAAATCCTTCGCGTCAATTTGACTGAAGGCACATGTGTTTCTGAACCGCTTAATATGGACTGGGCGTTAAAATATCTCGGCCAGCGCGGATTGGGCACCAAATATCTGATGGAAGAGATTGACGCAAAAGTTGATCCGCTGTCACCTGACAACAAGATGATATTCGCAACCGGTCCCTTGACCGGCACTTGCGCCTCAACTGCCGGGCGTTATTCGGTCATTACCAAAGGTGCCTTGACGGGTGCGATTGCGTGTTCAAATTCCGGTGGTTATTTTGGTGCCGAGCTGAAATTTGCCGGATGGGACATGATCATCTTTGAAGGCAAGTCGGAAAAACCGGTTTACCTCAGCATTATTGATGAAAAGGCTGAACTTCACAGCGCCGAAAATATTTGGGGTAAATCTGTCTGGGATACGGATGCTGCCATCAAGGCTGCACACCAGGAGCCGATGATGCATGTCGCCGCCATTGGTGTGGCTGGTGAAAAAGGCAATTTATACGCCTGTATTGTCAACGATCTGCATCGTGCTGCCGGACGTTCCGGTGTTGGTACGGTTATGGGGTCTAAAAACCTCAAGGCGGTTGCCGTTCGCGGCACCGGCGGGGTCAGTGTCGAGGATTTTCCCGCATTCATGAAGTCAACCGAAGCCGGCAAGAAGGTTTTGCAGGAAAATGCCGTCACCGGCGAAGGCCTGCCCGCCTATGGCACGCAGATTCTTATGAATGTCATCAACGAAAGCGGAGCCTTGCCCACGCGTAATTTCCGCGATGTGCAATTTGAGAGCGCCAACGACATCTCAGCTGAAGCCATGGCCGAGCCACGGCGCAGTGACGGCAAGCCCAATCTGCTGACCAATCAGGCCTGTTTCAGTTGCACCATCGCCTGTGGCCGTATTTCCCAGATTGACAAAGACCACTTTACCGTTGTCAACAAGCCGGAATACTGGGGTGCTGAAGGCGGACTGGAATATGAAGCCGCCTGGGCTTTGGGGGCGGCTACCGGGGTTAAAGATCTCGAAGCGCTTACCTATGCCAATTACCTGTGCAACGAGCATGGGTTTGATCCGATTTCCTTTGGTTCCACGCTTGCTGCCGCCATGGATATGTATGAGGAAGGCGTTTTAACCAAAAAAGATACCGGCGGAGTTGA
>CAZVAZ010000517.1:0-1682 GCA_964625235.1 uncultured Hyphomicrobiales bacterium
TTGTGCAGCGAGAATGCCGGTCTGAGTACCCTTGGTGCGCGTATTGGCTACAAATTTTAACGAATGGTCATTTTAAACAGGATTTACACCCGCACCGGCGATGAGGGGACAACCTCGCTTGGGACGGGTGAGCGGGTGAAAAAGCACAGTCTGCGCATTGCCGCCTATGGTACCATTGATGAGACCAATGCCTGCATCGGTCTGGTGCGCCTGCATACGCAAGATGGCAGCGTTGAAAATATTGACCAGATGCTCGCCCGTGTGCAAAATGACCTGTTCGACCTTGGCGCTGATCTGTGTGCGCCGGACAATGGCGAGAAGCTCGAGTATACGCCGCTGAGAATTACGCAACCCCAGGTTGATCGCCTTGAAAGCGAAATTGATCTGCTCAATTCCGAACTGTCACCTTTGCGGTCATTCGTGCTGCCTGGTGGCAGTGCAGCAGCTGCCAGCCTTCATCTCGCCCGCACCATTTCACGCCGGGCCGAGAGATTGATTGTGGAACTGGATGAATTGGAAAATGAACCGGTGGGCGCGGCCGTGATCAAATATATAAACCGGCTTTCCGATTTTTTCTTTGTCGCCGGCAGATACCTCAATGATAAGGGTGAAGGCGATGTGCTGTGGGTTCCAGGACAAAACCAGTGATGCGTAATCTGAGGTTTTAGCAGATGATTATTCCGTTCAGTGATCACAATCCGTTAAAATATATTGCTTTTCAACGAGTTACCGTCTCGCTGATTGTCATCAATACCCTGATATTCCTGTTTTTCCAGTCCGGGGTTTTTTCCGCTCCTGATCAACAGGTTTTTCTCGCCTATGCCATTGTTCCAAAAGAACTCATTACCGGGCAAAACGTATTTATAAACGTTGTCTCGTGGCCGGAAGGGTTTACTTTATTCACGTACATGTTTCTTCACGGCGGCTGGCTGCATCTGATTTTCAATATGTTGTTTCTCTGGGTATTTGGAGATAACATCGAAGATGCCATGGGCCACAGTCGTTTTCTGGTGTTTTATCTATGTTCTGGTATTGCAGCCGGCATGGTCTATACGTTTGCCTCGACAGGAACAAACGCTCCTCTAATTGGTGCCAGTGGAGCGATAGCCGGTGTTACCGGTGCTTATCTCATGTTGTATCCGCGGGTAAAAATCTGGGTACTCCTGTTCATGCGCATCCCTTTGAGATTGCAGGCCGTGTGGGTGCTGGGGGCCTGGTTTGCCTTTCAGATATACAGTGCGGTAACCGAAGACACATCAAACATCGCCTGGTGGGCTCATATTGGCGGTTTTCTTGCCGGTGCAGCCCTTGTGGTTTTATTCAAACGTCCTTCAGTGCCTTTGTTTGGGGCGGCTCCGCCTTCTTCATGAGTGTCAGGTATTCCAGAGATTTTGTGCGTGTTTCGAGTGTTAGTGATTTAAAAATCCTGCCAAAAATATTAAGTTAACCAAACAAAGCATCAAAATCATTGATTTTACTGGACAGTGGCTCTAATCAGGATATTGTTGCGCCGCACCATTAATACCAGAGGATGGATTTATGAAGGTCCTTGTGCCCGTAAAACGCGTTGTCGATTACAACGTCAAAATTCGCGTCAAAGCCGATGGCAGCGGCATTGAACTTGCCAATGTCAAAATGTCGATGAACCCTTTTGACGAAATTTCCATAGAAGAAGCCATCCG
>CAZVAZ010000518.1:0-1657 GCA_964625235.1 uncultured Hyphomicrobiales bacterium
TAAATGAAACTACGGATTCTCCATAAAACTGGAGGGAAGATGGGTCTCAGGTCAGGCGTCATGGTGGCAGCTTTACTGCTGTCTCTTATCGGTGTCACTGTATCGGGAATAGCCATGACTTCCAACATGTTCTGGGGCAGCGATTGGGTAGAGGAAATCCACGAGGTCTTCGCCAATGTAACGCTTGTCCTCATTGCCTTACATATTGTGGGTGTCATTTTCTCCAGTTACGAACACAAGGAAAATCTCGTCAAAGCCATGATCACCGGCTTCAAGCGTCGTCTTTCAAACGATTCAATATGACAGGCTCTAAGAGTCTGACTCGAAACTAAACCAACATTTTCAATGCCTTGCAAAGAAGGTATTTTTCTGAAGGGATATGCAAGCCAAGCAGTTCCGTATAATTTCATATTGCTTATCATTTCGACCTTCAGTTCTCTGATTTGTAAGCATATGATATCACTTAATTAGTTTCGGGTTGGACACTAAGGGCGCAGAAGCTCGAGTTCATTTTCTTTATTATCTGAAGGCAGAGCAGGGGAAGGCCCGGCAATAGGTAGAGAAAACCTGACCGTTGTGCCCACTCCCTGCCTGCTCTCAATTGAAAATGTACCTTCGTGCAATTCAACCAGTGACCGTGAAATTGCCAGTCCCAGCCCGCTGCCGTCATGGGATTTTGTGAACTGGTTTTCCACCTGCTCAAACGGCCGCGCCAGTTTTGCAACGTCGCGTTCAGGAATACCGATGCCTGTGTCCCTGATAACAAATGTCATCATGGTGTCTTCAATCGAGGCTGAGACTTCAATATTCCCGTCAGCATCGGTGAACTTTACTGAATTGGTCAACAAGTTTAAAAACACCTGCTTCAAAGCGCGGCGGTCGGCCTTGAGCACCGCATCGGTAATGGGCAGCACCTTCAAATCGATCTTTTCTTCCCGGGCGCGAGGGAGGATAATTTTACGGCAATCTTCAACAATCTCAGCCACATCACAATCTTCGATGTCCAGTTCAATGCGACCGGCTTCAATTTTAGACATGTCCAGAATATCGTTGATGACTTCCAGCAGATATTGGCCGCTGGCATGAATGTCATCGGCATATTCACGATATTTCTTCGATCCGATCTTGCCAAAAAGTTCCGTTCTCATCACTTCGGAAAAGCCGATTATGGCATTGAGCGGTGTGCGCAGTTCATGGCTCATATTGGCCAGAAATTCAGATTTTGATTTATTAGCCGCTTCAGCGCGAGTTTTTTCGGTTGAATATTTTTCAGCCAGTTCAACCAGTTGCTGGGCTTGGTGTTCAAGTTCGGTTTCGCGTGAGCGCAACCTGTCTTCCTGATGTTTGAGGAATGAAATGTCGGTGCCAACGCTCACATAGCCACCGTCTTTGGTACGGCGTTCATTAATCTGCAGCCAGCGATTATCGGCCAACTGCACCTCGAATGTACTACCGTCTTCGAGGTCACCTTCCTGACCGGACAACCGGGTGCGGACAATCGGTGCTTCCGCTGCTTTGACGATTTCTTCATAGCGCGTACCCGGCTTTATCAGATGGTCACTCAGGTTATGAAATTCCTGATACTTGCTGTTGCACACCACCAGGCGGTTTTGCTGATCCCACAAAACAAAAGCCTCGGAGATCTTATCGATGTCAT
>CAZVAZ010000519.1:0-1644 GCA_964625235.1 uncultured Hyphomicrobiales bacterium
GAACTCTTCAACATGATTGATGAATATCTTGATATTCTCGACACCAAAGACATTGCCATGCCCGAGGGCTATCACGATGTGGTCGATGCGGCATACCCGGTTAAAGCTGCACTGGAGAAAAACCCCGGCAGGCTGTGCCCTTGTCATTGCGACCCTTTATGCGAAAACTTTCTCGATGATGGCATTAAAATGTGGATTGTCGATTGGGAATACTCCGGCCAGAACGATCCCTTGTGGGATTTGGGAGATCTTTCTGTCGAGGGCGGTTTTGATGACGCCCAGGACATGGAAATGCTGCGCGCTTATTGTGGCGGCGAACCTGACCAGGACACCCTTGCCCGCATGATCATTTACAAGGCCATGTGCGATTTACTGTGGACCCTGTGGGGCCTGATCCAACACGCCAATGAAAATCCCGCAGACGATTTCTGGACGTATTCGATTGAAAGATTTGAACGTTGCAAGGTTTTGATGAACACACCTGAGTTTGCCGACCACGTCGAAACCATCGCCAACGGCTGATACCAGTGGCCTTGGGCGTTCGAAGATAACTCACACTGTCATACCAAACATGTAAATATGATTCTCAAGAGAATGTTTAGTTTGCCTTAAACAATATATTATATATATGCTCGACGTTAGTTTATGATTACCTGTATCTGGATAATAAAAATATGTTTAAAACTTTAATTTCTTCTTTTTTACTAATATTTTTCGTAACCACAACTACGGTATATGCAACTCAAGACATGACGCGTAAAGAGCTCCGGGAGAAGCCCGTTGTTAACGTGAAGGTTACGGTAAGATATAATTTTAGCTATCCTCTGAACGATACAAGTTCCAGTGCTGTTTTGGCGACACAGGAAAAAAGTCGCCGGGCTTTTTACGGAATGGTCTCCTCGGAGTGCAGAATTTTACTCGAAACCATTGCCGCAGAATGTCGTGTGGGCAATATAAATGTCTCAAGCCGAAAACCTAATGCACGTAATGCACGTAATGCAACGCCCCAGATAATAACTTCAGGATCAGTCACTTTTCAAGTACAGCTAAAGGCGGAAGACAAGTGATGATCAAGGCCAGAGCTGGTCATGGACCAGCACATTCACCACTGCATTTAACAACCGTTGAACATTAATCTGTTTACTGATAATCCTTCTTTATGCCGTGGGAAAAGAAATTTGATGAAAATAAAGTCCTGAATGAAGCCATGAAAGCCTTTTGGCAAAATGGCTTTGACGGTACTTCAATGAAACAGCTGATTGACTGTATGGGGCTCAACCCGGGCAGCATCTATGCAGCTTTCGGGGATAAAAAGGCATTATTTGGCCGCACCATGAATTGTTACACCGACATGGTCCGACAAAAACATGCAACGATGAAACAGGATAATTCACCGCGCAACCTGATCATAACCCTGATTGACGAAATGGTTAGAACCATCAAGGCCAAATCCAGCCATGATGGCTGCTTCATGGTCAACACCGCCCTCGATATTGCGCCGCACGATAAGGAAATACAGCGCTTTATTTCCCAGTGGTTTGTGGAACTGGAGGAGTTTTTCGAAGCAACCATAAAAGCCGCCCAAAAAGCTGGCGAGGTTCGCGAGGATATCGATACCGGCAAGGCAGCCCGCCACATTATCGC
>CAZVAZ010000520.1:0-1635 GCA_964625235.1 uncultured Hyphomicrobiales bacterium
ATTTGTAGCCAATACGCGCACCAAGGGTACTCAGACCGGCATTCTCGCTGCACAAGTCGAAATTGTTGATAGTATCGAAACTTATCATAATTCGCAGCTTTTCGGTAAATTCATATCCCGCTGAAACCGATTGACGGAACATGGCCCGGCAACCAAGAGGGCGAACAGCGCCGGGAACAGCGGATTTTTCAAGATTACCATCATGGACAACACCACCAATGGAGGCTTCAACAAACAGATTGTTGGTGAGGCGGTAATCGTAGGTCAATCCCGCATAGGCCTGGCTGGTGTCTCCGGACGTGTTGAGGCTTGCGCCAATATGAAGACGCGGATTGAACAAGAACAATAACAGCTGATTTTTGTAATAAATATTGGGACGGCGAAAAAGAACCTCGGCATTCAGATTAACGCCGGCTTCTTTGCGCCCGCCGCCTGGGCGAAGGTCATTATATTGAACGCCAAAACGGAATTCATCAAAAAATGAAGACATAAGAACGTCTGGAACGTCTTCAGAGGCATATGTGGTTCCGCTGAAAAGACCGGCGGCAACAAAAACAGTTGCAGAAAATATCTTACGTATCAGTGGTTTAACAAGTAAATTAGTCGCCACCTTCGCCCCCCCCTCGAATTACTGTTGTCGCAAAAAAACACAATACCCCAAAGTATCAGGCGATCCAATCTCAAACCAAAAATGTCATCAAATTTTTCTGTAGAATAGAAAAATCGAAAACATTCAAATTATCAGCCCGTACCAAAATAAAGGCCGGTCATGACGATAATCACCGCCAGAAACTGAAGGCCAACGCGCCAGCGCATGAGTTTTTGTGACAGATTGGCGTTGCCGCCGCGTTTCATATTCCATAACCCCATGAGCAGAACAATGACAACAGCGCCCAGCGAGATTGGGATAAGATAATCAAAAATATTCATAAGCCTAGTTTAACTCCTCAAGCAGGCGTCGCGCAATAACCTGCGCCTGAATTTCAGCGGCACCCTCAAAAATACTTAAAATTCGGGCGTCACACAGGATGCGGCTGACCGGGTATTCCAGAGCAAATCCATTGCCGCCATGAATTTGCACCGCGTTGTCCGCCATCGCCCAGGCAACGCGCGCACCGAGCAGTTTTGCCATGCCCGCTTCAAGATCGCACCGCGCACCGCGATCTTTTTCGCGCGCGGCAAAATAGGTCAATTGCCGCGCCAGCATTATTTCCACGGCACCGAGCACAATTTTATCTGCAACCCGGGGGAACGACAAGATAGGCTGGCCAAACTGAATGCGCTCCTGCGCGTATTTGAAGGCACATTCCATGGCGCTTTGTGCGACACCAATGGCGCGGGCAGCCGTTTGTATGCGCGCTGATTCAAATGTCTGCATCAATTGCTTGAAGCCTTCACCCGGCGTTGAGCCCAAAAGCGCACTGGCCGGAACTTCAAAACCATCAAACCCGATTTCATATTCCTTCATACCGCGATAGCCCAGCACTTCGATTTCACTGCCGCTCATGCCGGCGGCAGGAAAGGGCTCGGCATCGCTGCCTCGGGGTTTTTCCGCCAGAAACATCGACAGGCCTTTATAACCGGGTTCATCGGGATTTGTGCGCACCAGGAGTGTCATCAAATCAGCGCGCACCG
>CAZVAZ010000521.1:0-1618 GCA_964625235.1 uncultured Hyphomicrobiales bacterium
GAAAGCCTGGCAGTCATCTCATTGTCGGCTGCTCTCAATATCTGTTTAATGCTGCGTTATGGTGCCAATGTGCGCTTGCGCCACCGTTATGTCGCCATGTTGCTCAGTTACGACATTGTACATCTCGCGGTTCTGATTTACCTTACCGGCGGTCTCGCCAATCCGTTTTCGCTGCTGTTTATCGTGCCCACGACAATTTCCGCATCAACCATCAAGGTCAAATATACCATCGGGCTGGGCCTGCTGACGGTGCTGTGCATAACGCTGCTTATCCCCTTTCATTTGCCTCTGCCATGGGGAATTGAACATAACATCCAGCTGCCGTTAATCTATCTTGTCGGTGTGTGGGTGGCTCTGGTGTGTTCTCTGGCTTTTATGGGGGTGTATTCCTGGAAAATAGCCAATGAAGCACGCGAAATGGCCAATGCCCTTTTTGCCACCGAAAGAGTTTTGGCGCGCGAACAAAAGCTGACGGCGCTCGACGGTCTGGCTGCTGCGGCTGCGCACGAGTTGGGCACGCCGCTGGCAACCATAGCGCTGGTGGCTAAAGAGCTGCGGCATGAATTGCCCGATGGTATTGATGCATCGCAAGACCTCGAGTTGCTGATGAGCCAGACCATTCGCTGCCGTAAAATTCTCGCCGAACTCACCAGCGGCGGCAACGAAAGGGATGCTTTTTTTGAGCAGGTAAAAATTGATGCGATGCTCGCCGAAATTATTGAGCCCTACAAAGGCCCGCTGTCCCTCGACCTCATAGCCTTACAAAGTGAGCCGCCGGAACTGCCAATGCCAATCGTCACCCGAAATCCGGGAATTCATTTTGGCTTGGGTTCGTTGATTGAGAATGCTATTGGTTTTGCCCGCAACAAGGTTGTTGTTAAAATTGACTGGAGTGAAGAAAAAATCATCATTACCATCAACGACGACGGGCCAGGGTTTTCTTCAGCCGTTATCGACAGGCTGGGAGAACCATATGTGACCACCCGGCCGGTAAATCCTGAGGGAATTAACTCACCGGAAGAAGAAGGCATGGGGTTAGGATTTTTTATCGCCAAAACACTGCTTGAACGCTCAGGCGCGGAAGTTTTTGCGACCAATGAAAAAACCCCACAACAAGGTGCTGCTGTAAAAATCATCTGGCCCCGGCAGGCTATTGTTGCCAGGCCATCAGATGCCGAAATGATCGAAGGTGAGAATACCACAAATAATCAATAAACCGATCTGGATTTACCCCGATCATTTTGAAGGCTGAGGATGTCGAAAATAAAAGGTGAAGATGAGCGCACGCTTCTGATTGTTGAAGATGACGCACCGTTTCGCGAACGTTTGCAACGCGCCATGCAGCAAAGAGGGTTT
Organism: uncultured Hyphomicrobiales bacterium; assembly: GCA_964625235.1. Taxonomy (GTDB): domain Bacteria; phylum Pseudomonadota; class Alphaproteobacteria; order Rhizobiales; family JAJFHR01; genus JAJFHR01. The sequence continues at coordinate 1,357 of CAZVAZ010000521.1, forward strand.
ACCGTTAGCGCCGTTGCAACGGTGAAGGAAGGCATTTTTTCCGTATTGTCAACGCCACCGGATTTTGCCGTGGTTGATATGCGCCTTGATGATGGTAATGGGCTCGATGTTATTGAAGCTCTGGCCCAGGCCCATCCCGACGCCCGTGCCATCGTGCTCACCGGCTACGGCAATCTCGCCACCGCAGTTTCTGCCGTAAAGCTTGGTGCCATTGATTATCTCGCCAAACCGGCCGATGCCGATGAAATCTATGCAGCCCTGA
>CAZVAZ010000522.1:0-1611 GCA_964625235.1 uncultured Hyphomicrobiales bacterium
GTTTTGGTCATTGTGGCGGCGATGGGTTTGGCGGCAACAGAGGTAAGTGTTTTGGCCAGCAACAATTCCACCCAGGAGAACATGAATGTGAAAAAAGCGGCAACACCGATGCCCGCCGCAATTGCCGGCATGAAAATCTTGATGAAAAAATGTGGGAAGGAGTAGCCATCCACATAAGCGGTATCATCAAGTTCGCGCGGGATACTCGACATAAAGCCTTCCAGAATCCACACCGCCAGCGGAATGTTGAACAAAGCATGGGCGAGTGCGACTGCAAGGGGAGTGTCGAACAATCCGACGGCAGAATAAAGCTGGAAGAAGGGCAGGGCAAAAACCGCAGGCGGGGCCATGCGATTTGTCAGCAACCAGAAGAACAGGTGTTTGTCGCCCAAAAACCGATAGCGGGAAAAGGCGTAAGCTGCGGGCAAGGCAACGGTAACCGAAATTACCGTGTTGAGCGCCACATAGGTGAGTGAGTTGAAGTAGCCATTATACCAGGTTGAATCGGTAAAGATGGTGCGGTAATTTTCCAGTGTGAATTCGCGCGGCCACAGTGAAAATGTGCCGAGGATTTCATTGGTTGTCTTGAATGACATATTCAACAGCCAGTAAATTGGCAGCATCAGGAAAATTATGTAGATCGTGGGTACAAGCCAGGTGAACCGCCGCATCATTCCACCTCATCTTTCATCATGAGGGTGTAAAAAATCCAGCTGACCAGCAGCACAATCAGGAAATAAATCAGCGACATGGCTGCCGCCGGACCCAGATCAAACTGACCCAGGGCTGCCTTGACCAGATCAATCGACAGGAACGTGGTGGAATTGCCGGGGCCACCGCCGGTGAGTACAAAAGGTTCGGTATAGATCATGAAACTGTCCATGAAGCGCAGCAGAATGGCGATGGTCAAAACCCGTTTCATTTTCGGCAGTTGAATAAATCTGAAAATCGCCCAGCGACTGGCGCCATCTATTCTTGCAGCCTGATAGTAGGCATCGGGAATTGAACACAAGCCCGCATAAGCCAGCAGTACCACCAAAGATGTCCAGTGCCACACGTCCATTAAAATCACCGTGAACCAGGCATCGAGCGGCTGGCGGGTGAAGTTGAAATCAAAGCCGAGACTGTTGAGGACTTTGCCCATCAGTCCTATTTCGGGCAGGGCAAAAATATTCCACATGGAGCCGACCACATTCCACGGTATCAGCAATGGCAGCGCCATCAGTACCAGGCAGACAGAGACCCAGGGGCCTTTGCGCGGCATGGTAAGCGCTATGGCAATACCAAGTGGAATTTCAATCACCAGTATGATGCTGGTAAAGACGATTTGACGGCCAAGGGAAGATTGAAAACGTTCTGAATTTAAAACCTGTTCAAACCATCGGAGCCCTTCCCAAAAGAAAATATTGTCACCAAAAGTTTCCTGAACCGAATAATTGACAACCGTCATCAACGGGATCACCGCATTGAAGGCGACGAGCAGCACAACCGGGATTACGAAGAACCATGCTTTTTGATTTGTGGTTTTTGCTGCCATCGTCGTCCTCAGGTAATTATCCGGCTATCGGCATAGATTTGCGTGTGGGCCTTATCAAATTCGATAAAGGCATT
>CAZVAZ010000523.1:0-1604 GCA_964625235.1 uncultured Hyphomicrobiales bacterium
GTGAGCCATATTGCGTTACCACATTTTCGCCTTACATTCTGTTTCAGTTGCAATTGATGGAAGGGGAGGATTTTCAATGGCAGAAAAAATACACGGCATAGCAGCGGCGATCGCGCTCTCTGGCTTTTTGCTGGCAAGCATATCTCCTTCCAGCGCCCAGCCGCTTGGAGATAAAAAAATCGGCGAATACAGCCGGGCTATTGTTATGGGGCAGCTGGTCGAAAAGGATGTTGCCATTGAAAGACTTGTTGCCCGGGGCAAAAAGGATGTGGTTGCCGCAATTATTCTGGCTTTGCGATTTCGCCGTAACGACCCCGACACTTTAGCTGCATTCAAGGAACTCACCGGCAAATCTGTTACCGGCTGGAACGAGGCAATGTTGTGGCAGGAAGTTAATCCACAGATTAAACCGCATTCAAGCTTCCCTGAAATCAAAGCGGAGGTTTTCGAGCGCATTGATCCCCAGTTCAGACGGTTTGTCGGGGGCAAACGCTCGTTGCCCGAAAACATGAAAATCCGGCTGGAAGAAATCACCTGGGGTGGTGTGCCGGTGGATGGCATTCCCTCACTTGATAATCCCAAATTGATATCGGTGGAAGAGGCTGATTATCTGGTCGACAGTGATCTGGTTTTTGGTGTTGAGATTAATGGCGATATTCGCGCCTACCCGCTGCGCATTATGGGTTGGCACGAGATGTTTAACGAGACCATTGGCGGTGTGCCGGTGGCTCTGGCCTATTGTACCTTGTGTGGTGCCGGTATTTTGTTTGATACCGATATTAAAGGCAGAGACAAACCGCTGGTTTTTGGATCCTCTGGATTTTTATACCGCTCCAACAAATTGATGTTCGATCGCGAAACCGACAGCTTGTGGAATCAATTTACCGGTGAGCCGGTGAGCGGGCCGCTGGTCAACAGCGGCATCAAGTTGAAAATTCGACCCGTGACAATTACCACCTGGGCCAAATGGAAAAAAACCAACCCGACAACAAAAGTTTTATCGGTTGATACAGGTTTTCCCAGAAATTACGGCTCCGGCGCTGTTTATAACGAATATTTCACCAGCCCGGATTTGATGTTTCCAGCCGTCGTGCGCAACGAAAAACAGGTCAAGCGCAAGGAATATGTCTTTGGCATACGCGAATTCGCCGCCGCCAAAGCGTGGCCGATAGCAGCTTTTGATACAGACAATCGTGTCATCAATGATGCGATTGGCGCACGCAATATCGTTCTGGTGGGCGATGCCGACAGCCGCACGGTACGCGCTTATGAACGCGGGGGGATTGAATTCAAACCCTCGGCAAAATCCGATTATCTCAGTGCACAGGGTTTCGACTGGGCCATGCGTGAAGAATTTCTTCTTTCACCTCAGGGCAAAAAATTACCCCGTGTTCCAGGTCATATCAGTTACTGGTTTGCCTGGGACAGCTACCTTGGTGTGGAAAGCTCTCTATATTCCGCCAAGGATCACCACGCCAAGGATCGCTCCTGATCTAAAAACGGGTGTTGCCCGTAAAAACCCCTAACCACATTAAGGAATTCCGACCCATGAATATTTTAAAATCTTTCGCAATTGTTTTAGCACTTCTGCTTTCAACCGGCTC
>CAZVAZ010000524.1:0-1602 GCA_964625235.1 uncultured Hyphomicrobiales bacterium
GCGCAAAAATGCAAGCTGGCGATTTTTGGCACTAATTCCGAAGCCAATTCCCTGTGTGTTGATGAACGTATCGATATTCTTGATCAGGTGATCGAAGCCGGTATCAACCCCGATGATCTGATGCCCGGCACCGGGTGTTGTGCCATGGCGGATACGGTAAAATTGTCTGCTCATGCAGCCAGACACGGCTGCGGCGGGGTGTTGATGTTGCCGCCGTTCTTTTACAAGGCCGTCAATGATGAGGGGCTTTATCGTTCCTATAGTGAGATTGTCGAACGCGTCGGGGATGCACGCTTGCGTATCTATCTTTATCACATCCCCCCCATTGCCCAGGTGGGAATATCGCTCGGATTGATAGAACGTCTGACCAAAGCCTATCCCGACACCATCGTTGGCATGAAAGATTCGTCTGGTGACTGGAGCAATATGAAGGCGGTGCTGGAGGCTTTTCCCGATTTTGACATGTTTTGCGGCAGTGAGAGTTTTCTGCTCGATACCATGAGACTGGGTGGCAGGGGCTGTATCTCAGCCATCGCCAATATTCGCCCCGCCGCCATTCAGCATCTTTATGAAAACTGGCAAGGCAGCGATGCTGCGGTGTTGCAGAGCGAATTGATTGACTTCAGAAATATTCTCACCGCACAGGCGCCCATATCCTCGCTTAAATGCGCAATTTCACATTATTCGCACAACCCGGACTGGAACCGCCTGCGGCCGCCGCTGGTGGAACTTGATACAGCAACGGCAGACAAGCTGACAGCTGCGCTTGAGGCATATAATTTCAAAATGCCAGGACTTGAATAATTGTCTGTAGCCAAACGAATATATTTTACTTAATGTGCCGCCGGTGTTTTATAGAAAATTGCTAATTGAGTTTTCCTGAACGGTGGTCCCGCGTGATCTTCAAATCTGCACAATTTATAATCAGCCAATTCCAGATCATGCGCACAGTTTTATGCACCATAGCGTTGCTGTTTCTGACTGTTACGGGAGCCAGCGCCGGGAAGGACTATGCCGGGCCAAATCTGGTATTTGATGCAGGCAGCGGCAGCGTGTTGTACTCGCAAAAAGCCGGTGACAGGTGGTATCCTGCATCCCTTACCAAAATGATGACTGCGTATGTGGTTTTCAAAGCGATTAAATCAGGTAAAATTTCTTTAAAAACCCGATTAAAAGTCAGCCGGAAGGCCTCGCGCCAGCCGCCAAGCAAAATCGGGTTGCGGACGGGCACACGGATTTCGGTCAACAAAGCCCTGGAAGCCCTGATTGTGCGCTCGGGCAATGATGTCGCCCTGGTGCTGGCTGAAGGGATTGGCAAAACTGAAGCCAGGTTCGTCAAAAGAATGAACGCTGCTGCCGAACGTCTTGGCATGAATGCGACAACTTTCGCCAACCCGCACGGATTGAACAACAAAAGGCAAGTGACCACAGCGCGTGATATCGGAATTTTGGCGCAGGCACTGATTAAGGAATTTCCCCAATACCGGCGTTATTTCAAAATGCAAAAAGTGACGGTCGGCAAAAAAACCCTGAATGCCCGCAACAAGCTGCTCAAAACCCTGAAAGGGGCGGATGGCATGAAAACCGGTTTTGTATGTGTTT
>CAZVAZ010000525.1:0-1594 GCA_964625235.1 uncultured Hyphomicrobiales bacterium
CAATACCATGCAACTTGTCTACTATTTTAAACCGGACAGTAGTGGGCTTGACCCGGGGATCCATTCCTCAAAATTCACGGCAAGAAAGATAGTACCTTTGTTTTCGAAAGCTCAGCGCTATGGATCCCCGGGACAAGCCCGAGGATGACGGGTTGAGTGGATTCGATCAAATGCAACACACTTTAGATTTTGAGATCATTCAGCGCTGTGGCGGCTTTTATGACACCGGTTTTGTTGGTGTTGCGGTTCACTATGACGGGTTCAAGTTCGAGGTGAAATTCATCCGCATCAACCACGCCCAGTTTTTGCAACAGATGGGCGAGAACCACTTCAGAGCTGCGTGAGGCACCATCATCAATTTTAAGCGCGATGCCGAGCCCCAGTTGCGGCACGCTGGCGCAAAAGACGCCTTCGGCTCCGGTTTTAACAAATGCCTGCTGGCCCAGTTTTTCCATGACGCGGGTGCAAAAGCGACCTGTTCCCGCCACCATGAAGGGAAACTCGGCTACCGCTGATCTGATCTGCTCACACAATCGGGCGCGTTCTGGCTCACACCCCTCGCCGGTGCCAAATCTGGCAAAACCATACGCCAGCTTTTCCAGAGGTATAGCCCAGTTTGGTAGTGAACAGCCGTCAATCCCCATCGGTGCATCGCTCAGGTCAGTGGCGCAAAAATTCTCAATAACGCTCCTGACACGCCGCTGCACCTCATGTTCAGGCTTTATATATCCTGAAGTTTTATGTCCCTGACATACGGCAGAGATCAGCATTCCAGCATGTTTACCGGAACAATTGTTGTGTAAGGAACATGGACGTTCGCCCTTGCCGGCAAGGTTTAGTGCAGCGGCTTCATAAGACGGCCAATGGGCCCCACATTCGAGATCATCGCGGCCAAGACCGGCTTTGTCAAGAATGCTTTGTGCTGTAACAACATGTTCAGGTTCGCCCGTGTGCGAGGCGCAGGCAATGGCAATTTCTGCATTGCTCAGGCCGAATTTTTCAATTCCCCCGGTTTCAAAGGACGCGACTGCCTGCAACGCCTTGATAGCCGAGCGCGGAAATACCGGTGTATCTATGTCACCAAGGCTGAAACGGATATGGCCGTTACTGTCAACAACGGCAAGGCTGCCCCTGTGGCGGCTTTCAACCACACCGCCGCGTGTTGTTTCCACAAGAACTGGATTGTTCATAATCAAACCCGAATTTATCAATGAACAAACATAGAGATGGTTGGGGCGGCAGGATTCGAACCTGCGCATGGCGGGATCAAAACCCACTGCCTTACCACTTGGCTACGCCCCATCAAGGGATTGCGATTAAGAGGATATCATGCAATCGATCTGGGTGATATAGTACCGGGCATTCGGGGTCAAGCCGCAAGGCAAAACCCGGTTAAATTGGAGTGTGGCGCAGCCTGGTAGCGCACGTCGTTCGGGACGACGGGGTCGGAGTTTCAAATCCTCTCACTCCGACCATCCGCCGTAGCTGGATTGGGTGACACCCTGAATTGTCCATCAGTAAACTGTGCATCACTATGCGGTGAGCCATATTGCGTTACCACATTTTCGCCTTACATTCTGTTTCAGTTGCAATT
>CAZVAZ010000526.1:0-1577 GCA_964625235.1 uncultured Hyphomicrobiales bacterium
TAAGCGAGGCCAGACGTTTTTGTACCCAGGTGGAATAGACATGCGGCGGCCTGAGGCCGAAGCCGGAATTATCGACGAAATACAACAGGTCAGCTATCGACATTTCTTCCGGGTCGCCCTTGCGCGCACCAGTTGCTGCCGGTCGCATCAAACCGGTATAGATCATCTGATCGACCTGCGTTGGCGGCAGGTTTTCGCGGCTGTATATGGTTACATTTGTCAGTAGCCAGCGCTGGCCGCGCAGTTCGGCAGTATCAGCCATTATCTGCTCTTGCAAAATACCGTCGCTATCGCGGCGAAAAACGGTGACTTGCGATAGTTTGGTGGTGGAGACATTGGTTGATACGGCGCGAATGATATCCTTGCCAGAGCGCATCCAGATTGGATCATTCGATCCAACAGAAAGCTTTTTGCTGCTGTAATCACCGATGGCCCATTGATTGAGCACAGGCGCTGCCATCGGTACAGCTCGGTCCACCAGGGCAAAATGAAAAAGCCCCAGGCCCACTGCCACCGGCATCAGGGCCATTAACAAGCGATACTGGGAAACACCGGCACCCCAGATTGCCACAAGCTCACTGTTTCTGCTGATTTCCGTCAGCATCAACAACAGGGATATCAGAATTGAAATCAATATAAATTGTGAAGCAATGCCAGGCGCGCGCAGTATTGCATAATACCAGATACCGGACAATTTGCCGTCATTGACCAATATTATGTCATCGGCATAAGTGACAATATCGAGGGAGAGAACAAAAACTGTCACGCCAACAAGAATAAGGAAAAAACGGGAGAGGAAGAGTTTTGACAATAACACGGAGAGAGTGGTCATTGTTTTTCCTCCGCTGTTTTGTAAAAACGGGAAAACAATTGTCGAATATAATCATTGGTGAGGTCGACCACCAGCTCCAGCCTGTCGGGCGTCAGGGACATGGCGGTACGATAAAATCGCCAGAAAGAAAATGCTGCCAGAACAAAATAGGGGACCCACAAGGCGAAAAACGGGGACGCGCCCTCAACCCGGATGGCCAGAGCACCTTGTTCAATTATCTCATTGTAGGCGATTAAAATAAGCAGGACGATGCCAAAACGATAGGGTCGCTGGTCTCGTCGCCGGCCGATGGAAAACGGTATCGCCAGAAATGGCAGTATCAATATAGTCATTATGAGGATAATGCGTCGGTAAAACTCGGAACTAATAGCATTGTCGGTAATCTTGCCGGACTTTTTGGCAAGAGCACCCCACAGCTCGGATATGGTGAATTCGCGTTGATCGACGCCGCGAATACGAAAAGCCGCCTTGCTGACTTCGCCAAGCGGGGTGTCGATAATTTTGAATTCAGCCACATCGTGACCCGGTTTTTCTGCTTCCTGTGAGCCCCAGTATTTACCATTGATCTTCAGCCTGTGACCGGCTTCAAGCCTTAAAACCGGTCGGTCTTCGTCATTGATTTCAATAAGTGCACCTTTGGATGCGGTAACGGTTACACTGCCTTTGGCACCGGTATTTTCGTACATGAAGATACGCTTGAATTTATTGTTGCCGCGCGAGAGTTCATCGAGAATGAAGGTGCGTT
>CAZVAZ010000527.1:0-1561 GCA_964625235.1 uncultured Hyphomicrobiales bacterium
GCGATAATTAACACTAAAACGCCAGTCTTTGTTGACAAATCCGTTTAATTGCCTATGTTTTGCGCCATCGACAAGGAAGCGGATAATCAGTTCGCCATGCATAAGAAATTCAGCCTGTTGAATTCGGGCATCTCGTGCACTTTTTAACTTTTTTCGATTGACCTGTAACGAATGTCGTTTTCGAGCCTTGGCTTAAGCCAAAAAGTACTGGATGCAGTAAATACTGCCGGTTACACAGAACCCACCCCTATTCAGGAACAAGCTATTCCCGAAGTGCTGGCAGGCCGCGATGTTCTGGGCATTGCCCAGACCGGAACAGGTAAAACCGCCTCTTTTACGCTGCCCATGCTGACCAAGCTTGAAACCGGCAGAGCCAGAGCACGCATGCCGAGATCTTTGATCCTTGAGCCAACGCGCGAACTGGCGGTTCAGGTGGAACAGAATTTCATCGTCTATGGTGCCAATCATAATCTGACGGTAGCGTTGTTAATCGGTGGTGTTTCGTTTGATGACCAGTTTCGCAAACTTGATCGCGGTGCTGATGTGCTGATTGCCACGCCCGGGCGTCTGCTCGATCATTTCGGTCGTGGCAAGTTGTTGCTCACAGGTATTTCCATCTTGGTTATTGATGAAGCTGACCGGATGCTCGATATGGGGTTCATTCCCGATATTGAAAAGATCTGCAAACTGATCCCGCCGCGGCGCCAGACATTGTTTTTTTCGGCAACGATGCCACCGGAAATCCAGCGTCTCACCAAAGCCTTCCTCAAGTCCCCGGCACGCATCGAGGTGGCCTCACGAAGTTCGACCGCCGCCAATGTTACCCAGCTGGTGCAGGAAGCGCCCAATGACTTTACCGCCAAACGCCAGCTTTTGCGCGATATCATCAAATCCGAAGATTTGAAAAACGCCATTATCTTTTGCAACCGCAAGCGCAATGTGGACATTGTCTCCAAATCCCTTGTCCAGCACGGCTTCAATGCCCGGTGCCTGCATGGCGATATGGCCCAGCGCTCCCGGCAGGAAACTCTCGACAGCTTCAGAGACGGCACCACCCGGATACTGGTGGCCAGTGACGTTGCCGCGCGCGGGCTCGACATTCCCGAAGTCAGCCATGTCATCAATTTTGATGTGCCTATTCACGCGGAAGATTATATACATCGCATTGGCCGCACCGGCCGTGCCGGTCACAGCGGCCGTTCAATCACGCTGGTCTCGAAAAGCGATCAAAAAGCCTTCAATTCGGTCGAAAAACTGATCGATAAAAAATTGGAAAAACTGTCTTTGGCCAAACCGGGCACAACCGATGTTGGTTGTGATGCGCCGGCCAAAAAACCGGAAATACGCAGTGCCAGAAAACCGCGCCCGGTTCGACCCGTCGCCGACAAACCTAATCCACGCCCGGAAAAGAAACCGGCTCCTGAACCGTCAGGTGTAAAAACCCGCAACACGGACATAGACCCCCCCCAAAAAAAAGACAGCGTCAAGGACAGATTTGCCGGTGACAATGTTCCAGCATTTTTGTTGCAGAGTGTTCCGGGGAAAAGGAAATCCAGCAGTT
>CAZVAZ010000528.1:0-1558 GCA_964625235.1 uncultured Hyphomicrobiales bacterium
GTGCAGTCCCGCTGACATGACATGGAAATCCGGTATTGATGTGTTGAGTTTCGGGGCCACCAAAGGTGGCGCACTGGCGGCTGAGGCGGTAATTCTGTTTGATACTAAAAAGGCTGATGAGTTGATGTACCGGCGCAAACGCGGTGGTCATCTGCTGTCAAAAAGCCGGTTTGCCGCTGCTCAGTTACAGGCCTTTCTTGATGATGACCTGTGGCTCAAGAATGCCGCCCACGCCAACGCCATGGCAGCGCGGCTTGCCCAGGGCATAAGTCAGTCGAACAAATTGCGCCATGCCTTTGATGTCGATGCCAACATGCAGTTTGTCATCATGACAATAGCCGTGCACGAATGGCTGCAATCAGCGGGTGCACGCTATTACCTCTGGCCCGGTCGCGGCCCCAGAGACGCAAATGCAAAACACCGCGACGAAGTCATCGCCCGATTTGTCTGCGGATTTGCCACCACCCAGGAAGAAGTCGATGAATTCGTCGCTGTTGTGGGGTTGTTGGGGTGATTGCAAATGTAATCATACTGGCGGTTGTTCACGTTGATTGGGAGGTTAAAGGTACTTTACCAACTGTTCTATGGCGCGGAATATTTCTTCTTCGGTATTATAATAGTGCGGCGCCATGCGCAGCATGGTTGGTAGTTTGCGGCGCTCGGCATCCAGGCGGGTACTGGACGCGCACGAAGTGCCAATGACGAAACCAGCTTTCCCCATTTTGTCAACGATATCGGCTGGATTGGCCCCATCAGCCGTAAAGCTCACAATAGCGCAGTGATGACTGCCGATATCACGCAGATTTATCCTGCTGTTTTGTCGCAGTTGCTCTCGGCAAAATCCTGCCAAATGAGAAACGCGGGCTTCAATTTTTTCAATCCCGATTGTGTCGGCATATTCGATTGCAGCGCCAAGCCCCGCCCGCAAGGCATAGGAGTTTTCCCAGGTTTCGAACCGGCGGGCATCTTCGCGCAGTTCGTATTGATCCCGGGCTACCCAGGGTGCTCCAAAATGGTCGATCATCGCCGGTTCAAGTGTTTTCAACCAGCAACCCCGCACATAAAGAAAACCTGTACCACGGGGACCACGCAGGAATTTTCGTCCGGTTGCCGACAGGAAATCACAGCCAAGAGCTTCGACATCAATGCGCATCTGCCCGGCGGCCTGACAGGCATCCAGCAGATATGGCACATTATATTTGCGCGCCACTTTGCCGACCGCAGCAGCAGGATTGATCAGCCCACCGTTTGTAGGAATCCACGTAATGGCAATCAGGCCTACATCCTCGCCCATGGCCGCTTCAAGGACTGCCACATCCAGTGCGCCGGTTTCATCTGAGGGCACAACATCAATAATCAAATCGTCACGTTTTGCGCGGTGAAGAAACGCAACGTAGTTTGCTGCATATTCTGCTTCACAGGTGAGAATGCGGGATTTGGCTTTCAAAGGCAGTGCGTAAAATGCATGGCACCATGCAACTGTTGCATTTTCCATCAACGCTATTTCGTGGCGCTTTGCTCCGATATGGCCCGCAACAGTATCGTAAATCTGATCCAG
>CAZVAZ010000529.1:0-1555 GCA_964625235.1 uncultured Hyphomicrobiales bacterium
TCATGGGAAACAGCGTTACCTCGCGCAGGTTTTCTTCGCCGCACAACATCATGACAATGCGATCAATGCCCGGCGCTATGCCACCATGGGGCGGGGCGCCATATTGCAGGGCACGCAACATCCCGCCAAATTTTTCCTCAACCACTTCAGGCCCGTAACCGGCAATCTCGAAAGCCTTGAACATAATTTCAGGCTTATGGTTTCGAATGGCCCCTGATGACAGTTCAATGCCGTTGCAGACGATGTCATATTGATACCCCAGAACATCCTCGGCTTTTTGGTTGTTAAGAGCCTCGAGGCCACCTTGCGGCATGGAAAACGGATTGTGGGAGAAATCGATGCGTTTTTCGACCTCATCGTATTCAAACATGGGAAAATCGACAATCCAACAAAACTCAAAGGTGTCTTCATCGAGCAGTTTCAGCTCTTTACCGGCGCGCTGGCGGGCGTGGCCGGCAAAGGTTGCGAAGTTTTTCGGCAGACCGCAGACAAAGAATACCGCGTCACCATCTTCCAGCCCCAGGTCATCTCTAAGGGCAAGCGTTCTTTCCGGTCCGATATTTTTGGCCAGGGGGCCTGCGCCCTCGCCGTCTCTGAAAAAGATATAGCCCAGACCGGGTTGTCCTTCGCCTTGCGCCCAGGAGTTCATGCGATCACAAAACGCCCGGCTGCCGCCGGTTTTGGCGGGAATGGCCCAGACCTCGACATTGGGGTCTTTGTCTATCATTCCAGCAAAAATCCGAAAACCTGAGCCTTTAAATGTGCCCGTCACATTCGACATTTCAATCGGATTGCGCAAATCCGGCTTGTCGGTGCCATATTTACGCATAGCCTCGCTGTAGGGTATGAGCGGGAATTTCTGCGTTACCGGTTTGCCGTCGCCAAATTCCTCAAATAATCCGCGTAATACCGGCTCAACGGCGTCGAAAACATCTTCCTGCTCAACAAAACTCATCTCAATATCAAGCTGGTAGAATTCACCCGGACTGCGGTCAGCGCGGGCATCTTCATCGCGAAAGCACGGGGCAATCTGAAAATAGCGGTCAAAACCCGCCATCATAATCAGTTGTTTGAATTGTTGCGGTGCCTGGGGCAGAGCGTAGAACTTGCCGGGATGAACCCGCGATGGCACGAGAAAGTCGCGTGCACCTTCAGGACTTGAGGCGGTAAGAATGGGGGTTTGAAATTCAAAGAAACCGCCGTCAGTCATGCGCCGCCGGATTGACGAGATAATCTCGGCACGTTTGACAATATTCCGGTGAATGCGGTCACGACGCAAATCTAAAAAACGATATTTCAGCCGCGTATCTTCCGGGTATTCCTGATCGCCAAACACCGGCAATGGCAAGTCTTCTGATTCAGACAGGATTTCCACCGCTGATATCCGCACTTCCACAGCACCCGTGGGCAGAGTGGTGTTGACCGTATCACCATCGCGCGCTTCAACCGTGCCATCGACCCGGATCACCCATTCAGCACGCACATCTTCCATTTTGCCAAAATCAGCACCTTCAGGCTCTATCACACACTGGGTGAGACCATAGTGATCACGAAG
>CAZVAZ010000530.1:0-1544 GCA_964625235.1 uncultured Hyphomicrobiales bacterium
CTCCATATCCAGCAAGTAGCTTGAATCACAATTTATCTGATTTGCGAATCATTACGATTCAATCAAACAATGACCCGTTCTAGGCTGCGACTTTTTTCCGCTTGGGCCGGTTGCGCCATTTGCCGGGGCGGTTGTTGTTGGCCGGTTTGGGTGAATTTTCTCCCTTGGGGCCATCGCGTTTGGTGCGAAACTTTTTGGCGGCACCCTGACTTTTATTGCCCGAGCGGCTCTTGCCTTTGCGTGCCGGTTTGATGCCGCGTTCGGGTCTTTGCCCGCTGGCCACGTCAATGGTGATCTCCATCAGCTTTTCAATCGCCTGCAACAGATGAAATTCTTCCGGCGAACAAAAGGCCACGGCCTGACCTTCGGCACCGGCGCGTGCGGTGCGGCCGATACGGTGGACGTAGTTTTCAGGTACTTCGGGCAGCTCATAATTGTAAACATGGCTGATGCCGGAAATATCAATACCGCGCGCGGCTACATCCGTGGCGACAAGAATACGGGTTTCACCCTTCTTGAAGGCTCTGATTGCGCGGTCGCGCTGGGCCTGGCTTTTATTGCCATGAATGGAGCCTGCTTTAAAACCGCAACTGACCAGATGCTTCATCAGGCGCTCGGCACCACGTTTGGTGCGGGCAAAGACTAATGAAAGATCATCGCGGCGTTCAATCAGGCAATCTTTAAGCAATTCCTGTTTGCCCTGGTGATTGATGAAATGCACGGACTGGTCAATCTTGTCGGCAGCCTTGCCCGAGGGTGAGACTTCAATGCGTACAGGGTCCGTGAGATAGGTCTTGGCCAGTTCGGCTACCAGTTTTGGCATGGTGGCTGAAAACAACATGGTCTGGCGCGGGCGTCCCAGCAATTTGGCAATTCTGCGCAAGGCATGGATAAAGCCCAGATCAAGCATCTGGTCAGCTTCGTCCAGAACCAGATATTGTGCCGTGCTGAGGTCAACGGCGCGGCGCTCGACCAGGTCAAGCAAACGCCCCGGTGTTGCCACCAGAACGTCGGTGCCACGGTTGAGGTTTTTAATCTGAGCGCCGATCGATACACCCCCAACCACCATGGCAATATGCAGCGGTGTGCGCTTGGCAAAGCCGCGCAGGTTTTCGCAAATCTGCTTGGCCAGCTCACGTGTCGGCGCCAGGATCAGCGCGCGAACGGTTTTGGGTTGGGGTTTGAAATTACCTTTGTTTAGGTGCTGGATCAGCGGCAGGCCAAATGCTGCCGTCTTGCCGGTGCCGGTCTGGGCCAGACCCATCAGGTCTTTGCCGTCCAGCACCAGCGGAATAGCCTGTGTCTGAATAGGAGTTGGCTCTTCATAGCCGAGAGTTTCAAGCGTTTTAAGAATTACTGTGGAAAGCCCGAGAGCTTCAAATTGTGTCAAAATATATACCTTGTCTGCGGCGCGGGCTGGTCAAAGCCAAATCCCCGCGGCCTACGGTGAATCAAAAAACAGGCACACCCCTCGCCAATGTGGCGGGCGGGCCTGATGGTTGCGGTTGCGATCATGGCGGAGCATATCAGCTGCCAGATCGTCA
>CAZVAZ010000531.1:0-1535 GCA_964625235.1 uncultured Hyphomicrobiales bacterium
TCGTGACGATTTCCTGTGAATTGAGATACAGCGTCAACGGCCGCTCAATCACCACCTGGGTGTCAACCGGCTTGCCCTCGTGATCAATGCCCGCAACCGACTGGCTCAGGCGCGGATCATCGGGGTCAGGCGAAATCGCAAATTCCTGCAAAGGTTGATTGCCACTCATGAAAGACTGCATCCTCGTTAACTTTTATCGTCATCCCCGCGCAGGCGGGGATCCAGCGCGTCCGGCATTTGCCATGATTGGCAATTGGATTCCCGCCTGCGCGGGAATGACGACGGCGGTGTATTAAGCGCCCCATATAAACCCGAATTGGCATTATTATATCTTAACTGATCCGCTATTTATATGATAGCAAATCAATTGGCGTGGACGCGAAAAGGGCTGTGATGTCAAAAACACCAGAAAAACTCGACGTAAGAGGTCTGCAATGCCCTTTGCCGGTGCTAAAAGCGCGCAAAAAACTGCTGTCGATGCCGCCGGGTGCAACCCTGATCGTGGAAACCACCGACCCCGCTTCCGTCATAGATTTCCCCCACTACTGCAACGAATCCGGCCACGAGCTGATAGGGCAGACGGTGGAAGGCGAGGTGTTTATTTTTACGCTGAAGGTGAGGCCGGAACCTTAGGGCGGCTCACCTTTTTCTCCCTGTGTGCCATATAAAACGCGCTGGCAATGATAATGGCAGCGCCAACCCACGTCCACAGATCGGCAAGTTCGCCAAACAGCCAGAAGCCAAAGATGGAAACCCAGATCAGTTTGAGAAAATCAAACGGCAGCACTACCGTGGTTTCGCCTTCTTTCAGAGCTTGAGTCAGGGCCAGTTGCGCCAACGTGCCGGATAATCCGATCACCACCAGCCATCCCCAGGTTTCAAGCGATGGCGTGCGCCACACCCACACAGCGGGTATGAAGGCAAAAAAAGCCAGCATGACATTCATGTAACTGGTAATAGTCATCGCAGAATCGGTGCGTGACAGCACCTTGATGACGATCATGGTAATGCCCCATAAAAACGCAGAGGACAGCACCAGAATTGATCCGGTATCCATGGCAATGATACCGGGGCGCAGAATAACCAGAGTTCCGGCAAACCCAAGCAATATTGCACTCCAGCGGTGCAGCCTGAAACGCTCTCCCAGGATAAATACGCTAAGCACAGCTGTAAAAATCGGTGCGGAAAAACTCAGCGCCGTTACCCGCGCCAGCGGTGCAATACTCAACGCGGTAAAAAACGCCAGCATTGCAATTATATTTAAAGCCCCGCGCAAGAAATGCAGGGGCAGGCGTTTGGTCTTGAAAGGTGCAAAGCCATATCGCATGAGCATGGGGATAAAAATCAGCATGCCGAAAACATTCCTGAAAAAGGCGATCTGAAAGGGATGAAGCTCAGCAGAAACATAGCGGATCAATGTATGCATAACGGCAAAGCCCACCGTTGAAGCCGACATATAGATGATCCCGCGCAGCGTCGGTGGCACCCGCGCCCAACGCGACATCAGGATCGCTAATCTTCTTCTGATCGACATA
>CAZVAZ010000532.1:0-1525 GCA_964625235.1 uncultured Hyphomicrobiales bacterium
TCGCGCTTGCGCAGGATTGTGATCCATGAAAGCCCGGCCTGAAAACCATCCAGTATCAGCTTTTCAAACAAAGGCTGATCTTCATAGATCGGCACCCCCCATTCTTCGTCGTGATAGGCAACATAAAATTCGTCTTCGCCGGGCCAGGTGCAGCGGGTGGTTGTGTCATTCATTTTTGGTCTCTCCCGGGAATGTGAAATTTGCCCAATCGGGTTTGTGAAGTGTTATTGCCGAGCCACCTGCGGTCAGGTTATCTCCCGCAACAATGGCTGCATCTGCCTTGTCAAGACGAAGGACAGCAAGCGCGCTTGTGCCTGTGGTGGTTAGAACTTCGCCGATGGATTTGTCGCTGGCGATGATTGCATCACCCTTAGTGAGGGGCATGCTGGAAGAAACCGGCAGGATGCGTTTGCGCGCAGCCTGTTTATGATGCATGCGCGATACCACTTCCTGGCCGACATAACAGCCCTTGGAAAAATCGACACCGTTGGTCATATCAAGATTGCATTCATGAACAAAGCGCTGAGAGGTGCCGATGTCTTCGTCACTGTCGGCGAGGCCCAGGTGCACCCGGTGGGCAGTGTAGGTGCGCGCATCAACTTCGGTGCCAATATCCGATGCACTATCAACAGTGGCAATCAAGCGCACTCCAGCAGCCGGTGTTCTTGGGTCAATATAGCCGTATCCACCCAAAGCTGCACCCGCCCTTTCGTTCTCAAGCAGGTCGTTTGCGCCTTCACCCCAGATACAGGTTACCTTGTGATCATCGCTTAAGGCTGTGATGGTGACATCAGCGCGTAACTTGTAAAATGTCAGTCGTTTGGCCAGATCAGCGTATTGCTGGCGGCTGCATTCAAGCCAATAGATGCCGGGTTGAGGTTGGCAGACAAAAAAATCAAACAGGATTTTTCCCTGTGGTGTTAATAAAGCTGCATAGGCCGCCTTGCCTGGATTAACAGCAGAAATATTGTTGGTAATCAGGCCTTGAAGGAACTCCTGTGCATCGCTGCCGGTGACTTCGATAACGCTGCGGGAATTAAGGGTGCAAAAATTGAGGATAGTCATTGCGATTAAATTCTGCCAGTTTAAAATTGAAATTATGCGGCTCACGCAAACACAATCCGGGAACACAAGCCATTATGTCCAATACGTTCGATCTCATTCTTAAAGGGGGAAACGTTGTCAATCAAGATGGTATCGGGAAACGCGATATTGCCGTGCGCGATGGCACCATAGCAGATATCGGTTTTTTTGATGCTTCACAATGCGATCAGGTGATTGATGTGACCGGCCTGCACGTGCTGCCCGGTGTTATTGACAGTCAGGTTCATTTTCGCGAACCCGGTGGCGAGCACAAGGAAGATCTGGAAAGCGGCGGGCGCGCCGCTGTTATGGGTGGTGTTACCGCGGTTTTCGAAATGCCCAATACCTCTCCCACTACAACTGATGAAGCAGCGCTGGCGGATAAAGTGTCACGGGCGCACCATCGCATGTATTGCGATTTTGCCTTCTATATGGGCGGCAC
>CAZVAZ010000533.1:0-1522 GCA_964625235.1 uncultured Hyphomicrobiales bacterium
AGCGGTATGGCCAGCGGGAAGGCTGCAACATCATTGACGTGTTTGTCTGATACGGCGCGCTCGGCGGTGGCGGATTTACGTTCCTCGCGCTTTTCAAACACCATTTCAAACCCGATCCACAATAACATCAACCCGCCCGCAGTTCGAAAAGCCGGTAGAGTTATGCCAAGGACGCCGAGAACTTTTTCACCAAACAATGCGAAAACCGACAGGACCACCAGGGCAATGACAGACGAACGAATGGCCACCGTGCGTTTTTGCCGGGGCGTCATGCCAACGGTAAGAGAAACGAAAATCGGTACAATTCCCAGCGGGTCAATGGTCACCAGCAAGGTAACAAAAATTGATATGATCAATTCGGGTGTCATGTCGCTCTCCAGTTTCAAGCCTCAATAACAACACTGTCCTGTCTCATCCATAGCATTGATGGAGGTTTGAGAATTCATGCAATTTACAATTTTAGCTCAATTTCTGTGCACAGGTTTGGAAATAAGCTGTGAACACTTTCTAAGATATTGAAAATAAAAAGAAAAATAGGAAATTAAAAACCCTAAATTGGTTGCTCTGCCCCCCGGGAATCGGGTATAAGCATAAGTGGAATTCTGATCACACATAAACAATTGTTTTAGTTGAAGATTTTATTGAATTTTCAACCTGTGATCACTGAAAAAAAACATCCGGTAAAGCCTGCGTTCAATCCGGCACTTAATTTAAGAGGCTCACTTGCCAGATCAAGATGACACCACCCCGCCATCACCGTCCGGTGAGGGCAATCCTGGCGGCGAGGGGCCCGTCGATAGTGACGTAAGTCCGGTCTCCATTGTTGATGAGATGAAGAAGTCTTATCTCGATTATGCCATGAGCGTCATCGTCTCTCGCGCGTTGCCCGATGTACGCGACGGGTTGAAGCCGGTTCACCGCCGCATACTCTATTCCATGCATGAAAACGGCTACGACTGGAACAAGGCTTACAGAAAATCAGCCCGTGTTGTCGGTGATGTGATTGGTAAATATCACCCCCATGGCGACCAGTCTATTTATGATGCTCTGGTGCGCATGGCTCAGCATTTCTCCCTGCGCTTTGTGCTGCTCGATGGCCAGGGCAACTTTGGCTCGGTTGACGGAGATCCACCAGCCGCCATGCGTTATACCGAAGTGCGCATGGGCAAACCGGCGCACGCCCTGATGAGTGATCTTGACAAGGATACGGTCGATTTTACTCCCAATTATGATAACTCTGAATCCGAGCCCAAGATATTACCGGCGCGTTTTCCAAATCTTCTGGTTAATGGTGCCAGTGGCATCGCTGTCGGCATGGCCACCAACATACCACCGCATAATCTCGGCGAAATCATTGATGCCAGTGTCGCCTATATTGACAATCCCGCCTTGACTATCGATGACATCATGGAAATCGTTCCCGGCCCGGATTTTCCCACCGGCGGTTTCATTCTCGGCCGCGCAGGCATCAAGTCAGCTTTCCATACCGGTCGAGGCTCGGTTATCATGCGCGCGCGCGTTA
>CAZVAZ010000534.1:0-1520 GCA_964625235.1 uncultured Hyphomicrobiales bacterium
CACCGTTGATGTTATTTTTGACGGTATGTCACCTTCATGGGTTGTTGGAAATGTGAATGCAAGCAGGAATGCGCCATGAGATTAACGATGGGGCATAATGTTTCAATTTGACACAATATTGCCACAGCTCGTTAATCTGTGGAACGCCAGCGGAACAAAATGTGACCGAATCACTTACCTGCACAGATTCAGGTTTTGTTCACGGCTATATGTAGGTGGAAATCCATTTATGGTGTCGAAACATCTGGCTAAACGCCTTCGGCAACTGAAAACCGGTGCCCAAAGGTTAATTTTACCGGTGGAAATATGATCGATTGGTTAATCGTCTGCCCGCAAATTCGCACTAAGATTGTTAGCAACCGGAATACACCATGAACAAAGGGTGCCCGAATCACTGACCGGCGAATTTTCTTGTTTCGTTCATGGCCAGATATAGCGGCTACAGGAAAAATTTTCCGCTTTGTTGCGAGGTTTTACATAAGCTGCCAGGTCAAGGCGGTGGTCAATGTTTTAAAAATTAAACCCGATGTCCCGGTTTGATACAGCTGCGCGGCACCTCTGGAAGCCTGCGCCACAAATGTCTTAACGCAGAGCGCTAAGCGGTTGACCGTTGATGCTGCCTTTGGTGATGACAACCCCCACCGAGGCCCAGTTGATTGTTCCGGTGGCTTTTACAGGTATAAATATGGGTCCGCCCTTTGAGGCAGCCTTAATGGGAGCAAACCAGATTGTATAGGCGGGCGTTGGTTTGGCGCGATATGCCTTCATTTTATTATCTGAGTAACCGGCGATAGGAACATTTTTGAACGAACATTTGTGCGCGGGTCCAAAATAAGCCCCGGCCTCGCCTTTTCGCAACTCTTCCTTACCCAGGTATTCCAGCTTGAAGTCAAAAATCTTGCGGCCGTCAAAAGATCTGATTTTATTGCGGCACAATTTGTCGGCTGAAAATGTAATGGCAACAAGTGCTGACAAGGGATCGGGATAGCCGGGCTTGAGAAACTTGTCGATTGAGGCCTGTCTGAACTTATTGGGCTGCGGCAACACATCTATTTTCTGCTGGTTTTTTTTCAACCAGGTAATATTGGCGGTTTTCTGTTTCTGGCCTTTTTCAGTCCGGGATTGAAATTCTTCCGGCAGCGCCTGTTTGGCACCAAGTGTCCCGCGCGCACCAAAATATGTAACACTTTTTGAAAAAATGCTGGCAACACCCCTGGTGCTCAATCGCGATCTTACCAGATAGGTTTTTTGATCAAACGTAAGATCAAACGTTGCTTCCATGATACGAAGGCCGCCACCGGTGAAATCATATTCCAGGTTGATCCTGTTTTCGGCTGTCTGCGCTGTAGCCGCACCTGTGGTCACAAGGACGCCAAGCATGATTATTGAACATAAAGTTGTGAGGCTAGTGACGGAGTTGGTCATACGCAAATCTATTCCACCAAATTGAAAAATGCAATTTGATGTTAAAGTGCGGCGACTTTTTGTCCATTCAAATACAACCGGCGGATACTTATTTC
>CAZVAZ010000535.1:0-1516 GCA_964625235.1 uncultured Hyphomicrobiales bacterium
GCCATTCATACCTTGCTCTCGCTTGACCAGATCGTTATTAACAATCACCGAAGAAAGCAACCACCTTTTTAAACAGGATCCCCGATGACCGTTATTGTCGATATAAAAGCGCGCGAAATTCTCGATAGTCGAGGCAATCCGACTGTTGAAGTTGATGTGGTGCTTGAAGATGATTCATTCGGGCGGGCAGCCGTTCCCTCCGGTGCCTCAACCGGGGCCTATGAGGCGGTTGAAAAACGTGATGGTGGATCGCGCTTTCTCGGCAAAGGGGTGGAAGGTGCGGTTGAAGCGGTGAACGGCGCAATTTCCGATGCTGTCGTAGGGCTGGAAGCAGAAGACCAGATTGGCGTCGATTTTGCCATGATTGAGCTTGATGGCAGCGACGACAAAAGCAATTTCGGTGCAAATGCCATTTTGGGCGTGTCTTTGGCAGTGGCCAAGGCTGCCGCTGACGTTACCGGCCTGCCGCTTTATCGCTACGTCGGTGGGGCAACCTCGTGTCTGTTGCCGGTGCCGATGGTCAATATCATCAATGGCGGCGAACATGCTGACAATCTGATTGATATTCAGGAATTCATGATCATGCCGGTGGGCGCACCCAACTTTAAAGAGGGTGTGAGAATGTCGGCGGAGGTGTTTCATACACTGAAGAAAAAGCTCAGCGCTGCGGGACACAATACCAATGTCGGTGATGAGGGCGGGTTTGCACCCAATCTGTCATCAACCACCCATGCACTTGATTTCATCATTATGTCGATTGAAAGTGCGGGCTATAAGCCTGGAGAAGATTTTTATCTCGCACTCGATAGCGCCTCGTCCGAGTTTTACAAGGATGGCGTTTACAATCTGGTAGGAGAAAACAAGAAGCTCGGCGTTGATGAGATGGTCAAATATTACGAAGACCTTGTCAGCAGATACCCGATTATTTCCATTGAAGACGGTATGGATGAAGACGACTGGGACGGCTGGCAGGTGCTGACACAGGCTTTGGGGGGCAAAGTACAGCTGGTCGGCGATGATCTTTTCGTCACCAACCGCACCAGATTGGAAGAAGGCATCGCCAAGGGCGTGGCCAATTCAATTCTGGTCAAGGTCAATCAGATTGGAACTTTGAGTGAAACTCTCGATGCCGTCAGTTGTGCCCACAGATCGAGCTACACCGTTGTTATGTCGCACCGCTCGGGCGAAACCGAAGACACCACCATTGCTGATCTGGCCGTGGCCACCAATTGCGGTCAGATAAAAACCGGCTCTCTGGCGCGATCTGACAGACTGGCCAAATACAACCAGCTTATGCGCATTGAAGAAGAGCTGGGATCATCGGCAAGCTATGCCGGAAAATCGGTTTTGCGCTGAAACATTGCGTCGCAGGCACTGTCTGCATTTAAGATTTCTTAGCAAAGTTCATCTACGCTCGCATTCTATCAAAAAACAGCGGGTTTTTTAAGGTGCATATCATTACTTCAGCAATCCAATGGCGGCGTATTGGGTTTGCAGCGCTGAATGTCTGCCTGAT